>NZ_DATIGT010000001.1:0-4214 GCF_035481375.1 Tahibacter sp.
CCGCCCTCGCCCTTCCGCGCCGGCGCGACGCCGGCGAGAATCCCGCGACGCCCACTGCCGCCGGCTCGCGATGAATCCCGAAACGCCGATCCGCAACGTCTCCGACACCGCGCTCTGGGTCGCGATCTATCGCGCGATCGAAAGCGAGCGCAGCGATGCACTGTTCCGCGATCCCTATGCACGCCGGCTCGGCGGCGCGCGCGGCGAGGCCATCGTCGAAGCGATGCCGAACGGCCGCTCGATGGCCTGGCCGCTGGTCGTGCGCGTCACGGTCATGGACGAGATCGTGCAGCGCTGCGTGCGCCTGGGTGCGAAGACCGTGCTCAACCTTGCCGCGGGCCTCGACGCACGTCCCTATCGCCTCGACCTGCCGGCCGATCTGCTCTGGCTCCATGTCGACATGCCCGAGATGGTCGACTACTTCCGCTCGCACATGGCGGACGAGACACCGCGCTGCCGCGTCGAGTTCATCGCCGCCGATCTGCGCGACGCGCAGCGCCGCCGGGACGTCTTCACGCGCGCCGCCGCAGCCGACGGCCCCGTCCTCGTCATCACCGAAGGTCTGCTGATCTATCTCGAATCCGACGACGTCACCGCGCTCTCGCGCGACCTGCATGACGTCGCCCGCGCGCGCTGGTGGCTCAGCGATCTCGCGTCGCCGGCGCTGCTGCGCTTTCTCGCGACGAACTGGGGCCGCACCGTGCAGCAGGGCAATGCGCCGTTCCGCTTCGGCCCGCGCGAAGGCACCGCGTTCTTCGCGCCGCAGGGCTGGCGCGAAGTCGAGTTCCGTTCGACCTGGGACGAAGCCTGGCGCCTGAATCGCAAGCCGGCCTTCGCGTGGCTGTGGCGCGCGCTGTCGTGGCTGCAGCCGCGCAAGCGCGAAACCGGCCGTCGCATGTCTTCGGTCGTGCTGCTCGAATCCGACGAGACGGCGCGCATCTGATCGCCTCGTTGTCGAGTACGCCATTTGTGCGTGCCGGCGCGGTTGCGCACACTAGGCGACTCTTCATCGCCGGGACCGTGAACGCATGTCCATCGCCTCGACCTTCCGCGCCTTCCGCATCCACAACGACGCGCAGGGCTATCGCGCCGGCCTCGAAACGCTGACGCTCGATGCGCTTTCGCCGGGCGAAGTCGTCATCAAGGTCGCGCACTCCAGCGTCAACTACAAAGACGCGCTCGCCGGTACGGGCAAGGGCAAGATCCTGCGCCAGTACCCGATGAACGGCGGCATCGACGTCGCCGGCTACGTCGTCGCCTCGACCGACCACCGCTTTCGCGAAGGCGATGCCGTGCTCTGCACCGGTTCGGGCCTGAGCGAGACGCGCGACGGCGGCTATTCCGAATACGCGCGCCTGCCCGCCCAGTGGACGATCCCGCTGCCCGCGGGCATGACCTTGCGCGAGAGCATGATCTTGGGCACCGCCGGCTTCACGGCGGCGCTGTCGCTCTATCGCATGGAGCAGAACGAACAGCGTCCCGACATGGGGCCGGTCGTCGTCACGGGCGCGAGCGGCGGCGTCGGCTCGCTCGCGATCGCGATCCTCGCGAAGGCCGGCTACGAAGCGCACGCGATCACCGGCAAGATCGACCAGTTCGACTGGCTCATCAGCCTCGGCGCGAAACAGTGCATCGCGCGCAAGGAACTCTACTGGGGCCAGCGCCCGCTCGAGACCAGCCGCTGGGCCGGCGCGATCGACAACGTCGGCAGCGAGATGCTCGCCGGCCTCACGCGCGTGATCCATCCCTACGGAAACATCGCGAGCTGCGGCCTCGCCGCCGGGCACGATCTCGCGACGACCGTCATGCCGTTCATCATCCGCGGCGTCAGCCTGCTCGGCATCGCGTCGGCCGGCACCGCGCGTCACACGCGCGAACGCATCTGGGAGCGGCTTGCCGGCGAGTGGAAACCGGCACAGCTCGACACGATCTGCACGCGCGAAGTCACGCTCGACACGTTGCCGGAGGTTTTTGACGGTATGCTCGCGGGTGGCTCGCTCGGGCGAACTCTGGTAAACATCGCCTGACGTTTCGCGCCGCCGCCGTTCCGGCCCGCGACGGCGCTTCAAATCGTTGACGGAACACGGATGCGGCAGTTGCCAAGCAATCGCCCGCCGGTAGAATGTCCCAGCCGCACCGCGGCCTACAGGGGTGATACAGCAACCATGGCGCGAATTCTGATCGTCGACGACTCCCAGTCCCAGCTGCTGGGCCTCAAGCGCATCGTCGAAAAAATGGGCCACGAAATCATCACGGCCGAAGACGGTGCCGCCGGCGTCGAAGTCGCGAAGCGCGAAATCCCCGACCTGATCCTCATGGACGTCGTGATGCCGAACTTGAACGGCTTCCAGGCGACCCGCACGATCTCGCGCGAAGCCAAGACCAGCCATATCCCGATCATCCTCGTCACGACGAAAGATCAGGAAACCGACAAGGTCTGGGGCATGCGCCAGGGCGCGAAGGCCTACGTCACGAAGCCGATCAACGAACCCGAGCTGATCAAGGTCATCAACGAGCTGCTGCCGAAGTAACCGGCGGCGGTTCGAACGAAAAAGGGAGCCGCGAGGCTCCCTTTTTCGTTGCGGCATCGCCGTCTGCGCCGGCCTCAGCTGCCGAACGCGGCGCGCAGGCGTTTATAGGCGTCGCGCTGCTCGTCGCTGTGCGCGGCCGGCGCACGCACATCGAGCACGACGTACTGGTCCCCGGTCTCGCTGCCTGGCATGCCGCGTCCCTTGAGTCGCATCTTGCGGCCGGAATCCGAGCCCGCCGGAATCTTCAGGTCGACATCGCCGGCCAAGGTCGGCACTTTCACGACGGCGCCGAGCGCCGCATCCCAGGGCGCTATCGGCAGACGCACCGTGACGTCGCGACCGTCGAGCTGGAATCGCGGATGCGGGCGCAGCTGGATCTCCAGCAGCACGTCGCCGGCCGGCGCACCGTTGCGTCCGGGATGTCCCTTGCCGCGCAGACGGATGGTCTGTCCCGGAAGAATGCCGGCCGGAATCGTCACGTCGAGCTTTTCGCCGTTGAGGTCGAGTCGCTGCGTGCCGCCGGTGAACGCGGTTTCGAGATCGATCGCCGCATGCGCGCGCAGATCCTGGCCGCGGCGCGGCCCGGTGTTCGCCCGCGCGCCGCTGCGACCGAACAGCGATTCGAAGAAATCGCTGAAACCTTCGTTGCCGCCTCCGCCGCTGAATCCGCCGAAGCCGCCGAAGTCCGGCGTCGGCTGGAACTCGTCGCCGGGCTTGTAGCCGCGCGCGCGCAGCGCGTCGTACTCGCGGCGTTTCTCCGGATCGCGCAGCGCTTCGTACGCTTCGTTGACGGCCTTGAACTTGTCTTCCGCGCCGGCTTCCTTGCTGACGTCGGGGTGATACTTGCGCGCGAGCTTGCGGAACGCGCTCTTGATCTCCGCGTCGCTCGCGTCGGGCTTGACGCCCAAGGTGTCGTAGTAGTCCTTGAACTGCATGCTTTCTACCTTGCGGATTCCGTGTGCCCGGCCGGCGGCGCCGGACGGGCGGGCTGCGCAACAGTAATCGCACGGCGCTCCAACGAACAGACCCGCGGCGGATCGCTCCGCCACGGGCCCGGGTTACCGCCGGCGCGAACCGGTATCAGTGCGCGGCGATGTTGATGCGGCGCGGCGAGCTTTCGGGACGCTTCGGAATCGAGATCTCGAGCACGCCGAACTTGCCGCTCGCGGTGATGCCGTCCGCATCGGCGCTGTCGGGCAGCGCGAAGCGACGGTAAAACACGCCGTGCGTGCGCTCGCTGCGGCTCAGCTTGCCGCCGTTGCCCTCGACGACGTCGCTCTTGCGTTCGCCCTTGATCGACAAAATCCCTTTGTCCATCTGGATCTCGATCTCGTTCGGATCGACGCCCGGAATGTCGGCGAGAATCACGAAGCGCTTGTCCTCTTCGCGAATGTCGACGCGCGGCGTCCACTGGCTGGTCACGACGTTGGACTGGTCGGACTCGTCGGGCGTGAACAGGCGCTCGAAGGCCTGCTTGATTTCATCCTGGAAACCGGACGGAACCGACCAGCGGTAATTGCGCGAAATGCTCATGCTGTCTCCTCGAATGGGGCGGCGCGGTCATCGCGCCATGGTCCCGGAGATAGGTACCGCGTGCGGGCTTTCAAGAGCCCCTTTTCGAGGATTCGCCCGACGCGTCCAACTGCGTTCGGCCGGGCTATGATCGCGATCCCCCCCCCCCCC
>NZ_DATIGT010000002.1:0-10642 GCF_035481375.1 Tahibacter sp.
GGGCAACTTCGTGCTGCCGACCATCATCACGGGCCTGAAGAACAGCGACGAGGTCGTGCAGAGCGAAACCTTCGCGCCGATCCTCTATGTCATGCCGTTCAAATCGCTCGACGAAGCGCTGGACTACCAGAACGGCGTGCCGCAGGGCCTGTCCTCGTCGATCTTCACGCAGAACGTGAAGTCGGCCGAAGCGTTCCTGTCGGCGGCGGGTTCGGACTGCGGCATCGCGAACGTCAACATCGGCACCTCGGGTGCGGAGATCGGCGGCGCGTTCGGCGGCGAGAAGGAAACCGGCGGCGGCCGCGAATCCGGTTCGGACGCCTGGAAGGCCTACATGCGCCGCCAGACCAACACGATCAACTACTCCGACGCGCTGCCGCTGGCCCAGGGCATCAAGTTCGAATTCTGATCCCGCGCGCGACCCGCGTCGCGCCTACCGGTGTCATCCCCCGACGGGCCGCTTTGCGGCCCGTTTTCGTTCGCGCGGGCGCCACCTTGCGCAACGCTTTTTTTTTGGTGGTTTTGTTCAGCTCCGCCTGAGTTTGTAAACGTTTGAGGCGTGAGGGGTTTCCCGGGTAGGGATAAAAATAGTGGATTCGACTTTGGTCGAATACGAATCGCTAAGCATCCAATCTGTCACAGTTTTTTTCTGGCACGTTACTTGATGTAACCCACCCTACGCTGCCGTTTTGCGACGATCAGCGAGCCGCCAGGGACCGTTTAGCCAGACCAAACGTACGGCGGCGCAGGGGATCAACGACTCAATCGTCTTCACCATGAATGGGAGCCCGCAGACGGGCTTCCGGGGAGCGCGCGCGTGTCTCGGCAAAATGTGACGCATTTCACAAGAACAGGACTCGCAGCGTTAGTCCTGCTCTTCTCGCAGGCCGCACTGGCCGACATCACCGGAACGGTATTTCGCGACTTCGACGCCGACGGCGTCGCCGACACAGGCGAACCCGGACTCGGCGGCATCACGGTCACGGCCTACAACGCCGCCGGTACCAGTGTCGCAACCGCAACCACCTTCGATCAGAGCTGCTCCGCCGCCGGCGTACCGGTCGCGGCCTGCACGGCGGCGAACGCACCGGCACTCGGCAGCTACACCTTGACCATCGCCAGCGGCGGACCATTCCGCGTCGAGTTCACCGGCGAAGGCAGCGCGCTCGCGACCGCGGCATTCGGCACGGGCAATCCGACCTCGGTGCAGTTCGTCGCGACGAGCACGGCCACGGTCAATGCGGGCTTCAACAACCCGGCGCAGTACTGCGCGGGGCCGACGCCGCCGGCCGTGGTCGCCGGGTTCTTCGCGTTCGGCAATCCCTCGCCGGGCCTGCCCACGCTGTTCGGCTTCGACTACGACGCGCGCGGCACCACCCACGACGCCGATCCGGTCACCGCCGGCGTGCAGGCGCAGCGCGAGTACGGCCTGTCCGACCAGACCGGCGCGGTCTACGGCATCGCCTACCAGCGCCGCACGCAGAGCCTGTTCTCGTCCGCGTACGTGCACCGCGGCTCGCCGCAGGGACCGGACTCGAACACCGGCACGATCTATCGCTCGCCCGGTGTGACGCGCAACTCGACGAACATCGCCGCGGCGCCGTTCATCACGGTCAACGGCATGGCCGGCATCGACACCGGCACGAACCCGCATCCGGCAGGCACCGACTGGACGCGCGACGCGGCGAGCTACGGCGTCGTCGGCAAGCGCGGCCTCGGCGATCTGGAAATCTCCGAAGACGGCCTGACGCTCTACACGATCAATCTGTTCCAGCGCGAAGTGCTCGTGCTGCCGATCGGCACGGGGCCGACCGCGCCGACGGCGGCGCAGATCGTGCGCGTCCCCGTGCCGGTGCCGACGAGCTGCAGCGGCGCCGTACCGAGCGCCGCGGCGCCGAGCACCGACGACATCCGTCCGTTCGCGACGAAGTTCTTCGACGGCACGCTGTACATCGGCATGGTCTGCACGGCGCAGAGCATGCGCGGCGCGGGCGCGACGCTCGCTGCGGCCAAAGCCGCGATGCGCGGCTACGTGTACGCGATGAACCCGGCGACGAACGTGTTCTCGACGACGCCGGTCATCGAATTCCCGCTCAACTATCCGCGCCAGTTCCTCAACAACGGCCTCGGCTCCGCCACGACCGACGGCGAGTGGAATCCCTGGGCCGACACCTACCAGCCGGCCGACGCAGTCGGCAGCGCCAACTTCTGGCTGTATCCGCAGCCGATCCTGACCGACATCGAATTCGACGCGCAGGGCCGCATGGCGATCGGCCTGCGCGACCGCCTGGCCGACCAGACCTACGACAGCGGCGAGATCGGTCCGAACGGCGACCAGAACGATTCCACGCGCCAGGGCGGCGACCTGCTGATGGCCTGCCGCAACGGCGCCGGCGGCGCCTGGGCGCTCGAAAACGCGGGCAGCTGCGGCACGAGCGCGACCAGCGATCCGAACAGCACCGGCGCGGGCACGAACATCAATTCCGGCCCGGGCAATCGCGAGTTCTATTGGGAGGAGTACTATGACTTCGACTTCAACCCGGACTTCCACCGCGAGACCGCGATGGGTTCGCTGCTGTGGCGTCCGGGCAGCGGCAATTTCATGTCGACCGTGTTCGACGTCGACGGCACCTTCAACGCCGGCGTGCGCGTCTATCGCAACGACAACGGCGCGAACGCGCGCCTCGCCGGCAATGTGCGGCATGAATTCCGGCTCTACGAGGACGGCACCTCGACCTTCGGCAAGGCTGGCGGCATCGGCGACATCGAAATCCTCTGCGAAGAATCGCCGGTGCAGATCGGCAACCGCGTGTGGCGCGATTCGAACGGCAACGGCCGCCAGGATCCGGGCGAACCCGCGATCCAGAACGTCGTGATCAACCTCTACAACGCAGCCGGCACGCAGATCGGCAGCACGACGACCGACGCGAACGGCCACTTCCTGTTCCTGTTCTCGATCGGCGCGATCGATCCGAGCACGACCGACAACACGGTCATCCAGCCGAATCCCTACGGCGCGGCGGTGACGCTGCTCGTGGCACCGGCGAATTTCAACGCGGGCAATCCGCTCGCGGGCTTCACGCGCACGCTGGCCAACACGGGCGGCGCACTGCGCGATTCCAACGGCGTCGCGACGACGGTCGCCGGCGGCGGTCCGAGCGGCACGGGCTTCGTCGCGACGGTCGGCGCGGCCGGCCGCAACGACCACACGATCGACTTCGGCTTCGGCATCGCCGATTTCGGCGACCTGCCCGACACGGGCGTCGGCAGCGGCATCGGGAACTATTCCACCGTGGCGTCCGACGGCGGCGCGATGCATTCCATCGTCCCGGGCCTGCAGATGGGCGCGACGGTCGACGGCGAATCCGACGGCCAGCCGAACGCGGCGGCGACCGGCGACGACACGAACGGCGCGCCCGACGACGAGGACGGCGTCACCGTCGCCGACCTGAGCCTGCGGGTCGCCACAGCGGCGAACGTGCGCATCAATGCGACCAACACCACCGGCGCGCCGGCGCAGCTCTGCGGCTTCATCGACTTCAACGGCGACGGCGACTTCGCCGATGCCGGCGAAAGCGCCGCGGCGGTTGCCGTGCCCACCGGTTCGAACAACGTCCAGTTCACGCTGGCCTTCGGCACCGTGCCGGCGGGCTCCGCCGCATCGACGTATGCGCGCTTCCGCCTCAGCGACACGATTGCCGCATGCGCGCCGAACGGCGCTGTCGGCGCGGGCGAGGTCGAGGACTATCCGATCGGCATCACGCCGCTCGACTTCGGCGATCTGCCGGATACCGCGGCAGGCACCTCGACCGGCAACTACAACACGCAGGAAGCCGACGCCGGCGCGAACCATCGCATCGTCACGGGCCTGTTCATGGGCGCGACGGTCGACGCGGAAGCCAACGGCCAGCAGAGCCTCAACGCGAACGGCGACGACACGGCCGGTGCGCCCGACGACGAGGACGGCGTCACCGTGGCCGACCTGCAGTTCGTCACGGGCTCGCCCGCGACGGTGCGCGTCAACGCGACGAACCAGACCGCGGCAGCCGCCTCGCTCTGCGGCTTCGTCGACTTCAACGGCGACGGCGATTTCGCCGACGCCGGTGAAACCGCGCCGGCGATCGCGGTCGGCACCGGCACCAACAACGTGCAGTTCACGCTGAACTTCGGCACGGCGCCCGCGGGTGCCGCGACGACGTATGCGCGCTTCCGCCTGAGCAGTCCGTCGGGCGCCTGCACGCCGACCGGCTTCGGCGGCGACGGCGAGGTCGAGGACTATCCGGCCGGCGTCATTCCGGTCGACATGGGCGACCTGCCCGATACGACGGCCGGCATCGGCAATGGCAACTATTCCACTCTGCGCGCGAACAATGGTCCGCGCCATCCGCGCACCGCGACGGCGCCGACGCTGGGTGCCACGGTCGACACCGAAGCCGACGGCCAGCCGAACGCCGGCGCGACCGGCGACGGCACCGACGAAGACGGGGTCACGATTCCGGCCCTGACGGTCGGCGCGAACGCGACGGTCACCGCCGTTGCGTCGAATCCGAACGCGGCTGCTGCGCAGCTCTGCGGCTTCCTCGATTTCAACGGCGACGGCGATTTCGCCGACGCGGGCGAAACCGCTGCCGCGATACCCGTCGCCTCGGGCACCAGCAACGGCAGCTTCCCGATCAACTTCGGCACCGTGCCGGCCGGCGCGGCGGCAAGCACGTACGCACGCTTCCGCCTGAGCAGCGGCCCCGGCGCCTGCACGCCGGACGGTCTCGCGACCGACGGCGAAGTCGAGGACTACGTCGTCGGCATCGGTACGCTCGATCTCGGCGATCTGCCCGCACCGCTCTACCCGACCCTGCTCGCCGGCAACGGCGCGCGCCATCCGATCGTCGCCGGCCTCGTGCTCGG
Source organism: Tahibacter sp. (assembly GCF_035481375.1). Classification (GTDB taxonomy): domain Bacteria; phylum Pseudomonadota; class Gammaproteobacteria; order Xanthomonadales; family Rhodanobacteraceae; genus Tahibacter. The sequence continues at coordinate 4,906 of NZ_DATIGT010000002.1, forward strand.
CGCGAGCGTCGACGCGGAAGCCGACGGCCAGCCGAACGCGGCGGCCAGCGGCGACGACGCGAACGGCACGCCCGATGACGAAGACGGCGTGACGGTCAGCGACCTGAGCCTGGTCGCCGGCAGCGGCGCGAGCGTGCGCGTCAATGCGACGAACACGACGGGCGCGGCGGCACAGCTCTGCGGCTTCGTCGACTTCAACGGCGACGGCGACTTCGCCGACGCGAACGAAACCGCCCCCGCGATGCCGGTGCCGACCGGCAGCAACAACCTGCAGTTCACCCTGAACTTCGGCACCGTGCCGACGAGCGTGGCGACCAGCACCTACGCGCGCTTCCGTCTGTCGACCGACGTGGGCGCCTGCAGCGCCGCGGGCGCGGCGACGAACGGCGAAGTGGAGGACTACGCGGTCGCGATCGGCCTCGTCGATCTCGGCGACCTGCCCGATACCGGTGCCGGTAGTGGAAACGGCAACTATTCCACCGTGCTGGCCGACAACGGTCCGCGTCATCCGGTCGTTGCGGGCCTGCGCCTCGGCGCGAACGAGGACGGCGAAGCCGACGGCCAGCCGTCGGCCACTGCCGACGGCGACGACGCGAACGGCGTACCCGACGACGAGGACGGCGTGACCGTGGCCGACCTCGCGCTCGTCGGCGGCGCGCCGGCGAACGTCCGGGTGAATGCGACGAACACGACGGGTGCGGCGGCGCAGCTCTGCGGCTTCGTCGACTTCAACGCCGACGGCGACTTTGCCGATGCCGGCGAAACCGCGCCGGCCATCGCCGTGGCGACGGGTTCGAACAACGTGCAGTTCACGCTCGCGTTCGGCACGGTGCCGGGCACGGCGGCAACCAGCACCTATGCGCGTTTCCGCCTGAGCACCGCGGCCGGTGCGTGCACCGCGAACGGTGCGGCGCCCGACGGTGAAGTCGAGGACTATGCCGTCGCGATCAGCCAGACCGACTTCGGCGACCTGCCCGACACCGGTGCCGGTAGTGGAACTGGCAACTATTCCACATTGACGACCGACAACGGTCCGCGCCATCCGATCGTCGCGGGCCTGCGCCTGGGTGCGAACGAAGACGGCGAAGCCGACGGCCTCCCGGGCACGAGTGCGAGCGGCGACGACGCCGACGGCACGCCGGACGACGAGGACGGCATCAACACCGCCGATCTCGCGCTGACGGCCGGCACGACCGCCACGGTGCGTGCGACCGCGACGAACACGCTCGCATCCGCGGCGCAGCTCTGCGGCTTCATCGACTTCAACGCCGACGGCGACTTCGCCGATGCGGGCGAGACCGCGCCCGCGGTCGTCGTACCGCCGGGTTCGAACGGCGCGCCGTTCACGCTGAACTTCGGCACGGTGCCGACCAGCGTCGCGACGAGCAGCTACGCGCGCTTCCGCCTGTCGACCGACGCCGGCGCGTGCAGCCCGGTCGGCGCCGCAACCGACGGCGAGGTCGAGGACTATCCGGTCAGCGCCGGCCTGCTCGACTTCGGCGATCTGCCGGATGCCGCAGCCGGCACCGGTACGGGCAACTACGCGACGCTGCTCGCCGACGACGGCCCGCGTCATCCGATCGTGGCCGGCCTGCGCCTGGGCCTCGACGAGGACGGCGAAGCCGAAGGCCAGCCGGCGACGAACGCCGACGGCGACGATGCGAACGGCACGCCCGACGACGAGGACGGCGTGACGATCGCCGATCTCTCGCTGACCGGCGGCACGGCCGCGGCGGTGCGCGTCAATGCGACCAACACGACCGGCAGCGCGGCGCAGCTCTGCGGCTTCGTCGATTTCAACGGTGACGGCGATTTCGCCGACGCCGGCGAAACCGCACCGGCCGCGGCGGTCGCGACGGGCTCGACGAACGTGCAATTCACGCTGAACTTCGGCACGGTGCCGACGAGCGCGGTCAGCAGCACCTACGCGCGCTTCCGCCTGAGCACCGATGCGGGCGCCTGCTCGGCGACCGGCATCGCGGCCAACGGCGAAGTCGAGGACTATCCCGTCGGCATCGCGCAGGTCGACTACGGCGACCTGCCCGACACGGCGGCCGGTAGTGGAAACGGCAACTATTCCACGCTGTCGTCCGACAACGGTCCGCGTCATCCGATCGTCGCCGGCCTGCACCTCGGCACGAACGAGGACGGCGAAGCCGACGGCCAGCCGGGTACCGGCGCCGACGGCGACGACACGAACGGGACGCCCGACGACGAAGACGGCGTCACCGTGGCCGATCTCGTGCTGACCGCGGGCACCGCGGCGAACGTGCGCGTGAACGCGACGAACGCGACCGGCAGTGCGGCACAGCTCTGCGGCTTCGTCGACTACAACGCCGACGGCGATTTCGCCGACGCGGGCGAAACCGCCGCAGCGATCGCCGTGCCCACGGGCAGCAACGACGTGCAGTTCACGCTGAACTTCGGCACGGTGCCGGTCACGGCGGCCGCGAGCAGCTATGCGCGCTTCCGCCTGTCGACCGACACGACGGCCTGCGGCGCCAACGGCCCGGCTACCGACGGCGAAGTCGAGGACTATGCGGTCAGCGTCGGCCAGCTCGATTTCGGCGATCTGCCCGACACCGGCGCCGGCAGTGGAACCGGCAACTATTCCACGCTGCTCGGCGACAACGGCCCGCGTCATCCGATCGTGCCGACGCTGTTCCTCGGCGCGACCGAAGACGGCGAAGCCGACGGCCAGCCCGGCGTCGCCGCGAACGGCGACGGTGCCGACGAAGACGGCGTCACGCTGGCCGACCTGAACCTCACCGCAGGCAGCGCCGCGACGATCCGCGTCGCCGCGACCAACACCAGCGGCAGTGCGGCGCAGCTCTGCGGCTTCGTCGACTTCAACGGCGACGGCGACTTCGCCGACGCCGGCGAAGCGACGTTCGCGGCGATTCCGAACGGCACGAACGGCGCGACGTTCCCGCTCGCGTTCGCGGTGCCGGCGACGGCCGTGACCGCGAGCTACGCGCGCTTCCGCCTGTCGACCGACACGGGTGCCTGCAGCCCGGTCGGCGCCGCGCCCGACGGCGAGGTCGAGGACTATCCGGTCGGCATCACCGTGGTCGACTACGGCGACCTGCCCGACACCGGCGCCGGCAGTGGAGCAGGCAACTATTCCACGCTGCTCGCCGACGACGGCGCGCGTCATCCGATCGTGGCGGGCCTGCGCATCGGCGCGAACGAGGACGCCGAAGCGAACGGCCAGCCGTCCGCCGCGGCGAACGGCGACGACACGAACGGCACGCCCGACGACGAAGACGGCGTCAACACGGCCGACCTCGCGCTCTCGCGCGGCGTCGCACCGACCGTGCGCGTGACGGCGACCAACACGACCGGTGCGGCCGCGCTGCTCTGCGGCTTCCTCGACTACAACGCCGACGGCGATTTCGCCGACGCGGGCGAAGCGGCGCAGAGTGCGGTGCCGAACGGCAGCAACGGCGCGCCGTTCACGCTGGCCTTCGGCACCGTGCCGAACACGGCGGCCGCGGCGAGCCATGCGCGCTTCCGCCTGTCCACCGACGCGGCGTGCACGCCGAACGGTGCGGCGACGAACGGCGAGGTCGAGGACTATCCGATCACGAGCGGCGCCGGCGTGCTGAGTCTCGGCAACCTCGTCTGGAACGACCGCAACAACAACGGCGTCGTCGACGGCGGCGAACCCGGCATCGCCGGCGTGGCCGTCGTGCTGTATCGCGACAGCGACAACAACGGCACGCCGGACGGCCCGTCCATCGCCACGACGAACACCGACGGCAGCGGCAACTACCTGTTCGCGGCACTCGATCCCGACAACTACCTCGTCGCGATCACGCCGCCGGCGGGCTATCGCACCAGCACGGGCTCGGGCCTGCCGCCGCTGCTGCCGACCGGCGGCTACGAGCCGGCGCCCGATCCGGACAACGACGTCAACAACGACGACAACGGCACGCTGAACGGCGCGAGCATCGTCACGCAGCCGGTCACGCTGGCCGTCGGCGCCGAGCCGGTCAACGACGGCGACGTCGATGCGAACAGCAACCTCAGCGTCGACTTCGGCCTCGTCGGCAATTTCGACCTCGCGCTGCGCAAGACCGTGACGGCGGGTCAGCCGGGGCCGTTCATTCCGGGCTCGGACGTCAGCTTCGACATCGAAGTCATCAACCAGGGCGGTATCCCGGCGACGACGATCGTGCTGAACGACTACATCCCGGCCGGTTTCGCGCTGAGTCCGAACGAGACGAACTGGACCAGCGTGAGCGCGACGCTCGCGACGCGCACGATCGCGGGTCCGCTCGCACCGGGTGCCGGCACGACGGTGACGATCACGCTGCGCATCCAGAACGGCGCGGTGTCGCCGCTCGTCAATCGCGCGGAGATTGCATCCGCCGACGACGACGGCAACACGAACACGCCGCCGCCGACCGACATCGACTCGACGCCCGACGGCAATCCGGGCAACGACGCCGGCGGTTCGCCGGGCACGCCGTCCGATGATTCCGTCGGCGGCAACGGCACGGGCACGCCAGGCGGCACGGATCCGAACACCGACGAGGACGACGCCGATCCGGCGCAGGTCACGTTCGGTACGGGCTTCGATCTCGCGCTGCGCAAGACGCTGACGGCCGGCCAGCCCGGACCGTTCCTGCCGGGCCAGGACGTGACCTTCGACGTCACCGTGTTCAACCAGGGTACGGTGCAGGCCACGACCATCGTCATCAACGACTACATCCCGGCCGGCTTCGAGCTGAGTCCGGTCGAGCTGAACTGGAATCCGGTCAATCCGTCGCTCGCGACGCGCATGATCGGCGGTCCGCTCGCGCCGGGTGCCAGCACGACGGTGACGATCACGCTGCGCATCCTGCCGACGGCGACCTCGCCGCTGGTCAATCGAGCGGAGATCGGTTCGGCCGACGACGACGGCGATTCCTCGACCACGCCGCCGACCGACATCGACTCGACGCCGGACGGCAATGCGGGCAACGACGGCGGCGGTGCGGCGGGTACGCCGTCCGACGACGCGATCGGCGGCAACGGCACCGGCACGCCGGGCGACACCGATCCGGTCACCGACGAAGACGATTCGGATCCGGCGCAGATCACGCTGGGCACGCCGGGCGGTTCCTCCCCGCTCGGTGTCGCCAAGCAGGCGCAGGTGCTGGCGGTGAGCGGCGGTGGCGGCTACGGCGACGGCGGCGCACCGGCAACGGCGCAGCTGGCCTACGTGATCCTCGTGCGCAACTACGGCACGCAGCCGGTCGACAGCCTGCAGGTCGTCGAGAATCTCGTGACGACCTTCGGCGCCGGGGCGAACTGGAACGTGGTCAGCGTGACCGCGCCGACGCTCAGCGTGAACCCGGCCTACGACGGCCGCGCGAGCACGAACCTGCTGACCGGCGGCGACTCGCTCGCTGCCGGCGCGACGACGACGATCCGCCTCGTCGTCAGCGTGCAGTTCACGCCGGGCGCGGTGTACACGAACCAGGTCACCGGCACGGGCCTCGTCGGCAACGTCGCGGTGTCGGATCTGTCCAACGACGGCACCGACCCGGCGCCGGGCGGCGGCAATCCGAACGACAACGGCAACCCGACCATCGTGCGCCTCGGCGCGCAGACGATCCCCGCGCTGTCGGTCTGGTCGTTCGGCCTGCTGCTGCTCGGCATGGTCGCACTCGCATCGCAGCGGCAGCGCCGCCGCGGGTCGCGTGCGTAACGCAACGCCCGAATCGGCGGGAACGGCGCAATGCCGTTC
>NZ_DATIGT010000003.1:0-15153 GCF_035481375.1 Tahibacter sp.
GTCTATCTCAATCCCGAATGGCACGACGCCTGGGGCGGCCTGCTCGAACTGCATTCGGACCCGCGTTCGCCCGGGGACCGCGTGACGCGCATCGCGCCGCTGTTCAACCGCGCCGTCGTGTTCGAGACCACCGAGTGGAGCTGGCATGGCTTCGAACGCATCGCAGTGCCGGCCGAGCGCGGCGACGTGACGCGGCGTTCTATCGCCTTGTACTTCTATACGACCGACCGGCCGGCCGAGGAACTCGCGCCGACGCATTCGACGATCTACGTCGAGCGCCCGCTGCCCGAACGCTTCCGCGCCGGCCATGTGCTCAGCGACGAGGACGTCGGCGAACTCAGGAACCTGCTCGCGCGGCGCGACCAGCACAACCAGCGCCTCTATCGCGACATCGCCGAAGCCAACGAGCGCGCCGAGCAGCTGCGCGCGGCGCTCAATCGCGGCCTGATAGGCCGCCTGCGCTATTTCGCGCATCGCCTGCTCGCGCGGCGTGCACGCTGAACCGGCCGGCACCGGCGTCACTCGCGCCGCGCGTCTGCTGCTCGCCGCCGGCGTACTCGCGTTCGGCCTGGCCGCGCTCGGGCTCGGACAAAGCAACAACTGGGACCTGCGCAACTACCACTGGTACGCGGGCTGGGCCTGGCTCGAAGGACGCGGTCACCTCGACCTGGCCGCGGCGCAGGCGCAGAGCTGGTTCAATCCGGTACTGCCGGCGCTCCTGTACCTGCTGCTGTCGTCGCTGAAACCCGCAATCGGCACCTTCGTACTCGGGGTCGTACAGGGCCTGAACCTGCTGCCGCTCCACCGCATCGCCAGACGCCTGCTGCCCGGCCACGCCGGCCTCGCGCTGCTCGCCGCCTTCGTCGGCGCGACCGGTGCGACGCAGCGCGGCGAACTCGGCGCGACGTTCGGCGACACGCTCGTGAGCCTGCCGCTGCTGACCGCGCTCGCGCTGCTCGTGACCGGCGAGCCGACCCGGCGCCGCAGCGCGGCAGCCGGCGCGCTGCTCGGCGTCGCGGTCGGACTGAAGCTCACCGCCGCGCCGATCGCCGCGGGGATCGCACTTGCCGCATGCGCGCTGTTCCTGCGGCGCGGCGGCGCGATGCGTCACGGCCTGGCCCTGACCGGCGCCGCCGCATTGCTGTTTCTCGCCGTCGACGGCCACTGGATGTGGCAACTGTGGCGCGACTTCGGCAATCCGCTGTTCCCGCAGTTCGGCACGTTGTTCGGCGGCGAGTTCGCGCCGCCGATGGAATTCCGCGACACACGCTGGCTGCCGCGCTCGGCGACCGAATGGCTGTTCTACCCGTTGGTCTGGGCCGACGAGCCGCGCCGCGTGTCCGAGCTGTGGTTCCTCGACCTGCGCGTACCGCTGCTGTTCCTCGCGGCACTCGCGCTGCCGCTGTGGCTCCGGCCCGCGCGCGCACGGCTCGCAAAGCCCGACGCGCTCGATACGACGCTGGCCGCCTGCGCGCTCGCCTATCTGCTGTGGCTCGCGCTGTTTGGCTACTACCGCTATCTGGTCGTCCTCGAAATGCTCGCGCCCGTGCTGCTCGCCGCCGCCCTGCTCAGCGTGCCGCGGCGCAGCGGCATCGTCGTCGCGTGCAGCGTGCTCGTCATCGTCGGCCTCGCGACGCGCGCGCCGCGCTGGGGACGCCTCGACGCGTACGCGGACAGCTTTGTCACGGTACAACTGCCGCCGCTCGCGAACCGGAGCGGCGCGCTCGTCGTATTCGGCGACCGGGAACCGCTCGCGTTTCTCGCGCCGTCGTTTCCGGCGGGCACGCGTTTCGTACGGATTCTCGGCAATGTCGTCGGGCCGCCGCTGCCGGAATGGGCGCTCGACCGGGCCGTGCGCGAGCGCATCGCCGCGCATCGCGGACCGCTGCTGCTGCTCGCGGCGCGGCTCGACGACGCTGCGCTCGGCGAAGCCCTGCAGCGGCACGGTGTCGCCGTCGATCGCGCCACGTGCGAAGGCATCGCCGGCAATCTGCTGACCGGCGATCTCGTACGTCCGCAGCTCTGCACGCTGACGAACGCGCGGAACCGCGCTCGATAGCGTGACGCGCCGCGCAGACGCGCGCAATGCGACGTTGGCAACGAACGTCGATTCTGCAGAGTGCGGCAAAGATCCCGGGCATCGCGCGCGCGCGTTCGTCGTCGTGCTGCCGGGCGCGGCGCGGCCGATGCTACACTGACCGACCCCTGTCGCTATCCCCTTGATTGTGAAAGAGACGTTATCTCGCTCACTGATCTGGCTCGACGCGCGTCTCGCACCGCTCGCGCGCCATCTGCCCGAAGCGCTGAAAGCGCCGCTGCGACGCCTCGCGCGCGGCGCTCCGGCCCCCGTGCACGCGATCGACGCCGCGGCCGCCGACGCGGACGCCACGGTCGACCAGGCAGCGTCCGCGCCGGTCGAGCCGGCGCCCGACGAGCGTTCTCCCGCCGAGCCGGCAGCGGCGGAAACCGGCGCCGCACCGCCGACCGACGAGTACGCCGAACGCCTGCGCCGCGAGCAGGAGATCTTCGCGGACCAGATCGACATCAATGCACTTCCGCGCATTTTCCATTATTGGTCGCACACCTACCTGCGCCCCAAGCTCGAAGAGTTCGGCTGCGCGAACCCGGACGAATTCTTCGCCGACGCGCTGCAGGCCGCCGCGCGCGAAGCGGGAGTCTCGCCGGCGCGTTTCGTGAGCCTCGGCGCGGGCAACTGCGATACCGAGGTCCGCGTCGCGCAGATCCTCGTCGCCCGCGGCTTCACCGACTTCACGCTCGAATGCGTCGACATCAATCCGGTCATGCTCGAACGCGGCGCCGCGCTCGCCCGCGAATCCGGACTCGCCGCCCAGGTCCTGCCGATCGCCGGCGATTTCAACGACTGGCGACCCGCGCGCCGCTACGACGCGGTCATGGCGAACCAGAGCCTGCATCACGTCATGAATCTCGAAGGACTGTTCGATGCGATCGCGGCGAACCTGCCGCCGCACGGTCGTTTCGTGATCTCCGACATGATCGGCCGCAACGGCCATCTGCGCTGGCCCGAAGCGCTCGCGCCAGTGCGCGAATTCTGGGCCGAGCTGCCGGCGCGTTACCGCCATCACCGCCAGCTCGGCCAGCAGTGGGACGAATTCGTCGACTTCGACTGCTCCGGCGAAGGCTTCGAGGGCATCCGCGCGCAGGACATCCTGCCGCTGCTGATCGAGCGCTTCGGCTTCGAGCGCTTCCTCGGCTTCGCCAACGTCATCGATCCGTTCATCGACCGCGGTTTCGGCGGTCACTTCGACGCGGACTCGGCGCACGACCTCGCGCTGATCGACCGCATCCACGCCTGCGACGAGGCCGGCATGCTCGACGGCCGCTGGAAGCCGACGCATGCGATGGCCGTCATGCGCAAGGCCGCGTACGCGGGACCGACGCAGGTGTGGCGGCACCTGACGCCGGCCCACTGCCTGCGGGTACCGTCCTGATGCCGGCGCCGGCCGGCACGCCTGCGCCGCTGTCCGCGCTGTCGCCGTGGCGTGCCTATGCTGCGATCTCGCTCGCCAGCGCGCTCTGCGGCATCGTGGCGTGGCGGCTCGTCGGGCCCGGTCCGTTCGACTGGGCGATCGCGCAGCCGGCGTTCTGGCAGGGCGGGCTCGAAGCGACGGCACTGCTTGCCGGGCTCGCGCTCGCGCAGCGTTTCGCCGCGCTGCGCTGGCGCGTGCTCGCGAGCCTGCTGCTGATCGCGTTCTACGCGCGCCGGCATGCGATCGACGCGCCGCTGCTGCTCTGCGTGGCATATCTCGAGATCACGCTGGCGCTCGGCGCCGCCGTGCTGCGCGTATTCCGTCAGCCGCTGCCGCAGCGCAGTGAAGACCATCTGCGCAGCTTCGTGCTCGGCCTGTCGGCCTGGAGCGTCGTCGCCTGGACGAGCTGCGCGTTCGGCTACGGCACGCCGGTCGCGCTGCGCGTGCTGACGCTGCTGCTGTTGCCCGCAGCGCTCTGGGCGCGCAGCCGTCCGCTGAGCGTTCACCTTCTGCAGCGTGCGCACGGCGCACCGCTGCGCGAACGCATGCTGCTCGCCGCGCTCGCGGGCTGGGTGCTCGTGCTCTTCGCGCGCACGAATACCGCGTTCAGCTTCGACGGTCTCTGGTATGGCCTTCGCCCCGAGTACGTGCTCAGCGCCGACGGCTCGCCGTTCGCATCGCTCGGCCTCGTTTCGCCGGTCCACTATTTTCCAAAACTGTACGAAGTCTGGCTGCTGCCGCTGAGCGCACTGGACGCCAGCGTCGTCTGCGGCATGACGATACTGCTGCTCGTGCTGCTGGCCTTGGCCGTGGTGCGTCTGCTCGCGCGTCTCGGCGTGGAATCGCTGCCGGCGCAGATCCCGCTCGCGGCGCTCGTCCTCACGCTGCCGGCGATCGCCAACCCGGCGATCGAACCCAAGCCGGATCTCATCTGTGCGCTGATGCTCATGCTCGCCTGCCTGTTCGGCGGCGACGCGGTGCGCCGGCGCGACGCCGGCGCGCTGGCGTGGGCGCTCGCGGCAGCGCTGCTCGCAGTATCGAGCAAGCTCGTCGCCGTGCCGTATCTCGGCCTGCTCGCCGTCACCGCAGCGATCGCGTTGTGGCGCCTTCCTACGCAGATGCCGGCCGGACCGTCGTCAAGACCCGTCGCCGCGACGGCACTCGTTCTCGCGCTCGCCGCCGCCGCGTTCGTCGCCGCGCGCACGTGGCTGCTCGCCGGGCTGCCGACGATAGGCCCGGATCCGCTGTTCAAGCTCTGGCTTGCGCTCGGCTTCGAACTGCGCGAACCGGCCGGCACGCTGGTCTGGGCGTTCGCGCAGGACTGGTCCGACGTTCCGGCGCTCGTCGTCGACTGGCTGCTGCGGCCGGACCGCCTCGAACACATCGCAATCAGCTGGACCGGCAACGTCTGGCTCTGGCTTCCGCTGGCCGCCGTGCTGCTGCGACCGCGCCGCGTGCCGCGCGACGCAGCAGCCGATGCGCACCGGCTGCTGCTGGGCGGTCTGATCGTCGCCGGCATCGTCATCGCGACCGGCTGGCGCTATCACACGCGCGGCAGCGACGGTAACTACTTCATCGCCGCGCTGGTTCCGGCCCTGACGCTCGGCGTTGCATTCGCCTGGCGCCAGCTCTGCCACGCCGCGCCGGCGCGCCGCCTGCTGCAGGCGATCCTGCTCGGGTTTGCCGCGTTCCAGGGCATCTATGCCTTCGCGAGCGCAAGCTGGGCGCCGGGCACGCGCGCGTTCGATCTCGTGCTCGACCGCAGCCCGCGCGATTCGCGCAAGATCGGCCACGGCATCGTGGCCTATGCCGGTCTCGACGAAATCGCCGAATACCTGCGTGTACAGCCGGGCGTCGCGCGCGTCGTCGGCTGCGCACCGTTCGAAGCGGCCGCGCGGCTGCCGGCGCGATTCGAGGATTTTCCGTCGGTCGCGCTGTCGCGGCCGGAGTACGTGAGTTCCCTCGCCGCCGCGACGCAGTACATGCGCCGGTTCGGGATCCGCTATCTGCTGCTGCCCAAGCCGCGATCCGGCGAAGCTGCGGAACTCATCGACGGCTGCACGCCGCAGACGGCCGCGCCGGCCGGAACGCGTATCGTCGTCGAGAACGACCGTTTCCTGCTCGCGGAACTCGTCGCCGACGACAGCGGGTGAAGCGGCAGGCTCCACCGCTCTTCCCGTCGCGCAGCGCACCCATCACCGAGAAACACGCAACGCATGCTTTTCAATTCCCTGCACTTCGTCGTGTTCTTCGTGATCGTGCTCACGCTGAACAAGAGCCTGCGCCCGTGGCCGACCGCGCAGAAGTTCATGCTGCTCGCGGCGAGCTACTACTTCTACGGCCAGTGGAGCTGGATGTATCTCGGCATCATCGTCTACTCCACGCTGCTCGATTACTGCATCGCGCTCGGCATGGTGCGCGTGTCGCGGCCGCGCTGGCTGCTGATGCTGAGCCTCTGCACGAACCTCGGCCTGCTCGCCTTTTTCAAATATGCCAATTGGCTCATCGAGAACTGGAACGTCGCGAACGCCGCGCTCGGCACTTCGCTGCAGTTCTCGGCCATGGACATCGTGCTGCCGGTCGGCATCTCGTTCTACACGTTCCAGAGCCTCTCCTACACGATCGACGTCTATCGCGGCGTCAGCCGGCCGCGCCGCAACCTGCTCGACTACGCACTGTTCGTCTCGTTCTTTCCGCAGCTCGCCGCCGGCCCGATCGTGCGCGACTACGAATTCTTCAAGGAACTCGACGGCGACCAGCGCGTCGGCGCGGCCGACGTGCAGCGCGCGCTCGTGCTGATCGCGTTCGGCTTCGTCAAGAAGATCGTCTTCGCCGACAATCTCGCCCTGTACGCCGATCCGATCTTCGCGAACCCGGCACAGCACGGCTTCTGGGACAGCCTGCTCGCGGTCTATGCGTTCGCATTCCAGATCTACTGCGATTTCTCGGGCTATACCGACATCGCGATCGGCCTCGCGCTGCTGCTCGGCTTCCGCTACCCGCAGAATTTCAACTATCCGTATTTCGCCGACAGCGTGCAGGAGTTCTGGCGGCGCTGGCACATGACGCTGTCGCGCTGGCTGCGCGACTACCTGTACATCTCGCTCGGCGGCAACCGCAAGGGCGAGCTGCACACGTATGTGAACCTCATGCTGACGATGCTGCTCGGCGGCCTGTGGCACGGCGCCAGCTGGAACTTCGTGATCTGGGGCGGACTCCACGGCGGCTATCTCGCGTTCGAACGCGGCGTGCTGTTCCGGCTGCCGTTCTGGAACGCGGGCAACGCCGTCATGCGTGCGGTCCGCTGGACGCTGACGTTTCACCTGGTCTGCTTCGCCTGGATCTTTTTCCGCGCAAAGACCTTCGGCGACGCGAAGACGCTGATCGGCAACATCGCCGGCGCCGCCGCGCCGGCGTTCGACGAAGGCGCGCATCTGCCGATGCTGCTGCTCCTGAGTGCCATGCTCGCCGTGCACCTGCTCGGCGGCTGGAAGGGCTTCAAGGAATGGCTTGCGCGCGAACGCGGTCCGGTCTTCGCGACGACGCTCGCGGCGATCGGCCTGCTGCTGATCTGGTTCACGCCCGCGGCGACGACGCCGTTCATCTATTTCCAGTTCTGACATGACGATCAAGACGATCCTCAAATTCGTCGCGCCGCTGCTGCTGGTCGCCGCCTGCGAAGGACTGTTCCGCCTCGGCGCCTGGGAACCGATGGTCAAGCCGGAGAGCCACGCGGGCACGAGTCTGCGGCTGAAGCGCGCGCTGACCGATCCCGCGCTCGCGAAACTCGATCTCGTGACGATCGGCAGCTCGCGCCCGGTCTACGGCATCGATCACGAGGCGCTCGCGGCGCTCGCGCAGGAACACGGCGTCGTGCACGCAAACCTCAGCATGCCGGGCTCGCACTGGATGACCGTTGACGTGCTGACGGACTGGCTCGCCGCGCACCGCGCACCGCTGCGCGGCGGCATCCTCGCGACGGACCTGACGACGTTCAAATTTCCCGGAAACGGCAGCTACGAACTGGCGATCGCCGTGCCGTTCCGGCGCTTCGCCGACGATGCGACGATTGCCGCTCACGTCCCGTTCGATCTCGACGAACTCGGCACCTGGGGCACGCATTCGGCGCTCTACCAGTATCGCGAGGACATCCGCGACTTCGTGCGCGCGCCGCGCGACCGGCGCAAGTCGCTGCGCTGGTGGAACGAGAATTTCAGCGCGGCGGACACCGTGCTGCGCAATCCGTCCGAGACGCGCACCATGTGCGACTTCGGCGTCGACCGCGTCGCCGCCTGCGATGCGGTCGACGCAGCGACCGGCCCTGCCGCCGACGGCCTGCGTCACCAGTGCCGCGAACTTCGCGCCGAACTCGCCGCGCGGCTCGATTTCAGCGCAGTGAACGGACCGACGCCGCTGCCCGATTTCCTGCACCAGACCCGCGACAACATTCGCAATCGCCTGCGCGCGCTGAACTGGAAGCAGCCGCCGGTGATCGTGCTGATGCCGCTGACCGGCGCGTGGAAAGAGGCCTCGCCCAAGGGATTGCACGCATGGGCGCTCAGCGTGCTGCAGCCGCTCGTCGACGAAGGCCGCATCCGCGTCATCGATGCGACCGACGCGCTCGCCGATGCACCCGGCGGCGGCTGCGGCTACTACTTCGACTTCTTCCACCAGAACGACGCCGGACGCGCCGCGCTGATGGCGCGCATCCTGCCGCAGCTGCGCGAGGCGCTGTACGGCGAAACCGCCGGCAACGCGGCGCTCGTTTCCACGCCTGCGGCGCGCGGCGCGACGAACTGACCCGACTTCGGCAAGGAGCAGTGATGCAGGATTTCCACTGGTTGCTGCTCGGCCTCGTCGTCGTCGCCCTCGTGCAGCGATGGCGCGGGTCGCCCGTCGCGCCGGTTCCCGCCGATGCGCCGTTCGCCCAGCCGCGCTGGCGCACGCTCGAACAGGCCATGGCCGCCAAGGGCGACAACCTGCTGCTGTTGCGGCTGATCGCCGCATCGGCCGTGATCTACGGACACAGCTACGCGATCTGCGGCATCGGGGGAGCGATGGACCACATCTCGCGGCTCGGCATCGGCTACGGGCTCTATTCGGGCACGATCGCCGTGCAGGTGTTCTTCGCGATCAGCGGATTTCTCGTCACGGGCGCCTGGCTGCGCCGGCCGGATCTCGCGTTCTTCCTGCGCTCGCGCGCGCTGCGTATCGTGCCGGCGTATCTCGCCTGCCTGCTCGTCACGACGCTCGTCGTCGGCACCGCCGTTACCGAGCTGCCGCGCGCGGAGTATCTCGTCGCGCCGGAGACGTGGCGATACATATGGAAAAATGCAACTTTCGCGACCGACATGCAGTGGACCCTGCCCGGCGTGTTCGCCGGTAACCCGCTGCCGAATACGGTCAACGGTTCGCTGTGGACGCTCGTCGTCGAGTTGCGCGTCTATGTCTGGCTCGCGCTGTTGGGCGTACTCGGTCTCCTCGACACGCGCGAGCGCTTCGTCTATGCCGCCGCGCTGCTCACCGCGGCGCTGTATGCGCCGTTTCCGCTGCCGATGATGCCGATCGACGAGTTCCTGCGGCTCGGCGCGTTCTTTCTCGCCGGCAGCGCGTTCTACCGCTTCCGCGACATCGTGCCGTTCCACGGCGCGCTCGTGCCGCTGCCGTTCGCCGCGGCCGCGCTCGCTCACGGCAGCGACGGGTTCCTGCCGCTGTACGGACTCGGGCTCTGCTATGCGGTGTTCTGGTTCGCCTACGGTCCGCGCTTCCTGCTCGGCTTCAACCGCTTCGGCGACTATTCCTACGGCGTCTATCTCTGGGGCTTTCCGATCCAGCAGCTCGTCGCCGCGGCGCTGCCCGTGCCGACGCCGACACGCATCACGCTGATTGCGCTGCCGCTCGCGGTCGCGGCGGGCGCGCTGTCGTGGCATGGCGTCGAAAAACCGCTGCTGCGTTTCAAGCGGCGCGCGGCGGCGAACGCGCCCGGGTAGGCGCGGACCGCGCGGTCCGCGACAATCGCGTCATTGCAAGGGACTGACCCATGGCCGATACCGCGCGACAGGACAAGACCGCCAAGCAGCTGCGCCTGCTCGAACAGGCGCTCGACAGCGGCCGGCTCGGGCCGGTCAAGCGGCTCGTCAACACGCTGTCGCCCGCGGAGATCGGCAACCTGCTCGAATCGCTGCCGTCGGCCAAGCGCCAGGCGGTCTGGGGGCTCGTCGACGCCGAGGACGACGGCGAGGTGCTCGTCCATGTCGGCGAGGACGTCCGCGAAGACCTGCTGCGCGCGATGGACCCCGACGAAATCGTCGCTGCGGCCGAGTCGCTCGACATCGACGACCTCGCCGACCTGCTCGAAGACCTGCCGGACACCGTCATCGACGAAGTGCTGAAGTCGATGGATCGCGAGAACCGCGAACGCCTCGAACAGATGCTGACCTACGACGAGGACACGGCCGGGCGCCTCATGAACCCGGACGTCGTCACCGTGCGCGCCGACGTCAGCGTCGACGTCGTGCTGCGCTACCTGCGGCTGCGCGGCGAACTGCCCGAAGGCACGCATCATCTCTACGTCGTCAGCCGCCGCCGCCAGTACCAGGGCCGCATCTCGCTGGCCCAGCTGCTGACCGCGGAACCGGCCGACGCGGTCAACCGCATCATGGACGCCGAACAGCCGGCGATCGACGCCGACACGCGCGTATCCGAGGTCGCCCAGCGCTTCGCGAATCACGACTGGCTCAGCGCGCCGGTCGTCGACGAGAACAACGTGCTGCTCGGCCACATCACGATCGACGACGTCGTCGACATCATCCGCGACCAGGCCGAGCACCAGGCCCTCGGCGCGGCCGGTCTCGACGAAGAGGAAGACCTGTTCGCGCCGGTGCCGCGCACGACGCGGCGTCGCGCGGTGTGGCTCGGCATCAACCTGCTGACCGCGTTCCTTGCGTCGTGGGTCATCGGCAATTTCGAGAACGTGCTCAAGCAGGTCGTCGCCTGCGCGGTGCTCATGCCGATCGTCGCGAGCATGGGCGGCGTCGCCGGCACGCAGGTGCAGACGCTGATGATCCGCGCGATGGCGCTGGGCCAGGTCACCGCGTCGAACGCGATGTTCCTGCTGCGCAAGGAAGTGCTCGTCGCGCTCGCGAACGGCGTGCTCTGGGCGCTCGCCGTCGGCAGCGTCGCGCTCGCGATCTACCGCGACGCCTGGCTCGCGCTCGCCTTCGGCGCGGCGATGGTGCTGAACCTGCTCGCCGCGGCACTGACCGGCGTGTTCCTTCCGCTCGGCCTGCGCCGCGTCGGCATCGACCCGGCGCTGGCCGGCGGCGTGCTGCTGACGACGGTCACCGACTGCTGCGGCTTCGCGTCGTTTCTCGGGCTGTCGACGCTGCTGCTGCTGCGCTGAAATACCCTGCGCCGGGTTGCGCCGAGCCGCCACCGACCGCGTTTTATCTCGCCCGCTGCTCCACGAGCGTCAGCGCGACCTTGTCGCGCAGATAGATCGGCAGCGCCCGTTCCGGCGGCAATGCGCGGCCCGCGTCGAATTCGATCGCGGCGAGTGCGGCGACCGCATGCGCCTGCGGGTAGCGCTCGCCGTCGGACCACAGCGGTGCGCCGGTCTGCGCGGCCAGCACGTCGCGATAGACCTTCCAGCCGCTGCCGATCACGTTCCAGGCCGCGGCCTCGGGCAGGCGCAGGGCGCCGGGTGCGCAGACGCATTCGTCGGCGATCAGCCGCAGTGCGCCCTGGGCGTCGCGGCGATAGCTCGCCGCATAGATCTCGCCCATGCGCGCGTCGATCGCCGCGAGCACGGGCGCGCCGTTGTCGGGCGCGTCGAACGCGAGCGCGGCGAGCGAGGACACCGGAATGACCGGCAGGTCGAGACCCAGCGCCATGCCCTGGGCGAGCGACACGGCGAGGCGCACGCCGGTGAACGCGCCGGGGCCGCGGCCGACGGCGATCGCGTCGAGCTGGCGCCGGCGCAGCCCGGCTTCGGCCAGCAGCGCGTCGGCCATCGGCAGTACGAGTTCCGCATGACGGCGCGGCGCGAGTTCGCTGCGCGCGATCGTCGCGCCGGCGTGATACAGGGCCACCGAACAGGCTTCGGTGGAGGTTTCGATGGCAAGCAGGTTCATGAGCTTCCGTGGATCGCGTTGAGGGGCGGCGGACGCCGGATCACGGCGCCGGCACGGACGGCGCCGGCGCGCTGCGGCTTTCGCCGTACCAGTCGACGCGGCGCGTCAGGTACATCAGCACTGCGACGACGGCCAGCAGCGTCAAAGCCCCTATCAGCAGCGAGTATTGCTCGCTGACGACGAGGCCGTACAGCAGGCCGTAGACGAGCGCGAGGCTGCCGCCGAGCACGAATCCCGCACGGCGCGTCGACAGCACGGCGGCCGCATAGCCGCCGACCAGCAGTGCGACGGCCGCGGCCGCCAGCGCATAGGCCGGCCCGAAGCCGATCTGTTCGGACAGCGCGAGCAGCAGCAGATAGAACGTGCACAGCGCAACGCCGATCAGCAGGTACTGCACCGGGTGCACGCGGAGTTTCTTCAGCACCTCGAACAGAAAGAACGCGACGAACGTCAGCGCGATGAACAGCACGCCGTATTTGCCGGCGCGTTCGTTCTGCTGGTAGACGCTCGCCGGCTGGTACAGCGTGACGCCGAATGCCGACGCGGCGACGCGCGACGCATCGAGTTCCCCTTCGTCCCATTGCTGGCCATAGCCGCGATTGAGTTCGAGCACCTGCCAGGCCGCGTCGAATTTCCGTTCGACGATGTCGTGGCGCACCGGAAGGAAGGCGCCCGTGAAACTCGGATCGGCCCAGTCCGCGCCGAGCTTGAGGCTGCTCGCGCGGCCGAACGGCAGGAACTGGATGCGCTCGGTGCCGGCGATGTCCAGCGCGAGTTCGATCGCGACCGGCGCCTGCAGCAGCTGCGCGTCGATCGCGACGACGGCCGTCGCGTAGCCGCTGGTCAGCGTGCCGGGCTGCAACCGATGCTCGTTGCCGTTGATGCGCACAGTGCGGACTTCGCGCAGGCCGCGCACGTCGGCCAGGGGCAGCCGCAGTTCGAGCCCGCCGGCGCCCTGCTGCACGAGGCTGCGCAGCGGTGCGAGATCGTCGGCCTCGAAGCGCGCCTTCATCGTGAGACTTGCGGTGTATACCGGCGTCTCGTAGATGCCGTAGGCGCGCGTCGCGGTGCGCAGGCGCGCGTCGATGTCGAGCGTGGCCGGCAGCTGCAGCCGCGTGGCGCTGCGCTCGGCCCAGCCCTGGTCGGTTTTCCAGCGCTGCGTATACGTCAGCGCGAGCATCGGGCCGCCGACGGTCTGCGCTTCGCCCCAGCGCGACGCGACCTGGGCGACGGCCTGTTCGCGCAGGCCGTTGCGTTCGCTGACGAGTCCCTGCACCTGCAGCAGCGGAATGAGCATCAAGAGCGCGAGCGCGCCGATGCCGAGAACCTTGATCGTGAAGGAATGCGCGGTGGAAACCATGGCCGTTGACCGTTTCGGAAGACGCGCCTATTGCCGCCGCCGCGCGCGGCGCGGGCGCGGCCGGTCGCGGGCGGCCCGAGGGCGAATCGGGGCGCTTTGCAGGCACCGGCGCTGGCACCAATCGTGCTTGACCGTGTCCGATGTCACAGCAGTGACGCGCTTCGTCCCTCCGGATACGCCATGGCCTTCAAGACCCAGGAAATGATCCTCGCGCTGCGCGCCCCGAACGCCCACTGGCTCGCCGCGCTCGTCAATGCACTCGACGAAGCCCTGAAAGATCCGGATTTCGGCCCGGAACAGCGCGCGCTCGTGCAGCAGCTGCTGCAGGCCGGCATCGTTCCGGCCAGCGTCGCACGCGCGGCCGAGGCACGCTTCGAGCGGTTCGAGCAGAGCTTCACCGACTTCGCGCCGATCGACGGCCATGCCGAGGCGCCGGCGTTCAACGACACGCCTGTGCCGCCGTCGCGTCCGAAACTGACCCTCGTGGGCAGTAACGCGGCAGCCTGAAACGAAACCGCCGCGACGCAGCGCGGCTCCGTACGGAAAAAGCCCGGATAGCCCGGGCTTTTTCGCGAATGAAGCCAAGCGCGGCCGTCAACGTTTGCCGCGCACCGAACCCGGCACGCTGTCCGGCGCGATGCCGGCCCCGCCGTTCGGAGAACCCACTGCGTTGACCGAACCCGCGGTGATGCTGACGGTGTCGATGCCGATGAGATTGGAGTTCGTTCCATCGGGACCGCCGCCGGTCACGTGGTAGCGGAACGCGATGCGCCCGGAACCCGACGCCGGGATTCCGTTGGCGTTCGTCAGCGTGAACTGCGTCCACGACTGCGGATAGCCGTTGGCTCCCGTCGGATCGTCCCCCACCTGCAGGCCCGGATTGATCGTCTTGAGCACGGCGCCGTAGTTGGCCACGGCGGTCGCGTCCGGCGTGATCGAGGCGCAGTTGCTCGGGGAAACGCACAGACGGATTTCGAGGCGGTCCGCATAACTGCTCGGCTGCGGCGTACGCGTGTAGAAGCTGATCGACGTGTTGCTCGTGAACGTGAGATTGGGCGTGACCAGCCATTCGGACAGCGTGCCGGCACCGCTCGTGCCGTGGAAATTCGCACTGATGTACGAGTTCGTTGCCGCACCGGCCTGCGCCGGGAAGTTGGTCGCATTGCCCTGGAACCAGGAGTTCATGCCGACCGGCTCGCTGTTGTTCGACGTGAGCCAGCCCAGGCCGGCGATCGCCGTGACGTCGTCAAAGCCCTGCCCGACCGTGACGCTCGGCGGCGCCGTGTCGAAGCCGTCGGCAAAGATGCCGTCGCGCGTACCGGCCACCGACAGCGTCAGGCGCTCGACCGGCAGCGTGTTGTCGCCCGGCGTCAGCACGACGTGGCCGAAGGTCATCGGCACCGTGCCCGTGGCGCCGTAGCCCATGGCAACGTCGACCGTCAGCGCCTGCGTGCCGCCGCCGACTACGGTGAAGCTGGCCGGAGTGATGGTCACGGCCGGCGCGCCGGTGGCAACCATCGGCACGTAGGTCGCGGTCCAGGTCGTACCCGATGCCACCGTGCTCTTGACCGTACGCGTGAACGCGCACGAGCCGTTGCAGGCCGCATCGCGCATCGACGGCAGGTTCAGCGTCTTCGCGGCGATCGTGCCGCCCGACGGATTTGCCGCGACGAAGTTCGCGTGCGTCTCGTTCATCGTCAGCGCGGCCTTGATCGCCCGGGTCAGGTCGACGCGGCCGTTGCCGACGTCGTCGGGATTCCAGGGCGACGTGCCGTCGTCGTCAAAGCCCTCGACCCTGGCGGTCAGCTGCAGTGCGGACTTCACTTCCATCGGCGTCCAGGTCGGCTTGGCGGCGCGAACGAGAGCGGCGGCACCGGCCAGATGCGGCGAAGACATCGACGTACCGCTCATGTAGCCGTAGTTGGCCGGATCCGCAACGGCGGCATAGATGTGCACGCCCGGTCCTGTTATGTCCGGCTTCGTCACGTTGCCGGCAGCCGGCACCGGACCGCGCAGGCTGAAATCGGCGAGCACGTCGCCGAGCTTGTTCGGGTCGAAGCTCATCGTCGCGGTGGACGGATTCGCCGCCACGAAATCGCGGATCGCATCGCCGGCGGCCTGCGCCACGCTGTAGGCCGGCGCAGTCGTCGGC
>NZ_DATIGT010000004.1:0-9161 GCF_035481375.1 Tahibacter sp.
CAGGGGTATCCAGTTTCGCAGCGGCGCACGTCGCGGGATATGCGGGAATTCACTCAGGCCGTTCGGGTGACGTCGACCAGCCCGTCTGCTGCAGCGTCGCAGCGGACCGGCCTTTGCCGCGGCGACACGGCACACGGTAGATCAACCCAGCGTAGCCGAGCATGCCGATGAGTATCAAAAGAGAGAATGACATGTATTCCACGTGGTGCAGGCTGGCGGCGTGTCGCGGCGGTCTGCGGCCGACGGGCGTAAACGCGCCATTCGTGCACGCGGCACGCGCGTAACGCCCGCATTAGAAAAGCCGGCCGCGGGGCCGTGCGGCGCCGGCACGAATTTACGCGGCGTTTACGCGCCGGGGCGGTCCTCGATCTAGTCCGTTTACGCCGCGGGCGCGGACACTTTTCCCGCTCCGACGGCGGAGTTGGTACGAGTCCATCAAACAATGACGTGTCTCGGTAAATACGGCCTGCGCGTGGCCGCGGCGGCGGGTCTGGTGCCTGCTTTGCCGGCGCCCGGCGCGGATTTCAGCGGCTCGCTCGCGCTGACGAGCGACTATGTGTTCCGCGGTATCTCGCAGACGAAAGGGAATGCGGCGCCGCAGCTCGGCGCGAAGGTGGCATTCGGCTCGGGCTTCTACGGCGCCGCGTGGGCGTCGGCCGTCGACTATGGCGACGCCGTCGGCAGCGACGCCGAAGTCGATCTGGTCGCGGGCTGGAACCGCACGCTGGCGCGGCGCTGGAACCTCGACATCAACCTCACGCGCTTCACGTATCCGGGGACGCGGGCGCCGCTGGATCTCGACTACAACGAGGTGATCGCGGCGCTGACGCTCGATCAGCGCTGGTGGGCGATGCTCGGCTGGTCCGAGAACGCGCTCGGGAGCGGCGGCCGCGGCGTCTATGCCGAAGTCGGCGCGAAGTTCCCGCTGAGCGACACATTTCGCATCGAAACGGTGGCCGCGAACTACGACCTCGACGGTTACGACGACAACTACCGCCGCGCGCAGGTGTCGGCGATCTACACGATCGGTCGCGCCGACCTGCGCGCGTCGGCGCATTGGACCAGCGACGGCGCGAAGCGGCTGTTTCCCGGCGTCGCCGGCAGCCGCGTCGAGGCGGCGGCCGCCTGGAATTTCTGACCCCGCGCCGCCCGCGGGCGGCTCCATGAAGGAGGCGCGATGAGCGCATCGACGATTTTCCTGTTGCTGCTGAGCGTCGTGCTCGGCGCATATCTGCTGGTCGCACTGCTGCGGCCGGACAAGTTCTGACCGGAGCGCGCCATGGCTGAAGTCATTTTGTTGCTCGCCGTGTCGGTGGCGCTCGCGTGGCCGCTGGGCCGCTATCTCGCGAGTGTGCTCAAGGGCGAGGCGAGCCGCGCCGACGCGATGTTTCTGCCGGTCGAAAGCCTGATCTACGGGCTGCTGCGCGTGGATCCGCAGCGAGGCATGACCTGGCGCGGCTATGCGCTCGCATTCCTCGCGAGCAACGTCGTGCTCGGGGTGTTCGCGTGGCTCGTCTTCCTGCTCCAGCACACGCTGCCGCTCAATCCCGACCACGTGCCCGGCATGCGTTGGGATCTCGCGCTGCATACGGCGATTTCGTTCCTGACCAATACCAATCAGCAGCACTACTCGGGGCAGGCGCAGCTGTCGTATCTGTCGCAGATGGTCGGCATCGTCACGCTGCAGGTTCTGACGCCGATGATGGGGCTCGGCATCGCCGCGGCGATGCTGCGCGGACTGTTCGGCGGACGCAACGCGGCGACCGCGCGTGACGGCGAAGCGCGCGATCTCGGCAATTACTGGGTCGATGTCACGCGGCTCACGCTGCGCGTATTCCTGCCGCTTGCGCTGCTGTTCGCGCTGTCGCTGACGATGCTCGGCGTGCCGGGCACGTTCGCCGGCGCCCGGATCGTGCGGCCGCTCGATCCGGGCGCGGGCATGACCGAGCAGGTCATTCCGGTCGGGCCGGTCGCGGCCATGGTCGCGACCAAGCAGCTCGGCACGAACGGCGGAGGCTGGTACGGACCGAACAGCGCCGTGCCGCTGGAGAATCCGACGCCGCTCGCCAACGCGCTGGAACTCATCGCGATCGTCGTGATGCCGATCGCGGTCGTGTTCATGCTCGGACCCTTCACGGGACGCCGCCGGCTCACGCCGCTCGTGTTCGGCGTGATGGCGACGCTGTCGCTGGCATCGATCGGTGCGTCCGTCCATTCCGAGCGGCAACCCAACGCCGCGACCGCGGGACTCGCGGCGCCCGGCCCGAATCTCGAAGGCAAGGAAGTGCGTTTCGGCGCGTCGGCCTCGGCGCTCTGGGCCGCGGTCACGACGCAGACCTCCAACGGTTCGGTGAATGCGATGCACGACTCGCTGAATCCGCTCGCGGGCACGGCCGCGCAGGTGAACATGCTCGTCAATGCGATCTGGGGCGGCATCGGCTGCGGCCTCGTCGGCCACCTCGTGTTCCTGCTGCTCAGCATCTTCATCGCGGGGCTGATGATCGGGCGAACGCCCGAGGTCTACGGGCGCAAGCTCGAAACCGGCGAAGTGCGGCTGCTGTCGTTCCTCGTCGTGCTGCAGAGCCTGACGATCCTCGGCTTCACCGCGCTCGCACTCGTGATTCCCGGCGTCGCCGGCAACTCCAACCCGGGCCTGCACGGCATCGCGCAGGTGTTCTACGAGTACACGTCGGCCTACGCGAACAACGGCTCGGGTTTCGAGGGACTCGGCGATGCCACGTATTGGTGGAACCTGTCCGCGTCCGCGGTGCTGCTGCTCGGACGCTATCCATGCCTGCTGATTCCGCTGATGGTCGCGGGTAGCCTCGCGCGCAAGCGCCAGGCGCCGCAGACCGCCGGCAGTCTCGACATCGAAAGCGTCACGTTCGGCGCGACGATGATCGCCGTCATCGTGCTCGTCACCGTGCTGTCCTATCTGCCGGTGCTCGTGCTCGGCACGGTCGGCGAGCAGTTGATGCTGGCCCACTCCTGAGGGACGAACCCGTCATGCAAACCTCCTCCCGTCATGGCATCAAGGCGCATGCGGCGCGCTTCACCGCGCAGACGCTGCGCGAAGCCGCGCGCGACGCGTTCGCGAAGCTCGCGCCGCTCACGGCGATGAAGAACCCGGTGATGTTCGTCGTGCTCGTCGGCACCGTCGTCGTCGCCGCGCTGTCGGCGCAGGCCGTCGCGAACGGAAAGCCGTGGCTGTACACGGCCGTCGTCGCGCTGATCCTGCTGGCGACCGTACTGTTCGCGAACTTCGCCGAAGCCGTCGCCGAGGCGCGCGGCCGCGGCCAGGCCGCGAGCCTGCGCACGGCGCGGTCGCAGCTTGTCGGCCGACGCTGGCGCAACGGGCAGTTCGACTGTCTTCCGGCGACGGAGCTGCGTCCCGGCGACATCGTCGTGGTCGGCGCCGGCGAGCAGATTCCGGCCGACGGAGAGATCGTCGAAGGCGTTGCCTCGGTCAACGAGGCGGCGGTGACCGGCGAATCCGCGCCGGTGCTGCGCGAGGCGGGCACCGATCGTTCGGGCGTGATCGCCGGTACGACCGTGCTGTCCGACGAAATCAAGGTGCGCGTCACGGCGCAGCCCGGCGAGAGCTTTCTCGATCGCATGATCGCGCTCGTCGAAGGCGCGCAGCGGCAGAAGACGCCGAACGAGCTCGCGCTGACCGTGCTGCTGGCCGCGCTGACGCTGGTGTTCCTGATCGTCGTCGTGACCTTGCCGGCGATCGGCAAATTTGCCGGCGTCCATATCGACGCCGTCGTGCTGATCGCGCTGCTGGTCTGCCTGATTCCGACGACGATAGGCGGGCTGCTGCCCGCGATCGGCATTGCCGGCATGAATCGCGCGCTCGAAGCGAACGTGATCGCGAAATCCGGCAAGGCCGTGGAGCTGGCCGGCGACATCGACACGCTGCTGCTCGACAAGACCGGCACGATCACGCTTGGCGATCGCCGTGCGACCGAGTTCATCGCGGTCGGCGGCGCGCGCGGCCCGGATCTGCGCGAGGCTGCGCTGCTCGCTTCGCTGGCCGATCCCACGCCCGAGGGCAAATCGATCGTCGCACTCGCGCAGGCGCAGGGCACGGTCGCCGCAGACACGGGCGCGTCGACGTTCCTGCCGTTCAGCGCCGAGTCGCGCATGTCCGGCGTCGACCTCGACGGCGGCCGCGTCATCCGCAAGGGCGCGAAGACGGCTGTCGTGGACTGGGCGCGAGCGCGTCAGGTTGCCGTGCCGGCGGATCTCGACGCGGCCGTCGACCGCGTCGCGCGCGGCGGCGCGACGCCGCTCGTCGTCGCCGACGGCAGCCGCGTGCTCGGCGTCGTCGCGCTGGCCGACGTCGTCAAGCATGGCGTGCGCGAGCGTTTCGCGCGGCTGCGTGCGATGGGCGTGCGCACCGTCATGATCACCGGCGACAACCCGCTGACGGCCGCCGCGATCGCGGCCGAGGCCGGCGTCGACGATTTCCTGGCCGAAGCCAGGCCCGAGGACAAGCTCGCGCGGATCCGCGCCGAGCAGGCGGCGGGCCGCCTCGTCGCGATGGTCGGCGACGGCACGAACGACGCACCGGCACTCGCGCAGGCCGACATCGGGCTCGCGATGAACTCGGGCACGCAGGCGGCCAAGGAAGCCGGCAACATGGTCGACCTCGATTCCGATCCGACCAAGCTGCTGTCGGTCGTCGAGATCGGCAAGCAGCTGCTGATCACGCGCGGTGCGCTGACCACGTTCTCGCTCGCCAACGACGTGTCGAAATACTTCGCGATCATTCCGGCCATCTTCGTCGCGGCGATTCCCGGCATGGCGGCGCTCGACGTCATGCGGCTGTCGGGGCCGGTCAACGCCGTGCTGGCCGCGCTGATCTTCAATGCGCTCGTGATTCCGGCGCTGATTCCGCTGGCGTTGCGCGGCGTCTCGTTCCGGCCGGGCAGTGCCGAGTCGCTGCTGCGCCGCAATCTGCTCGTGTTCGGCGTCGGCGGCGTCGCGCTGCCGTTCGTCGCGATCAAACTGATCGACCTGCTGCTCGCCGCCGTCGCCGGCGCGCGCTGAGCCGCTCATGGAGAATGTCATGAAAACCGCAAAGTACACTTCGGAACTCGACGACACCGGCGGCGGCATGCGGCCGGCGCTGGCCGGCAGCGCGCTGTTCATCGTGCTCTGCGGCCTGGTCTATCCCGCGGTCGCGACGGTGCTCGGCGGAGTGCTGTTCCCGCACCAGGCCAACGGCAGCCTCGTCGAACTCGACGGGCGCGTCGTCGGCTCGGCGCTGGTCGCGCAGCCGTTTGCCGACGTGCGCTATTTCCGGCCGCGTCCGTCGGCGGCGAACTACGATCCGACCGCGCTGTCCGGCAGCAATCTCGCGAGCAGCAACCCGGCGCTGCGCGAGCGCATGGCGGCGGACTCGGCGGCCGTCGCAGTGCGCGAAGGCGCGGCGCCCGCGGACATCCCGGGCGAACTCGTGACTGCGTCCGGTTCCGGCATCGATCCGCATCTGTCGCCGGCCGCCGCGCGGCTGCAGGCGGCGCGCGTGGCGAAGGCGCGCGGACTTCCGGTCGACGCGGTGAACGCGCTGATCCACGAACGCACCGAGCGGCGTACGCTCGGCGTGCTCGGCGAGCCGCGTGTGAATGTGCTCGAGTTGAATCTTGCGCTGGACGAGCGCGGGGCGAAGCGATGAAGCTGCTGCGTAGCGCAGATTGGTGTAAAGGAAGCCGTCTCGTTGCGCGAACGGGAAGGCGAAACCCATCCCCACTCATGCCTCCCGCTTGAAGGGGAGCGTTCCAACCGGCGCGCCTTGTTCCCGGTTCCCCATTCCCGATTCCCGGCTGAAGGCAATGCCCGAACCCACCGACAACGACCCGCGCCGCGCGAAAGCCGACGCGCTGCTCGACCGGATCGAGCGCGAGCAGGCCGGACAGCTCAAGGTATTTCTCGGCGCGGCGCCCGGCGTCGGCAAGACATTCGCGATGCTGTCGGCGGCGCGCGAGCTCAAGCGCCAGGGTGTCGACGTCGTCGTCGGCCTCGTCGAGACGCACGGGCGGGCGGAGACCGAGGCGCTGCTGGACGGGCTTGAGTTGCTGCCGCGCCGCGGCGGCGCTCCCGGCGGTCGCGCGCACGACGAATTCGATGTCGACGCCGCACTTGCGCGACGGCCGCCGCTGATCCTCGTGGACGAGCTCGCGCATCGCAACGTGCCGGGCAGCCGGCACGAGCGGCGCTATCAGGACATCGAGGAACTGCTGGCCGCCGGCATCGACGTCTACACGACGGTCAACATTCAGCACCTGGAAAGCCTCAACGACGTCGTGCAGCAGATCACCGGCGTGCGCGTCCGTGAAACCGTGCCGGACGCGTTCTTCGACCGCGCGAGCGATGTCGTCCTGATCGACCTGCCGCCGCGCGAGCTGATCGCGCGCCTGCGCCAGGGCAAGGTCTATCTGCCGGAACTCGCGGCGAGCGCGCTCGAGCGCTTCTTCACCGCGTCGAATCTGACCGCGCTGCGCGAGCTCGCGGTGCAGGCCGTCGCCGACCGCGTCGACGCGGACCTGCGCGAGTATCAGGTCGCGCAGGGCAGCGGACCGGTGCCGGTGCGCCGCCGCGTGCTCGCGGCGATCGACGGCAGCGAGAACAGCGACTATCTCGTGCGCGTCACGCGGCGCATCGCCGAGCGCCGGCATGCGCCGTGGACCGTCGCCTATGTCGATTCGGGCCGCAGCAGCGGCGACGCGGCGCACCGCGAGCGCCTCGATGCCGCGCTGCGCCTCGCGCGCCGTCTCGGCGCCTCGACCGAGATCCTGCGCGGCGTCGACGTCGTCGACGAACTGCTCGGCTACGCCGCGCGCAACAGCGTCGCGGCCATCGTCATCGGCCGCACGCGCGAACGGCCGTTCGCGCGGCTGTTCAACCGCACGCTGACGCAGCAGCTGCTGATGCGCGGCGCGCATTTCGAACTGACCATCGTCGCGACGCCGGTCGCGCGGGCGCGCTCGCGCCGCGCGCTGCAGCAGCCGAACAGGGCGCCGCTGCGCGACTACGGTTTTGCGCTGCTCGTGTCGCTCGCGGCGCTCGTGCTCGCACATCTGGCCGACCGCGTGCTGTCGGTGCCGAATCTCGCGCAGCTGTTCACGGTCGCTGTGCTCGTCGTCGCCGCGCGTTCGCGCATGAGCGTGGCCGTTTTCAGCGCGGTGGTCTGTTTTCTCGGCTACAACTTTTTCTTTGCGCCGCCGCGCTACACGCTCGCGATCGCGAACGGCGGCGATGCGCTGACCGTGATCCTGTTTCTCGCGACGGCGCTGATCTGCTCGCGGCTCGCGACGCGGCTGTCGCTGCAGGTGCAGATGCTCCGCGAGGCGAATGCACATGCCGGCATTCTCGGACGGCTCGGACGCGAACTCACGGCCGCGGCGGACGCGGGCCAGGTCGCGAGCATCGGCGCGCGGACGCTGGCGCAGGCGGTCGGCGCCGACGTCGCCGTGCTCATGCCGGACGCCGCGACCGGCACGCTCACCGTCGCCGCAGCAGTGCCGTCCGCGTTGGAACTCGGCATGACCGATCGCGCCGCGGCGGACTGGGCGCTGAGCCACGAACAGCCGGCCGGCCGCTATACCGACACGCTGAACGCGGCGACCTGCTGGCTGCTGCCGCTCAGCGAGGACGGCGTTCGCCTCGGCGTCGTCGCGATCCGCTTCGAGGCCGAGGAAACCGTGCTGTCGCCGCAGCGGCGCGATCTGCTGCAGGCGATCGCACACGACATCGCGCAGGCGCTGATGCGCACGCGGCTCGCCGACGAACTCGAAAGCGCGCGCGTGCAGGGCGAGACCGAGCGGTTGCGCGCGGCGCTGCTTGCATCCGTCTCGCACGACCTGCGTTCGCCGCTCGCCGCGATGCTGGGTTCCGCCGAGAGCCTGCAGCGCTACGGTTCGCGCGTGTCGGACGCCGAGCGCGGCGAGCTGCTCGACGGCATCGTGTCGGAAGGACAGCGTCTCGATCGCTACATCCAGAATCTGCTCGACATGACGCGCCTGGGCCACGGTACGCTGAAGCTCGCGCGCGACTGGGTCGCGATCGACGAAATCATCGGTTCGGGCATCCTGCGCCTGCGCAAGCTGTTTCCCGACGTGCGCGTGGAACGCGACGCGCCGGCGGGCGAGCTTCCGCTGCTGTACGTGCATCCGGCGCTGATCGAGCAGGCGATCTTCAATATTCTGGAAAATGCGGCAAAGTTCTCTCCGCCCGGCGCGCCGGTGCGCGTGCGCGCCGAGGCGGCCGGCGGCGAAGTCCGCATCGACATCGTCGACGCGGGGCCGGGCATTCCTCCGGAGGAACGCAGCCGCATCTTCGACATGTTCTACTCCGTCGAGCGCGGCGATCGCGGCAAGCAGGGCACCGGGCTCGGGCTGTCGATCTGCCAGGGCATGATCGGCGCGCACGGCGGGTCGGTCGAAGCCCTGCCCGGCGACGATGGCACCGGCACGACGATCCGCATCACGCTGCCGGTGGCCGGCGCCGCGGCGCCGGCGCCACCCGACGAGGACGCCTGACCGGCCCGCCGGCCGACCTTTCGCGCCGCCGCGCTGCCGCTGAACGGCGGAATCCTGCCGCTCGGCATCGCGAGGGCGGTGCGCAGCCTGGACCATCGCGGGCCGCGACTATACTGGGCGCGGATTTCGACCCTGGGGTTCGCCATGTTCCAGTTTCCGCGTATCGGTCTGCTGCTCGCCCTGAGCACCCTGTCGTTCACCGCACTGGCTGCTGAAGCGCCTGCCGACCTCGGCCGCAAGCAGACCGTCGGCAAGCAAGGTTCGACATTCGAGCACTACTGCACCGAGATGGAAGACGTGCAGTTCGTCGGCAACGACAACCGCATCGAGACGCGCGGTCCGTGCAATTCGATTCTCGTGCAGGGCTCGGGCAACGTCGTCGACGTGCAGTCGCTCGCCGCGCAGATCACCGTGAACGGTGACAACAACAAGGTGACCTGGCCGCCGGCAGACCGTCCGAAGCCCGCGACCAAGGTCAGTGGCAAGAACAATGTCGTCGAGCAGGTCCGCGCGCAATAACCGCCCGCACCGGCGCACGAAGACAAACGGCTCCGCCTTGCGGAGCCGTTTTTCGTTGCGCGGGTTGCGCGGCGCCTGCCGGCGGGCTCACCCGAG
>NZ_DATIGT010000005.1:0-22333 GCF_035481375.1 Tahibacter sp.
CGCCGGCCAAGGCCGTCGCGTTCGGCGTGCCGCCGGTCGTCGTCGCGCTGCCGTCGCTGACGTTCGCATTCGACGGCGAGACGCTGGACTGCGCGGTCAGCGCGAGCTTCTACGAATTCGGCGCGATGACGCTCGCGATCGCGGTGCCGGTCGGCGAGCGCGCCTGGGACGGACTCGTGCAGCTGAGCCGCGCGGTCGACCGCGAGCTCGGACCGGCGTCGGGCGCGCCGCTCTGGTCGGCGCTCTGCGAGCAGAACGTGCAGCGCTTCGCCTCTGCACTGACGCGGCCGGCGGCCGAGCGGCTGCAGGAGGACTATCTGCTGATCGTCGTGCAGGAGTTCGATCAGGCGCTGACCGCGCGCGAGCTGACGAGCCGGATCGATCTCGCGCCGCTGCTGTCCGGCGAAACGCGCGAGCTGTCCGACGGTGCGCGCACCGATCTGCTGCGGCAGCGCTTTTCCTACTACGCCGACGATCTCGTCGCGCTGACCTGGGACCGCGCGTTCATCGTCGAGCCGCGCGACGAGTCGGATGTCGTCGACGTGATCGAGGTCGCGAACGCGCAGCTGCTCGAACTGCGCTACTACGACGAACTGCTCGACGCCGAGCTGCCGCGGATGTACGACGCGGTCGAGCACGCGCGCCACGCGCGCGGCCTGCTCGCAGCGCGCCATTTCGCGCACCTCGCGCGCCGACTGCACACGCTCGTCGCCGAAGTGACCGAGCTGACCGGAAAGATCGACAACGCGCTGAAGGTCACCGAGGACGTCTATCTCGCGCGCATCTATTCGTCGGCCCTGACCCTGTTCCGCGTGCCGACCGTCGCCGCAGCGGTCGACCGCAAGCTCGCGATCGTGCGCGACACGTACACCGCGCTCTACGACGAAGCGTCGAGCCGCCGCGCCGAACTGCTCGAAGTCGCGATCGTCGTGCTCATCGTCATCGAGATCGTGCTCGGGCTGTTGAAATGGTGAGCCGACGCTGGTTGTGCTGAGCCGCAGGCGAACCGCAACATCGCGGTGATTCCGCAGCAATGAACCCGTAACCGAGGAAACGCTTGCGGCGCCGCCTCAAGACGAAGCACGCGCATCTCCTCCGCCCGACATTCGCCGGAAGCGACGACCTCGATGTTGCGCTTCGCCTTTCGGCTCAGCGCAACCTACGGTTCGGCGAGTTCGTCTTCCTCGTAGATCGCGACGTGCGGCACGCCGTCGGCGCCGATCCAGCCGCGGTACATGCCCTCCGTGTTGAACGGCAGCGCGAAGTTGCCGTCGCTCGTCAGCACGATCGCGCCGCCGTCGCCGCCGGCTTTCGGGATTTCGCGATTGATCACGGCCTCGCCTGCTTCGCGCGCGCTCTGGCCGGCATATTCGACGCGCGCGCAGATGTCGTACGCGGCGACCGCACGGATGTAGAACTCGCCCCAGCCCGTCCCGGACACGGCGCAGCGCGCATTCGCATAGGTGCCCGCGCCGATGATCGGCGAATCGCCGACGCGGCCGTAGCGCTTGTTCGTCATGCCGCCGGTGGAGGTGCCGGCGGCGAGTCGTCCCTTCGCGTCGAGCGCGACGGCGCCGACGGTGCCGAAATGCTTCGCGGTCTCGACGTCGACCTGCGCCTTGCCGTCCTTTTCGGCGCGCAGCGCTTTCTGCAATTGCTTCCAGCGCTTCTCGGTGTGGAAGTACGACGGATCGACGAACGTCATGCCGATGCTCGCCGCGAACGCTTCGGCGCCCGCGCCCGTCATCATCACGTGCGGCGATTTTTCCATGACCGCGCGCGCGAGCGCGATCGGGTTCCTGATGCGCTGCACGCCGGCGATCGCGCCGGCCCGGCGCGTCGCACCGTCCATGATCGCCGCGTCGAGTTCGTTCTTTCCGTCGTGCGTGAACACGGCGCCGCGGCCGGCGTTGAACTCGGGCGCGTCCTCGAGCACGACGATCGCCGCGCTGACTGCATCGAGCGCGGGCTTGCCGGCCGCCAGCGCCGCATGTCCGGCGCGCAGCGCGGCTTCGAGCGCGGCGCGCGCCGACTTTTCCTCGCCGGGCAGCATCGTCGCTCGTTCGACGCCGGCGCCGGCATGTATCACGAGCACGGTCTTCGCCGCGGGCGTCTCGGCCGCGCCGGCGAGCGTCGCGGCCATGAGCAGCGGCGTTGCGGCGAGGCCAGATAGGATATTTGCCATTTGCGCACTCTGATAAATAGAGAAAATGAGATGACAACCGGCGGACAACGCAGCTCGACGGCTGCGCCGTGAAGGAACTCGTTCTCTCGTTCCTTACCCTAGTTCTTCTCCATCCGCCTGATCTTCCCCGCCTCGACGTCATAGACCGCGTGAAACGCCGGCTGCTCGACGCGGAACTGGGGCAGATGCAGCACGCTGCCGGTGCCGAGCCCGACGACGGGCACGGCGCGGAAGCTTAGCGGCTTGCCGGGTGCATAGACATCGGCCGCTCGTAACGGACGGAACAGCCAGACGTGGCCGCCGTTGCCGCTGAACACGCGCGATTCCCCGGTACCCGAAATCGCGAGCGCCGTGTATTCGTCGACGCCGAGTCCGGCGACGTCGGGCTGTCTGCGTTCGTGCGCGAGCTTCGCGAGCCACGCGATCAGGCGTCCCTGCCGCTCGCGCCGGCCGAAGTGGCTGTCGGTGATGACCGCGTCGAGGAACGGCAGGTGCAGGAAATCGCCGGTCAGCGTCGAGGTCGGACCGGCGGGATCGGCGAGCGCGTCGCGCGAGGTCTGGCTGCCGCCGTCGAGCGCGCCGTAGACATGGGCGCCGAGCACGGCGAGTCCGGCGCTCGTACCGGCGAGCGGTCTGCCGGCGCGCACGTGATCGTCGATGGCCTTGGCCAGCGGCGTGTCTTTCCAGTACCGCACGTAGTTGGCCTGGTCGCCGCCGGCCAGGAACAGGCCGTCGGCGCCGCGCACGATCCCGAGCACGCGCGGGTCGCTCGCCGCGCGGCGATCGCTGAACACGAGCGTCTGCGCGGCGGTGATGCCGCCGATGTCGTTGAAGAATTCGTTCTGCGCTTCAACGTCGCCGGACGCGCGCAGGATCACGATGCGGCCGTTGCCGGCGCGTTCGATGAACCAGCGGAAGCCGTCGTAAGGCCAGTCGCCGCCGCCGACGAGCAGCAGGCCGAACGCGGTGGGCCGCGGCCGCGGGGCGGCCGGATCGCCGATCTCGTAGTAGCGATAGCCGGCGTCGGCGGCGGGATTCCCGACAGGCGCGGCCGCCGCGACGGCGGCGAAGGACAGGCCGAGCGCGAGGACAAGGAACACGAAGCGGCGCATCGCGGCTCTCCGGCAGGCGAATGGCGTTGAGGACGAAGCAGCGGCGAATATCCCTACGTCGACCAAGGTCGTGAACCAGGTCCCGCAACGCCTGCGGTGATGAGCTATCGTCGCGCGATGGACAATCCACTCGACGACTGGTTCGTTCGCGAAATCCTCGTGCACGAGGCCGCCCTCGTGCAGTACCTGCGGCGCTGCTGGTCGCAGACCGACGATCTGCATGACCTGCGCCAGGAGGTCTACGTGCGCGTCTACGAGGCCGCCGCCAGATCACTGCCGCAGCAGCCGAAGTCGTTCCTGTTCGCCACGGCGCGGCACCTGATGACCGACCGGCTGCGTCGCGGGCGCATCGTGTCGATCGAGCCGGCGGGTGATTTCGAGTCCTTGAACGTCTTGTTGGTGGACGAGGTTTCGCCCGAGCACCGGCTCGGCGCGCGGCAGATCCTCAAGCATCTCGCCGCCGCGCTCGACCGGTTGCCGGAACGCTGCCGCCAGATCGTCTGGCTGCGCCGCGTCGAAGAACTGCCTCAGAAGACGGTTGCGGCAAAGCTCGGCATCAGCGAGAAGGCCGTCGAAAAACAGATCGCCAAGGGTATGCGCCTGCTGGCCGAGCACTACCACGGCCGATCGCCGGCGCCGAAGTCCGCCGGCCGCGGCGTGAAGCGGCGCGGCGCAGGCCGGTTGGAGTAAGTACGCAAGCAATGAACGCAGACAGCAGACAGATCGAGCACGATGCCGCCGAGTGGCTGGCACGCCGGGACGCCGACGACTGGTCGCCGGCCGACACGGCGGCGCTCGATGCCTGGCTGTCCGCAGCGACGGCGCATCGGGTCGCGTTCCTGCGTCTCGAAGCAGCGTGGAATGAATTCGGACGGCTAAAGGCACTCGGCGCCGGCGTACCGGCCGGCGAACTGCCGCATCGCGGACGCTGGTCGCAGGCGCCGTTCGGGCTGCAGCCGGCCACGGCACACGAAGCGGAGCTCGTGCCGGTGCGCGTGCGCTCACGCCGCGCCTCGGCACGGCGACCTGCGCCGCGCCGCGGCCGCGCATTCGCCGCCGCGCTCCTCGTTGCGCTCGTATCGATCGCGGCGCTGTGGGGCTGGCAGCGCTTCGACCACGTCACGCCCGCGGCCTATCGCACGACGGTCGGCAGCCTGCGCGAGATCGCGCTGGCCGACGGCTCGGCCGCGACGCTGAGCAGCGACAGCGCGATCGACGTCGCGCTGTCACGGCGCGGGCGGAACGTCGATCTGCGCCGCGGCGAAGCCTATTTCGACGTCGCGAAGGATGCGTCGCGTCCGTTCGCGGTACAGGCAGGCTCGCGCCGCATCGTCGCGGTCGGCACGCGCTTCTCGGTGCGCCGCGACGGCGAGGACGTGCGTGTCGTCGTCAGCGAAGGCACGGTGCGGCTCGAATCCGATCCGGGCGACGGCCGCAGTCAGCCGGTGACGCTGTTGCCGGCCGGCAGCAGCGCCGTGGCCACGGCCGGCGGCGTGCTCGTGCGCGCCGGTTCCATCGCGGATGCGGAACGCGCGCTCGACTGGCGTCGCGGCTTCGTCGTGTTTCTCGACACGCCGCTCGCGGTGGCGGTCGCCGAGTTCAATCGCTACAACACGCGGCCGCTCGTGATCGGCGATGCGGGCGCGGCGCAGTTGCGCATCGGCGGCAGCTTCCGCTGGTCCAACGCCGAGGTGTTCGCGAATCTGCTGGAGCAGGCCGTACCCGTGCGCGCGGTGCGCGAAGCGGATCGCATCGTCCTCTACAGCCGGTGATCGCAACGGGCGGGATTCCTCCGCGTCGTTCGTCATGACTCGCGCAGGCGCCGGGGTGCGCCTTTCCAGGGGGACGACGATGCGCAAGACGCTGCGGAAACTTGTACTGGCCTTGGCCTGCAGCGCGGCGCTGTCCGCACAGGCGCAGCTCGAGGCCGAGCCGGTCGACATTCCCGCGGGCGATCTCGTCACCGCGCTCGACGTGCTCGCGCGCCAGTCCGGCGCGCAGTTCGTGTATTCGGCCGACGAACTCAAGGGCCTGCGCACCGACGGCGCGAAAGGCACGATGACGGCCGGCGATGCGCTCGAACGTCTGCTGCGCGGCAGCGGCTACGGCGTCAGGCGCGATGCGTCGGGCGCGATGGTCATCGTGCGTCAGCCGCAGCCCGCGGCGAAGACGCCGCCGGCCGCGGCGACCACGGCCGCCGCCGAACGCCCGGTCATCGAACTCGAGAGCGTGCAGGTCACCGGCTCGCGCATTCCGCGCGCGCAGATCGAAGGGCCGGCGCCGATCAGCGTGATCACGGCGCAGGAAATCAAGGCGAACGGCTTCACGACCGTGCCCGAAGTGCTGCGCGCGATGACGCAGAACGGCGGCGAGACGCAGAGCCAGCAGTCGCCGAGCGGCGCGGACTTCTCGCCGGGGGCGCAGCAGGTCGACCTGCGCGGGCTCGGCCCGAATCACACGCTGGTGCTCGTCAACGGCCGCCGCATCGCCGACTTTCCGATGCCGTTCAAGGGCCGCAGCAACTTTACGGATATTTCCAACATTCCACTCGGCATGGTCGAGCGGATCGAAATCCTGACCGGCAGCGCGTCGGCGATCTACGGCTCGGATGCGATTTCCGGCGTCGTCAACTTCATCCTGAAAAAGCGCGCCGACGGCACAACGATCGACCTGCGCCTCGGCGACACCGAGCGCGGCGGCGGCGAGTCGGCGAATCTCAGCATTTCGGGAGGTTTCGACAACGACCGATTTCGCGCGATCTACGGACTCGAACTGATTTCGCAGCGCCCGCTCTGGGCCTATCAGCGCGACGTGCAGGATTCGACCTTCGACGCGCCGACCGAGCGTTCGCGCGCGCCGCGCCGCGCGTTCCTGCGCACGAACTGGTATGACGAATACCTCGACCCGGGTGCGGCGACCTGCGCCGGGCTGTCGCAGCTCAACGACGGCTCGACGTTCTACGCGTCGCGGCCGGGCTGGGGCATCGACGGCGAGGACGGCTACTACTGCGGCACCGACCGCGCGATCGGCTACGGCACGATGACGAGCCGGCGCAAGGGCGCGAACGGCTACGCGTCGCTCGGCTATTCGTTCGACAACGACGTCGAGTGGTTCGCCGACCTGCAGCTCGGCTATCACGACGTGGCGATGTTTCGCGACGTGACGCAGTGGAGCTACCAGGCGCCCGACGGCAACGAGGAAGGCTACTTCTACAACGACGCCACCGGCGACGTCGAATACTGGCAGCGCCAGTTTTCGCCCGAAGAAATGGGCGGCCTCGAACGCGGCATGATCCGCAACCGGCAGAAGACCTTCAGCCTGAGCACGGGCTTCAACGGACGTCTCGGCGAAGCCTGGGACTGGGAAGCGGCGCTCAGCCATTCGCAGTACCGCTCGACGATCAGCTGGCCGCAGATCGTCGCCGAGCGCGCGAACGCGCTGTTTCTCGGTCCGCAGCTCGGCGTCGACGATGACGGCTTTCCGATCTTCAACGCCGATCCGGCGCGCCTGTACGCGCCGCTGACGCGCGCCGAATACGAGTCGATCGCCGCGCGCACGACCTACACGCCGCAGTCGCGCACCGACACGCTGTCGCTGACGATGACGAATCCGGAACTGTTCGCGCTGCCGGCCGGCGACGCGGGTTTTTCCGGCACGATCGAAGCGGGCAACCAGGCATACGATCTGAATCCCGATCCGCTCGCGACGCAGTATTACTACTACAGCTGGCGCGATTCCGACGGCTCGGGCAGTCGCGACCGCTGGGCCGCCGCCGGCGAACTGCGCCTGCCGCTGCTCGACTCGCTGAATCTCAGCACGGCGGCACGCTACGACCAGTATCGCTACGACGGCCATTCGATCGACAAGCTCACCTGGAGCAGCGGACTCGAATGGCGGCCGCTCGACGCGCTGCTCGTACGCGGTTCCTACGGCACGGCGTTCCGCGCGCCGGATCTGCACTACGTGTTCGCCGGCGAAGGCAACGTCGAATCGTCGGGCGCGGACTACTACCGCTGCCGCACCGAAGAGCCGGAAATCGACGTCACCGACTGTTCCTTCGGCGACGAGGCCGTGATCGTGACGCGCACCGGCAATCGCCGGCTGCAGCCGGAAACGAGCAAAGCGTATACCGCGGGCTTCGTGTTCTCGCCGCTGCCAACGCTCGATTTCTCGCTCGACTATTTCGACATCGATCTGCGCAATCAGGTGCAGGATCTGCGCATCGACGGCGTGCTGCAGGACGAGGCGAGCTGCCGCATCGGCACGCGCGTCGACGGCACGCCGGTCGATCCGTCGTCACCGACCTGCATCGATGCGCTGGCGCGCGTGCGGCGCTCGAACGACGGCGGGCTGTACGGCGTCTCCGTCAATCCGATCAACATCGCGCGCGAGCGCACCAGCGGCCTGGATTTCAGCACGCACTACCGGCTGGAAACCGCGCTCGGCCTGTTCCGCTTCAGCGGCAACTACACCTGGGTGCGGCGTCACGAAAGCCAGCAGTACGACGGCGATCCGGTCGACGACCAGTTCGCCGTCAACAGCGGCTTCGACCTTCCACGCACGAAAGCCAGCGCGAGCATCAGCTGGGAGCGCGACCGCTGGACCGCGACGCTGCACGGCGAGCGCCTGGGCCGCCTGCCGAATTCCGATTCGGTGTCGGAGGTCTATGACCCCGAGGACGGCGGCAGTGCGTGGCTCGGCGCGACCTATCGCTACAACGCATCGCTGCAGTACCGCTTCAGCGAGCGCTCGCAGCTCTCGCTCGCGGTGACGAACCTGTTCGACAAGATGCCGCCGCGCGATCCGACGGCGACGGGCTATCCGTACTACGACATCTCGTGGTTCGACGCGACCGGCCGTCAGTTCTTCGTCCAGTACACGCACAAGTTCGGCGGCAAGCCGCTCTGAGCGGCCGCGGCGATTCAGGTGGCGGGCGGAGCCTCGGCGGCATCGTCCGCGAGCCACGCGGCGATCGCCGCACGCGCCTCGTCGATGCCGATCTTGTCGAGCGAGGAGAACGCCTGGATCGTCGCGCCGGGACACAGCGACGCCATTTCGCGGCGCGTGGCCAGCAGCGTGCGCGCCGCCTCGCCGCGCGAGAGCTTGTCGACCTTGGTCATGAGCACATGGCACGGCAGGCCGATGTCGCGACAGTACTGCAGCATCAGCCGGTCGAAGTCCTTGAGCGGATGGCGGCTGTCCATGATCAGGACCACGCCGCGCAGCGACTGGCGGTCGGTCAGATAGGCATCGATGAGTTCGCGCCAGTGATCGCGCAGCGCAGTCGGCACTTTCGCGTAGCCGTAGCCCGGTAGATCGATCAGGCGCCGGTCGCCGTCGAGCTCGAACACGACGAGCTGCTGCGTGCGTCCGGGCGTCTTGGATGTGCGCGCAAGGCCGACCTGGTCGCAGATGCGGTTCAGGGCGCTCGACTTGCCGGCGTTGGAGCGGCCGGCGAACGCGACTTCGGCGCCGCGATCGGCGGGAAGCTGGCGCAGTTCATGCGCGGCAAGACGAAAGCGCGCGCGGCGGAACAGGGAATCGGACATGCGGTCGGCTCTGGAAACTCGGACGGGAGAACGCGCGGCAGGCGTTTGACCGTCTGGGGGGCGCTGGTACAATTCGGCGGTTTTCTGTCCCCCGCCAGCGTCTGCCCGCCGGGGATGGCCACGTTTCCAGCCTAGTGGAGTCGAGTGTAATGAGTTTTCGGCGCGTAGTTGCTCTGGCGGGCTTGCTCGCAGTGGGTTCGGTCCAGGCGGAAACGGCCGCTTCCCATGCTGTCGTCGGCGATGCCAAGGCCGGCGAGGCGAAGGCCGCCGCCTGCGGCGCCTGCCACGGTCCCGACGGCAACTCGACCGACAAGCAGTACCCGAAGATCGCCGGGCAGCAGGCCGACTACATCGCGCGCCAGCTCGCGCTGTTCAAGTCGACCCAGCGCAACAACGCGATCATGCTCGGCTTCGCCTCGACGCTGACCGAGCAGGACATGCACGATCTCGGCGCCCATTTCGCGACGAAGCAGGCCACCGCCGGCAACGGCGACGAGGCGCTGAAGGCGCGCGGCGAACAGCTCTGGCGCACCGGCGACGTCAAGCGCGGCATTCCGGCCTGCATGTCGTGCCACGGCCCGTCGGGCCGCGGCAATCCGGGTTCGGGTTATCCGCAGATCGCCGGCCAGTGGACCGACTACGTCATCGCCAAGCTCAAGGACTGGCAGAACGGCGCCACCTGGGGCGACGACGACCGCGCCAGGATCATGCCGGACATCGCCAAGCGTCTCACCGAACAGGATGTGGTCGCGGTCGCTTCGTACGCCGAAGGCCTGCATACGGCCAAGCCGGTCACGACCGCCGCCAAGTAAGTGCCGGTCGGCCGGCAGTTGAACGCCGGGCGCGACCCGCGCCGCTCGGCGTGAACTCGCCCCGGTCCGGCGTGTCTGTGCCCCTCGACTGCACCGGTGCCCGCCAAACCCGCGTACGCTCCGGATTTGCAGTGATCGTCGCAGCCGTCAACGGCTGCGGCACAACCAGGAGATCCGGATGTTCCAGCGTTTCGTCCTCGGCCTGGCCGGCCTCGTCGCCGCGGCCAGCGTGTCGGCCCAGAGCGGCCCGTGGCAGGAAGGCAAGCACTACTTCCGCATCGATCCGCCGCAGGCGACCGAGCACGCCGGCAAGGTCGAAGTGACCGAAGTGTTCTCCTACGGCTGCCCGGCCTGCTTCTCCGCCGCGCCGAAGGTCAAGAATCTGAAGGCCAAGCTGCCGCCGAACGCGGTGATGACCTACGTTCCGGCGTCGTGGAACCAGGGCGAGCAGTGGCCGCTGTTCCAGCGCAGCTACTACACGGCACTGGCACTCGGCGTCGCCGACAAGGCGCACGACGACATGTTCACCGAGATCTGGGGCGGCCGTTCGCTCGCCGTCGTCGTCAACGGCAAAATCAAGAACCCGCCGCCGACGATGGAAGACGTCGCGAAGTTCTACGAGAAATACGGCGTGAAGGCCGCCGATTTCACCGCGACCTCGAGTTCGTTCGCGATCAACACGAAGATGAAGAAGGCCGAGGCGTACATCAAGGCGACCCAGGTCGACTCGACG
The DNA here is from genome assembly GCF_035481375.1 of Tahibacter sp. Taxonomy (GTDB): domain Bacteria; phylum Pseudomonadota; class Gammaproteobacteria; order Xanthomonadales; family Rhodanobacteraceae; genus Tahibacter. Next base: position 10,392 of record NZ_DATIGT010000005.1, read on the forward strand.
CCGACCTTCATCGTCAACGGCAAGTACCGGCTGAACGGCCAGAGCGCCGGCAGCTGGGAAAATCTCGAAGCCATCATCCTGCATCTGGTCGCGCAGGAATCCGCGGCCGCCAAGTAATTCGACGTTCTGGAGATCACCATGCTCAAGCGACTGATGTTCCTCTTCGCCGGCCTCCTCGCCGTCAGCGCCTGCGGCGCTCAGGACGACAAGGCGGCAGCGCCGAAGACCGACTGGAAGGAAGGCCAGCACTACATCGTGCTCGCCAAGCCGACGCCGCCGGCCAGCGGCAAGGTCGAAGTTACCGAAGTGTTTTCCTACGCGTGCCCGCACTGTGCACATTTCCAGCCGTTCGCGGACCAGCTCAAGGCCAAGCTGCCGGCCGGCGTGACGTTCAATTACATGCCGGTCGTGTTCAACCCGTCGTGGGAACCGCTGGCCCGCGCGTTCTACGCCGCGCAGTCGCTCGGCGTGCTCGACAAGACGCACCAGGCGCTGTTCGACGCGCTGCATCGCGATCACAAGCCGCTGCGCTCGATCGAAGACCTCGCGGGGTTCTACGCCGGCTTCGGCGTCGATCCGAAGAACTTCGTGAGCACGGCGCAGTCGTTCGTCGTCGAAGGCAATCTGAGCCAGGGCCGCGAACGCGCGATGGCCTATCAGATCGAAAGCACGCCGACGCTCGTGATCAACGGCAAGTATCGCCTCGACGCGGCTTCGGCCGGCGGCCAGGGCCAGGCCGTCGAACTCGCGCTGTTCCTGGTCAACAAAGAACTCGCTGCAAAGAAGAAGTAATCAACGTCGAATCGCGCGAGGAACGAACGCCACGCCGCACGTTCCTCGCGCCGATGTTTCGATCTGCCGCGTATCCGACCAAGGTCGCTTGCGGTGGCCGGCGCGACCGGCATAGGCTCGCGCCATGAGTGCCTCGCCCGGCTCCGCCCCCAGCAGCAGCCCCTCGATCGAACGGCTGCGCCTGCTCAGTTGCAACATCGTCGCCGGCGCGAGCGTCGGTCGCTACAGCGACTACGTCATGCGCAGCTGGCTGCCTCATCCGGGCAAGCGCGCGAATCTCGAAGCGCTCGCTCGCTCGATCGAAGATTTCGACGTGGTCGGGCTGCAGGAAGCCGACGCCGGAACGCTGCGCTCGGGCTTCATGAACCAGACTCAGTACGTCGCGGAGACCGCGGGCTTTCCGTACTGGAGTCATCAGCCGAATCGCCGCGTGTCGCGGCTCGCGCAGTCGGCGAACGGCCTGATCAGTCGCATCGAACCGTCCGAAGTCATCGACCATCCGCTGCCCGGCCGCATTCCCGGCCGCGGCGCGCTGCTCGCGCGCTTCGGCAACGGCAGCGACGCGCTGACGGTCGTCATCTCGCACCTGTCGCTCGGCCCCGAAGCCCGCATGCGCCAGCTCGGCTTCATCGCCGAACTGCTGGCCGATGCGCCGCACGCAGTGCTGATGGGCGATCTCAACTGCGCCGCGGACAGCGCGGAATTGCGCGAGCTCTACCGCAAGACCTCGCTCGTGCCGCCGCTCGCGCCGCCGCCGACGTTCCCGAGCTGGCGCCCGCGCCGCGCTATCGACCACATTCTCGTTTCTGAAAGTTTGCAGATCGACAGCTTGTGGACATTGCCGCAAGCATTCTCCGATCACCTGCCGGTCGCCGCGAGCGTGACGCTGCCGACCAGCCTGCAGCAGGAGCTGCGGCGCGCCGCCTGACGCGGCGCGCGATACCTGTTCCGCATGCGCGGCCGTTGCCGAGCCGGCGACGGCCCGCAGGCGCGGACCGCGCCGCCCCCTCTCAGCGACTCGTCAGCTCGTGCACGAGATCGCGGTTGTTGATGCGCAGCCGCACGAGCGCATCGGCCCGCTGCTTCAGCGCTTCGCGCACCGCGACGTCGAGCAGCGCGTACGGATCGACCGCCTTCGCACGCGCTTCCTCGATCGCCTTGCGCTGATCGGCACGCTGCTTCGCGCTCATGCCGCTCTGATGCAGCTGATCGAGCTGCGCGTTGAGCTGGTCGATGTATTCGCCGAGCACGAGGATGTCGCCGAGACGGCGCTTGATGTCGCGGTAGCGGGTCAGCTCGACGTTCAGCGCCTTCGCGACATTGCGCTCGTACTGCCGCGTCAGCACCGGCTGCAGCGCCGCGCTTTCCGAGATTTCGTCGCGCGCTTCGCGCGCGGACTGAAGGCGCTGCTGCGCCTGTCGCAACGCATCGATTTCGAGTTGCAGACCGCGCTGATAGAGGTCGAGATCGGCGACGGCAAGGGCGACCTCGGCGTCGGTTTTTGCGGATGCGGCCGCGGGTGCGGCCGATTGCGCTGGGGCCAGCAGCGGAAACGCACAGGCCAGGGCCAACACAGACAATTGCAGCTTACTCGGTCGCATGACGACCTCCGCACTGCCGGGGGAAACCTTGTGAGCAAATTAGCACAAACCGCAACCATCTCAAGGGCCGTTTGCACTAGCCGGAAGTCATGGTGGCGCGCCGGACAGCGTGCCTGAACGTGACGCACCGGAAGCATTGCCGCGAGTCGCGCACAAAAAAAACCGGGCCGCTTGCGCGGCCCGGCGATTCCCCCACTGTCTCGACGATCGCTTAGAAGCGCACGCCGGCCTGGACGTAGCTGTAGCGGCCCGGCAGGTCATAGGTGCCCGCGTCGTAGCCGTTGAGCGAGCACGAGACGCAGACCGGCGGATCCTTGCCGAAGATGTTGTTCACGCCGGCCGACAGGGTGAAGTCGAAGCTGACCGGCAGCTTCCAGTTCACGCGCAAGTCGTGGAACGTCGTCGCGCCGAGGTGGTTGGTGCCGCCCGACAGATCCGAGTTCGGGTTGCTGCAGACCGCGCCGGCGGCGGTGAGGTCCGGATTGCAGTTTTCGGTCAGGCCCGACAGGTAGCGCGAGGTCCAGCGGGCGCTCCACGATTCCGACGCCCAGCTCAGGCTCGCCGTCGTGCGCCACTTGTTGATCGCGCGGTCGGCGACTTCGATGCCGACGGTCAGCGGCTCGGCGAGGCCCGTGTCGTTCGCGATGGCCGAGTACTTGTCGACATACGTCGTCGACACCGACGCGCCGAGCGTGCCCCAGCCCCAGTCCGGGCTCATCCAGTTCAGGCCGATGTCATAGCCCTGCGTGTCGATCGTGCCGAGGTTGGTCAGCGTGTTGTTGAAGCTGATGATGTCGCCGGAGATGCCGCGCACGATGCCGGTGCAGAACGTCGGCGAGTTCGTCGCGACGCAGCGGTCGAGCTGGGTCTGCGCGTCCGGTGCCTGGATCGCGTCTTCGACCTTGATCTTCCAGAACGTCAGGTCGAAGTCGAGCTTCTGCGACCAGCCGGTGTTCTCGGCCCAGCTCGGGCTGTACACGACGCCGGCGGTGATCGACTTCGAGGTTTCCGGCGTCAGGTTGATGTTGCCGCCGGTACGCGTGGAGATCTGCGTGTTGGCCTGCTCGAACGTCGCCGGATTCGGCACGCCCTGCGCGATGCAGTTCGTCGCGGCCTGGCCGGTCGCGCCGTTGCAGGGATCGGAAATCGTCGCGTCGAAGCGCGCGGGCGAGCCGTAGAGTTCGCCGATCGACGGCGCACGGAAGCCTTCGGCCCAGGTGCCGCGCAGGGTCAGATCGTCGGTCGGCTGCCAGCGCAGGCCGACCTTGTTGTTCGTCGTGCCGCCGAACGTCGAGTAGTCGGAGTAGCGCGAAGCGACCGACAGATCGAGGCTCTTCGCGCCCGCGACGTCCTTGAGCAGCGGCGCATTGAGTTCGAGGTAATACTCGTTGACGTCGTACTGGCCGCGCGTCGGCAGCGAGGGCACGCCGTTGCCTTCGCCGGCGACGACGATCGCGTCCGGCGTGTAATAGCCTTCCTGTTCGCGGTGCTCGTAACCCGCCGCGAAAGCGAGCGAGCCGGCCGGCATTTCGACGATGTCGCCGGAGATGTTGGCCGACCAGAGTTCGAGCGAGTTCTCGCTGCGGTCCTGCTCGATGAAGCTGATGTAGTTCAGCATTTCCGGCGTGATCGAGCCCGGGCCGCCGAAGATGTTCAGCGGCACGCAGGGCGCGGTGCATTCGGCAACCGGACCGAGCGCGCGGCGGATGTGGGCGATGTTGTAGGTGCCCTGGACCGTCTGCGTCGCCTTGTTGTCGCTGTTGACGTAGTTGATGTCCCAGTAGAAGTCGCGGTCGGCGGTGCCGAAACTGCCTTCGAGGCCGGTCGCGAAGTAACGCGTGTCGACGTCCTGCGTGAAGATGCGCGGACCGCCTTCGACCGGACGACGGCCGAGACCGATCAGATTGCTGCCCGGATCCAGCGTGAAGCCGAACGGGTTGTACGGGTTGGTCGCGTCGACGCCGGTGACGAGGCCGAGGTCGCTGGTGTTGAGCGCCGAGCCCAGGCCGATCGGTTCCGGTGCCGCCTGGTTGACCGACTCGCGCTTGGTGTAGCTGCCCTTGAGATAGAAGCTGACGTTGTCGCTGATCTTGTAGCGCGCCTGGCCGAACAGGCCGTCGCGCGTGCTCGGCGTCAGCAGCAGGTTGTACGGCGCGAAGTTGAAGCGGTCGGCATTCGTGAAGCGGTGGAAGCCGCCCGGGAATGGCTGCACGCCGTTCGTCGTGCCGTTCGCGGCGATGTTGCAGACGCCGCCCGGGCACAGACCGCCGTAGGTTTCGCCGTTCGGCGTCGTGAAGATCGTGCGCGTATACGGAATGTACGAGCTGCCGCCGGCAAGCCCCGCGCCCGGCGTCGGGAACGAGGACTGGTCCCAGACGGACGAGCTGATCGACTTCTGCTCGTAGTGGCTGATGTCGAGGAAGAAGTCGAGGCGATCGGTGCTGCCGCCGAGCGACAGGTTGCCGGTCGTGGTTTCGCCGCCGTCCTTGGAATAGTCGCCATAGGAAATATTGGCGCCGAGACCTTCGGACTTGCGCTTGGTGATGATGTTGATGACGCCCGAGATCGCGTCCGAGCCGTACAGCGACGAGGCGCCGTCGGTCAGGATCTCGATGCGCTCCACGGCGCTGGCCGGAATCGTGTTGAGGTCGACCGCGGCGGAAACGCCGGAACCCGAGGATTCATTGACCCAGCGCAGGCCGTCGACGAGGACCAGGGTGCGCTTCGCGCCGATGTTGCGCAGCGAGATCGTCGTCGAACCCGAACCGACGCCGCCGCCGTCCGCCGGGAAACCGAAGTTGCCGGCCGAGTTGAATTTGGTATTGAGCGAGGAACCGCTGACCGAAAGGCGCTGGATCACGTCGCCGATGGAGCCGAGGCCGGTCGCTTCGATGTCGCGCGCCGTGATCGTGACCACCGGCGTCTGGCCTTCGAGTTCGGCCTTCTTGATGCGCGAACCCGTCACTTCGACGGCTTCGAGTTTGGTGGTGTCGTCGCCGGAGCGATCGCCCTGGGCGAGTACCGGCTGAGCGGCGCCGGCCAGCAGGGCCACGGTGAGGACATGAATGCTCAGGGCGAGCTTGTGACGGTGCAGCACTTTCATCGGTAACTCCCGTTATGGTCCCGAAAACCGGTTGGATTCACCGGTTGGCGCGCGCCAAAGCCCCCACGGCGCATGCAGCGCCCGCTCCGACTTCGCCATCCCGATTGCCGCTGCCGACGCCGTCCCCCCTGACGGCCCGACCGGAGCGTGAGGCTCCAGGGCATCTCCACGTTACGGTTACCCGCACGCGGAGTTACGGGAATGTAAAACACTTTGTCCGGACTTGACTAGACCGGCCTCCGGACGGGCTCGACGGGAGGTTTGCCGCCTGCGCCGGACAGACTCAACCGCTGAATGCGACGACGAGTCCCATCGCAACGAGGAACGCGGCGAAAACCTGCTTGAGCGCCGCGCCGGACAACGCATGCGCGAGCCGCACGCCCTGGGGCGCAACGACGATCGACGCGAGCGCGATGCCGGCAACAGCCGGCAGATAGACGAAGCCGAGGCTTCCGGGCGGCAGGTCGCTTGCGACCGCATGGCCGCCATGGACGAAGCCGAGCGCGCTTGCGACGGCGATCGCGAAACCACAGGCCGCCGAGGTGCCGACTGCACGCACGGGCGCAACGCCGAGCCAGACCAGCAGCGGCACCGTCATGCTGCCGCCGCCGATGCCGACCAGCGCCGCAACGATGCCGATGACGACGCCGGCGGCGAACAGCAGCGGGCCGGTCGGCGGCGCGTCGGTCTCGGCGCGGCCCGGCTTCACCTGCCCGTAGCGCAATTGGGCGGCGGCGATCAGGCAGTAGCCGGCGACGAACCAGCGCAGCGCGTCGCTCGGCAGATGACTCGCGATCTGCGCGCCGCCGAGTCCGCCGACGACGAGTCCCGGCGCGAGCGCCTTCACGCTCGGCCACAGCACGCTGCCGCGCTTCCAATGCGAGCGCGTCGACGAAACCGAGGTGAGGATGATGCTGGCCAGCGACGTCGCGAGCGCGACGTGCATGACGTGATCGGCCGGGAACCCGCGCAACGGCAGCAGCCAGGCCAGCGCGGCGACGATGATGAGTCCGCCGCCGACGCCGAGCAGTCCCGCGAGCAGTCCCGCCGCCGCGCCGACGGCGAGATAGAGCGCGATGTCGAGAATCATGCGAGTCCTTGTCGGGCGATAGGCGCAGCCGCGGCGCGAAAATGGAAAAAACGCGGGAAAAACCGGTAAAAATGCCGAAATACTGTTGGTAGTTCGGCGCCGGGACACTAAGATTCGGCGCATGTCCCGCGCAAGTCCGTCTCCGCATTTTCGTCGCCGACTTTGGTCGTGCTGGGTGTTGTGTTTTGCTGCTTCGCTGCCCGCCGTCGCCGCCGACCGCGCGGCCGAACGTCAGGCGTTCCGTCGCGCGCTCGATGCGATCGAACGCCAGCGCGACTGGAAGGCCGAAGCCGCGCAGCTCGTCGACTATCCCTTGTTGCCCGTGCTGCAGGCACGCGAACTCGCGGCGCAGCTCGACAAGGTGAAACCCGAGACGCTGCAGGCGTTCGTGTCGCAGTGGCCCGACGCGCTGCCGGCGGTCGAGCTGCGCAAGGCGTGGCTGCTCGATCGCGCCGCGAAGAAGCAGTGGACCGACTTCTTGGCCGTCTACGTCGAAGGCAGCGATCGCGAGCTGCGCTGTCATGCGCTGGACGCGAAGCTGGCCGGCGGCGGCACGATCAACTGGCAGGAAGATCTCGAAGCGCTCTGGAACGAGGACCGGCCGCTGCCGGGATCCTGCGAACCGGTGCTCGACTGGGCGCAACAGAACAAGCTGCTCGACACGGCCAAGCTCTGGCAGCGCATCGACCGCGGCGTGACGATCGGCAAGGCCGCGATCGTCGACGCGCTCGCGCCGCGACTTCCCGCTGGCGAGAAAGCCGCCGCCAACCGGCTCGGCGCCGCACTGCGCGACCCGGCCGCGGCGCTCAAGCAAGCCAAGAGCTGGCCCGACGATGCGCGTAGCCGCCGTGCGGCGGTCATCGCGCTGACGCGCCAGGCGCGGCGCGATTCCGCCGGCGCCGAAGCGAACCAGACCGCGCTCGCGAAGCATTTTCGCTGGACCGCTGCCGAACGCGGCGAAATTGCCGCGGCCTTCGCGCTGTACCGCGCGACCGAGTTCGATGCCGATGCGCTGAAGCGGCTCGCCGATCTGCCGGTCGCGGCGCAGACCGACGCGACGCGCGAGTGGCGCGTCCGCGTCGCGCTGGCGGCTTCGGACTGGACCGCGGCGCTGCAGGCGCTCGATGCGCTGGGCGACGAGCAGAAGAAATCGGAAGAATGGCGCTATCTGCGCGCGCGCGTGCTGCGCAAGCTCGACCGCGCCGCGGAGGCCGATCCGCTGCTGGCAACGCTCGCCGGCGAAGCGAACTTCTACGGCTTTCTCGCCGCCGACTGGACCGACAAGCCGTACGCGATCTGTGCGATGAACCTCGCCGCCGATCGCGCCGCGGAACAGCGGCTGCTCGGCGACTACGGTCTCGCGCGTGCGTTCGAATGGCGCGCGCTCGGCGAAGGCCGCGAGGCGCGGCGCGAATGGGACTACACGCTCGGCCGGCTTGCACCGGAACAGCGCCGGCTCGCCGCCGACCTCGCCTATCGCGAAGGCTGGTACGACCGCGCCGTGTTCGCGCTGAACAAGGGCGAGGAACTGCGCTATTACGAGCAGCGCTTTCCGCTGGCGCGCGAACCGCAGATTCGCCGCGCGTCACACGACACCGGGCTCGATCCGGCCTGGACCTACGCGATCATCCGTGCAGAAAGCGCCTGGGTCGAGGACGCGCGGTCGAGCGCCGACGCGTACGGCCTCATGCAGCTGTTGCCGTCGACCGCAGCGCGCGTCGCGAAGGGTGCGGGCATCGCCTACAGCCGCGCCGAGGATCTCTATCACGGCGACACGAACATCGCCCTGGGCACGCGATACCTCTCCCAGATGGCCGACCGCTACAACGGCGCGCCGTGGCTCGCGAGCGCGGCCTACAACGCCGGCCCCGGCGCGGTCGAACGCTGGCTGGGTCAGCGCGGACAGCTCGAGCCCGACTTCTTCATCGCGAGCATCCCGTACAAGGAGACGCGCGAATACGTCGCGCGCGTGCTCGCGTTCTCCGTGATCTATGACTGGCGCTTGAACGGCAAGGCGCTCGCCGTGGCCGCACGGCTGCCGCGCTACGGCCAGGACTACGCCGCGCCGGGCCGCGACGCGCCACGCAAGGCCATCGTCTGCCCGACGGCGACCGCGGCCAAGGCGGCCGACACCGCACAGACGGTATCGGCGCCCGCTGCGCCGGGCGCCTGAGCCGGGTTCGCTCCTACTGACCGACGACCTGCGGCCGCATCGGTCCGAACAGCGCGAGCACTTCCTGCTGGAGCTCCGGGCTGACCTTGACCTCGGTCATGGCCGCGATGAGGTCTTCGACGAACGCGTCGAAGTCCTTGTCGGTCAGGTTCATGCCCGAATGCGATTCCTCCATGCTGCGGCCGGTATAGGTGCACGGACCGCCGGTCGCCGCACAGATCTGCTCGATCAGCAGGCGCCGCAGATCGGCGAGATCGGAATTCTCGAAGAAGATGTTGATGCGGAGGTCGCCATGGACGTGCCGCAGCGAGGCGTCGACGACGGCCTCGACCCCGGGCGCACCGCCGAGACGCTGATACAAAGTGTCGTTCTTCACTACTGACTTTTGCGGCGCCGACGCGCAGGCGCCGAGCAGTACCGCGAGCAGACCGGGCAGCAGCATCTTCATGGCGACATCCCGCTGAGGTGGACTTACCGACGACCGGAGTGTAGGCCGCCCCCTTTCACCGACCAAGCCGTATACGTGCGCGCGAGGCGCGCGGATGCACTGCTCGCGCGGCGCGCTGCTAAGCTCGACGATCCGGAGCGAAGGAGAGGCCGAATCATGGAGATCTATCTCGTCGGCGGCGCGGTGCGCGATCGCCTGCTCGGCCGCCTCGCGAGCGACCGCGACTATGTCGTCGTCGGCGCGACGCCGGAGGAGATGACGGCGCGCGGATTCAAGCCGGTCGGCAAGGATTTCCCGGTATTCCTGCATCCGCAGACCGGCGAGGAATACGCGCTGGCGCGCACCGAGCGAAAGAGCGGCCGCGGCTATGCCGGCTTCACCTTCGACACGAGCGCAGCGGTCACGCTGGAGGACGACCTGCGCCGGCGCGACCTGACGATCAACGCGATGGCCGAAAATGAAAGCGGCAGGCTCGTCGATCCGTTCGACGGCGCGCGGGACCTGGAAGCTCGCGTGCTGCGACACGTCTCGGAGGCCTTCGTCGAGGACCCGGTACGCCTGCTTCGCGTCGCCCGCTTCGCCGCGCGCTATGCGCCGCTGGGATTCACGCTCGCGCCGGAAACCCAGGCGCTGCTGCGCGCGATGGTCGACAACGGCGAAGTCGATCACCTCGTGCCGGAGCGCGTCTGGGCCGAGCTGCGCCGCGCGCTGACCGAACCGCAGCCGTCGGCGTTTCTTCGAATACTGCGCGAGTGCGGCGCGCTGGCCCGTCTGTTTCCCGAGATCGACGCCCTGTACGGCGTGCCGCAGCGTGCCGAATACCATCCGGAAGTCGACACCGGCGTGCATACCGAGATGGTCGTCGACATGGCCGCACGGCTCGCCCCCGGCGACGCGCTGATCGGCTGGTGCGCGCTGGTTCACGATCTCGGCAAGGCGCTGACGCCGGCCGATCAGCTGCCGCGTCATGTCGGCCACGAATCCGGCGGTGTGGAGCCGATCCGGCAGCTCGCGGCGCGCTACCGGCCGCCGACGGAATATGTCGAGCTGGCCGTGCTCTGCTGCCGGCAGCATCTGAACGCGCATCGCGCCTTCGAACTGCGCCCGGCCACGGTGGTCGAGCTGTTCGAATCGCTCGACGGATTTCGCAAGAAGGACCGGGTCGAGCAGTTCCTGCTCGTCTGCACGGCGGACAAGCGCGGCCGGCTCGGCCTGAACGACGCGCCGTATCCGCAGGCCGACTGGTTGCGCAAGGCATTTGCCGCCGCCGCGGCGATCGAGGCGAAACCGTTCGTCGAGCGCGGCATTGCCGGACCGGCGATCGGCGAGGCCGTGCGACGTGCGCGCATCGCCGCCGTTGCGGCGCTCAAGCCGCCGGACGAATCTCGAACCGGCTGAGCAGGCTGCCGAGCCACGTGCGCGCCAGCAGCAGGCCGAGCATGACGCCCGCACCGTCGGCGACGAGGTCCCAGATGTCGGCAGCGCGGTAAGGCACGAGCGCCTGCAGCAGCTCGATGGTGAGTCCGAAACCGATCAGGCCGCACGCGCAACGCAGTCGTTCGCGACGACCCGCATAGACCTGCGCGTACCAGAGCATCAGAAACGCGAAAGCGCCCGCGTGCAGCAGCTTGTCGCCGTAGTCGATGCGTCCGAGACCTTGCGGCGCCGGCAGCAGTGCGGCGGCGAGTGCGAGCAGCAGCAGCGCATGACCGCCGATGCGCCAGAGACGCGCGTAGCGCAGAGGTCGCGGATTCCCGTTCATGTCGGATTCGCCCGGAGAAGATGCCGTCGACGATGGCCTTCCATGCTGGCCCGATCGCGGCCGCAATCGGGCGAACCGCGGGCAACCGCCGCGGCCGACACGGCGCTCAGCGCTCGAACGCCATGACCTTGAACGTCTCGCCCATTTCTGCCGGCAGCGTCAACCGTTTGACCTCCTGCGAAAGCCGATAGCGCGCGGCCTCGTCGGTGCTCGACGCGTAGGCATCGGCGAAGACCGCGTCGAGACCGTTGGCCATGAGGAATTCGGCCTGCGTGCCGAGCCCCGCCAGCCGGAATCCTGCGCCCCTGCCGGCTTCGGCGAGCGCGCTGAAATCGACGAACGCGGTCAGGTCCTGCAGACCGACGCGCGACAGCACATCCGAGTGCGCGCGATGACGGTACATCGCGATCAGCGTGCCGTCGCGACGATCGCTGCGGTAGTACTCGCGCCGCGCGTAGCCGTAGTCGACGAACAGCGCCATGCCGCGCCGCAGACCGCCGCAGACGGCCTGTATCCAGTACGGCAGCTGCGGCAGCACTTCGGATCGGTAACCGTCGGAGAAGCCGTGCCCCAGATCGCGCTCGATGTGACGCACGGCGTTGGCCGTGAACCCGTCGGCCGGAAGGTCGATGCTCGCAAATCCGCCGTCGCCGGCATCGACGATGTGTTCCTCGAACACTTCGCCACCGCGCACGCTGAAGCGCGTCGCGGGCAGCGCGTCGAGCACTTCATTGGCGAACAGCACGCCCTGCCAGTCGTCCTCGGGCGGGCGGTCGATCCAGATCGCGCGCGAAGCGAGTTCGGCGGGCAAGTGCTGCAGATGTTCGCGTTGACGTTCGCGCAGATCGGCGCTCGGTTCGAGCATCGCATAGCGCGCGGGCAGCGCGTCCAATGCGGCGAGTTCGCGCAGACAGTCGGCTGCGAACGCACCGCTGCCGCCGCCGAGTTCGAGCATCTGCGCCGACGACCCGAC
>NZ_DATIGT010000006.1:0-6423 GCF_035481375.1 Tahibacter sp.
GCCCGCGACCGCCCGCCGGTCGCCCCGCGGCCGGCGGTCGCGTCCCGGATTCAATCCCACGGAGTCATCCATGAGCATCGAACAGCTGGAAAGCATTGCCCAGGCGATGGTCGCCCCGGGCAAGGGCATCATCGCGATCGACGAGTCGAACACGACGATCAAGAAGCGTTTCGACGGCGTCGGCATCGAATGCACGGAAGAGAATCGCCGCGCCTATCGCGAAATGCTGCTCACCGCGCCGAGCCTGTCCGATCACATTTCCGGCGCGATCCTCTATGACGAAACGCTGCGCCAGTCGAGCCGCGCCGGCGTGCCGTTCACGAAGATCATGCTCGACAACGGCATCCTGCCGGGCATCAAGGTCGACAAGGGACCGCAGCCGCTGGCCGGCTTCCCGGGCGAGCTGGTCACCGAAGGTCTCGACGGCCTGCGCGACCGCCTCAAGGAATACGCAAGCCTCGGCGCGAAGTTCGCCAAGTGGCGCGCGGTCATCACGATCGGCGACGACATGCCGAGCTCGACCTGCATCGAAGCCAATTGCCACGCGCTGGCGCGCTACGCCGCGCTGTGCCAGGAAGCCGGCATCGTGCCGATGGTCGAACCCGAGGTGCTCATGGACGGTTCGCACGACCTCGACGTCTGCTACGACGTGACCGAAGTGACGCTGCGTTCGCTGTTCGCCTCGCTGTACGAGCAGAACGTCATGCTCGAAGGCACCATCCTCAAGGCCAGCATGGTCGTCTCCGGCAAGGACTGCCCGGAACAGGCCAGCATCGACGAAGTCGCCGAAGCGACCGTGCGCTGCCTCAAGGCCAGCGTGCCGGCGTCGCTGCCGGGCATCGTGTTCCTGTCGGGCGGCCAGTCCGACGAAGCCGCGACCGCGCACCTCAACGCGATGAACCAGATGGGCCCGCACCCGTGGCCGCTGAGCTTCTCCTACGGCCGCGCGATGCAGTCGGCCGCGCTGAAGCTCTGGTCGCAGGACATGGCGAAGAACTTCGCCGACGCGCAGAAGACCGTTGCGCAGCGTGCGCGCGAAAACGGTCTGGCCGCGCTGGGCCAGTGGAAGAAGTCGGCCTGACAATCCGCTTCAACGAAACGAAAACGCCGGCCAAGTGCCGGCGTTTTCGTTTGGGGACCCGGGCCTGCTTCCGCTCCCACGATTCCCCGTTCCCGATTCCCGGCTCCTAGGGCAGCAACTGCACCGAAGCGCCATAGTGCGCCGATGCGAAGTTGTGGAAATGGTCGAACGCACGCAGCGTGTTGCGGCCGTCGGGGCAGCCTTCGCCGTCGATGACGGACGTGACCGCGCCGCGTTCGGCGCTGACCGCGCGGCGATAGCAGGCGCCGAACGGATCGACGTAGTGGAACGACTGCCATCCCTTCTGCGTCTCGCGCAGCGCGAGGCTGCCGTCGCCGGCGAACAGTATCGAGCCCTGGTTGTCGATCTCGCTGACGCTGAGTGCGCTGCGCAGCGGCCAGCCTTCGGTGCCGGCGTCGAGCGCGCGGGCGATCTTCTGCGCGACGCGCGTGGTCTGGCGCGCGCCGACCGTCTGCGCTTCGTATTGGTAGGCGATCGACAGCGGCAGGAAGCGTTCGTCGCGCAGGATCGTCGTGCGCCCGTTCTGCGTGCGCCGCACGACCGTATAGGCGTACGAACTCTGGTTGATGTCCTGCGTATAGAGGTTCGCGGAAATCCGGAACTGCTGGTAATTGTTGAAATCGAAGCGCTGGTCGATCGACGTCGTGACGCGTCCGTGCGACGTGTCGACGTGGCCGGTGATCAGGTGTCCGCGGACCGATTCCGTGCTGATCCCGGCCGACAGCACGCCGTCGGTCTCGGTCACGTTGCGCGTCAGTCGCGGAATCGACACGGCGGCGACCGTGTTTTCGGTCAGCGCGCCGGTGACGACGGCGCGTCCGGCGTCGAGAAACAGCAGCAGGTTCGCGGCCATCGAGAAGCGGTCGCCCGCGTTGTGGACCGACAGCGTGACCGTGTGCGGCGCGCCGTCGTTGAGTTTCGCGGCGAACGGGGTCAGGTCGATGCGCCAGGGTTCGAACGAAAACGTCTGCGGCGCCGGGATCGGCCGCCAGAGGCCGGGATCGATCGCGCCGGTGTAGAGCCACGGATAGACGTGCGCGATGCCGGCCGGTTCGCCGTCGATGCGCACGAGCGTTTCGCGGAACGCGGTGTGGCCGCAGGACTGCAACTGCTCGGCCAGATCGTCGGGCACGCAGGTCATCCAGAACTCGTCGGCGCCCTGGCTCTGCGCGATGACGTCGAGAAAGACGCGCTCGATGTTGCGCGGCAGCGTGAACGTGCGCTCGAAGCGCGCGTCGGGGCCGTTCAGATCGGTCACGCCGCCGAGCGCGCCGCCGCTCATCGGCAGCACGCGGTCGGGACGGCGCGGACGGTCCGGTCTCGCGGCCGTATCGCGGAAAAACAGCAGTTCCGCGCTGCCGTGCAGGATGCCGGTATAGGTGTCGTTGACGATGTTGCCGAGGTCGATCTTGCCGCCCTGCGGCCTCGACAGCAGGCTGACGTAGTCGCTGACGTCGCGCTCGATGCGCCAGCGCGGCGCGTCGATGGCCGAGGGCTCCTGGGTCGTGCCGAAATAGAGGTTCACCGCGCCGATCCAGAGGTTCGCCGTGCGATCGAACTGCCGGCCGGTCGTCACATCGAAGTCGGCGCGCAGCACGATCTTCGCGTAGGGGCCGGGGCAGTTCGCGGGCGGCGCATAGCTGAAATCGTGCAGCGAGAAGTCGCTGAAGGTCTCGTCGCGGTAGAGCGCGACCACGCAGGGCTCGCCGGGCGGCAGCGGCACGACCGGATCCGCGACGACGGCGCCGCGCGCTCCGACGGCGGGCGGGTCGGCCGCAGCGGGCGGATTCGCAAAAAGGGCAATCAATAAAAGCGGAAAACTATACTTCAGCCGTGCGGCGATGGCGCGGTACATGGTGCTCCTCCGTTAGCGGTGCTGTCCCCTGAGGAATCGGCTCGCGCGGCGACGCCGCGCGGGGCATGACGACATGCGGCGCGCGCTCACAGCGCGCGCGCCAGCGAAAGGATCGCCGCAGCGACGCGAAGCTCGCGTGTCTCGTCGGCCGTGTTGCCGTCCTCGGCATGCCAGGCCGCGGACAGGCAGCCGTAGACGTGCGCGTAGCCGAGCACCTGTGGCACGGGGAGTTCTAGCGCGCGCGCATAGGCTTCGGCGCGGCGGTGCAGCACGTCCGGATCGAGACACAGGTCGTCGCGGTCGAGCGGGTTGTAGAGCAGATTCGCCGCGTCGAACGCCGGATCGCCGTACAGGCCGTTCGCGTCGATCGCGAGCCAGCCGCGCGGGCCGTGCAGGATGTTGTCGTGATGCAGGTCGCCGTGCAGCGGCCGTTCGTCGCGTGCGTTGCGCAGCAGACGCTCGGCGACGCGCGCGGCTTCGCGGTACGGATCGTCGGGCGCGGCGCCGCGCGCGCGGGCGAACAGGCTCGCGAAGTGGCGATACAGCGGCGTCAGCGCGGCAGGCGCACGACGCGACGGCGACGACGCGGAGGCGAGCCGTACGAGCACGCCGGCGGCGATCTCGCTCGCCGCCGCGTCGCCGTCGCGATCGAGCGCCTCGCGCAGCGAGGTATCGCCTGCATCTTCGAGCAATTGCAGCGAACCCTGCGCCGCGTAGAGCCGGACCAGGCCGCGGCCGCGCTGCCAGCGCGCGAACGCGCGCGTCGCGAGCGGATCGTGCGCACGGGGCTTCAGCGCCTTGACCACGGCCGTACCGTCGCCGCGCCGCACGCGCCAGACCCGGCTCGTCGGCGTGTCGGCGAGAAGGTGCGCGTCGCGCAGGCGCCAGCGCAGCGGAAAAACCGGATGGGTGCCGTCGCTGCGCGGGGGCCGTCGCCATGCGCGCATCAGGCGGCCAGCGCGTCGCGGTAGGCCTGCAGCGCCTTCGGACCGAAGCAGCAGAACACGATGCGCGACAGCGAGCCGGGCTCGTCGGCGATCGCGCGCGCTTCGGCGACGGCGATCGCGACGGCCTCGGCCAGCGGATAGCCGAACACGCCGCAGCTGATCGCCGGAAACGCGACGCTCGCGAAGTCGTGCTCGCGCGCGAGCGCGAGGCAGCGCCGGTAGCACGACGCGAGCAGCGCCGGCTCGCCCTTGTCGCCGCCGTACCAGACCGGCCCGACGGTGTGGATGATGTGGCGCGCCGGCAGCCGGTGCCCGCCCGTCAGCACGGCTTCGCCGGTCGGGCAGCGCACGTGCGGCCGCACCATCGGCATCGCCGCGCATTCGTCGCGAAGCCCGGGGCCGGCCGCGCGATGGATCGCGCCGTCGACGCCGCCGCCGCCGGACAGGCTTTCGTTGGCCGCGTTCACGATGGCGTCGAGCGCCAGCGTGGTGATGTCGGCTTCTATGGCTTCGATGACGACCTGCATGGGGCGGATCCTAGCGCGGCGCTTCGTGCGCCGTTGATGACGCATTTCCCTCAACTCGGAATCCCGCGGTCGGGCCGGCCCGGCGGCGCTGTTCTTTTTGCGATTCCGATCCTAGACCTTGGTCTAGGTCATTGCTGAACTCGTCGGCATTGAAAAATACCTGCCTAGGCAATAGTGTCTTCGGCAGCCATGAACAGCACCGATCCCCGCTCGAATTTCGCCTACCCGCTGATGGACGTGACGCGACTGCTGCGCAAGCACTTCGACCGTCGCGCCGAGCCGCTGGGCCTGACCCGCGCGCAGTGGCGCGCGATCAAGATCGTCCATCGCCAGCCCGGCATCAGCCAGAAGGCGCTGGCCGAACTGCTGGAAATGGAACCGATTCCCGTCGGCCGCGTCATCGACCGGCTGCAGCAGGCCGGCTTCGTCGAGCGCCGCCCCGATCCGAACGACCGTCGCGTCTGGCGCCTGCACACCCTGCCGCGCGCGCACGGCGTGCTCGACGACATGGAGGTCATCGCCGCGGGCCTGCGCGACGACACGCTGACCGGCATCGCGGATGCCGAGCTGATTGCCTGTCTCGGCGTGCTCGAGCGCATGAAGCAGAACCTGCTCGCGCTCGAAGACGCCGCTTCCAAGAACACGAACGAACCGTGAGTATCGCCATGACCACCGAAACTGCCGCGCCGGCACCGCCGCGCAAACGTTCGAACACCCTGCTCTGGATCGCGGGCCCGGCGCTCGTGCTGGCGATCGCGGGCTATTTCTGGCTGTCCGGCGGCCGCTACGTGAGCACGGACAACGCCTACGTGCAGGCTGACCAGGTCACGATCTCGCCGCAGATCGCCGGCCGCGTCGTCGAGGTGCTCGTGCGCGAGAACCAGCCGGTGCAGGCCGGCGACCTGCTGTTCCGCATCGACGAAGAACCGCTGAAGATCGCGGTGCAGCGTCTGGAAGCGCAGGCCGAGTCGGTGCGCAGCATGCTCGACGGTGCGCGCAACGGCTATCGCGGCGCCGAAGCCGACCTGCGTTCGGCCGAGGCCGATCTGCATCACGCGCAGCAGCAGTACGAGCGCGTGCAGGATCTGCGTACGCGCGGGCTCGTCGCGCAGCAGGCACTCGACGACGCCGCGAACACGGTCGCGAGCATGCGCGGCAAGCGCGACGCGAACGCCGCCGCCGCCGCGCGCGCGCAGAACCTGCTCGGCGGATTGCCGGGCGCGGCCAACGACACGCTGCCCGGCTACAAGCTCGCGGTCGCACAGCTCGCGCAGGCCCAGCTCGATCTGGCGCACGCGGAAGTCCGCGCGCCGGTTGCCGGCGTCATCGGCAAGACCGACCTGCAGGTCGGCGAGTTCCTGACGATCGGCCAGCCCGCCATGCCGCTGATCGCGACGCAGACGCTCTGGGTCGAGGCCAATTTCAAGGAAACCGATCTGACCAACGTCGCGATCGGCCAGACCGCGCAGATCGCGATCGACACGTATCCGGGCAGGCACTGGAACGCGCGCGTCGCCTCGATCAGTCCGGCTTCCGGCGCGGAATTCGCCGTGCTGCCCGCGCAGAACGCGACCGGCAACTGGGTCAAGATCGTGCAGCGCATTCCGGTGCGCCTCGCGCTGGAGTCCGATGCAGGCCTGCCGCAGCTGCGCGCCGGCATGAGCGCCGAAGTCGAGATCGACACCGGCCGCGAACGCGCGCGCTACACGCAGTTCTTCGGTCACGGCGCGGCGCAACAGCCGGTCGCGAGCCGCTGAGCCGAGGCAGACCATGAGCAGCGCCGCCACGCATCGCGACGTCGCCAACCTGCCGCTGCTGGTCGCCTCGATCATGCTGGCGACGCTGATGCAGGTCATCGACACGACGATCGCAAACGTCGCGCTGCCCGACATGCAGGGCGCGCTGTCGGCGACGCAGGACCAGGTGTCGTGGGTGCTGACGTCCTACATCGTCGCCGCGGCGATCGCGACGCCGGCGACCGGCTGGCTCGCC
>NZ_DATIGT010000007.1:0-31224 GCF_035481375.1 Tahibacter sp.
CAGCCGCAGCAGCTTCTGCACGAGCGGAAAGGCGATGCCGGGCGCGAGCAGATCGTCTTCGCGCTGCATCTGATACGCGCGATAGGCATCGAGGCCGTCGCGCTCGAACAGCGCATGGCTTTCGCTCAGATCGAACAGCGCGCGCGAGGATATGGCGACGACGAGGCGATCGTCGATGCTGTCGGTGGCGACGGGCGGATCGGTGGGCATTGCCGCAGTTTAGCGGCGCGTGGATAAGAAAAGAGCGCCGAGGAGTGAGAAAAGAGTCTTGCGGCTACTCGTTCCTCACTCCTCCTCCCGCATTCCTGCTTACTCGAACGTGTCGTCAAAAATGCCGTCGGTCGCAAGCGCGACGGCCGCGACCATGTCGATCTGGCCGTAGCCCTGCACCGGATTCGGGAACGTCGTCGCCGGAATGCCGCCGCAGACCTGCGTGCTGCTCGTCAGCGGCACCGCGGTCGAGCGCAGGATCGACGCAACGGCAGCGGGATTGCCCTTGAGGTTCGGATTGGCCTGCATCAGCAGGGCGACCGCGCCGGCAACATGCGGCGTGGCCATGCTGGTGCCGCTCATCGACGTGTACGCGGTGTCGCTCGAGCGCGTGATCGAACGCACGCTCGAACCCGGCGCGACGATGTCGGGCTTATTGACCGTGCCGGTGCCGGTTCCCGCCGTGACGGGACCGCGACCCGAGAAGCTGGAGATCGCGTCGCCGGAGGTCGTCGAGCCGATCGTCAGCACGCTGTCGAGCGAGCCCGGCGCGTTCGTGATCGTGCTGCAGGCCGAGCCGTCATTGCCGGCCGCGGCAACGAACACGATGCCGCCGGCAATCAGGTTCTCGATCGCCGCCGAGATTTCCGAACCGGAGATCAGCGTGCAGCCTTCGTCCGGCGGGCAACCCCAGGAGTTGCCGATCACGTCGGGCGCAAGATCCGGATTCGGGTTCTGGCCGGCGAGATCGGTCGGCGCGAGGAACCACTGCGCGCATTCGTTGTAGGTCGCCGGCGTGCCGGCGCCCGCATTCATGTTGCGGCAGCCGATCCACTTCGCACCGGGCGCGACGCCGACCTGGTTCGTGGCGCCGTCGTCGCCGACCATCGTGCCGACCGTGTGCGAGCCGTGGCCGTTGTCGTCGCAGGGCGCCTGCGTGTCGGCGGTGCAGCTGCCGTTCGCCGAGTGGATCGAGTCGTGCCAGTTGTAGTTGTGATCGGCCGTCTGCGACGTCGAGTTCCAGCCGCGGTACTTGGCCTTGATCGCGCCGTGGGTCCAGCGGATGCCGGTGTCCTGACCCGCGATGACGACGCCGGCGCCGTTGTAGCCGAGCGCCCAGACCTGCGGCGCCTTGATCTTGTTGACGCCCCATTCGATCGCGCTGGGCTCGCGCGGCGCTTCGGCGACTTCCTGCTGCGGCAGGCTCAGCGCAATCGATGCGTTCGAGCCGATCGCTTCGATATCGTCGCGCGCGGCGAGCACCGCGAGCTGCGCCGGCGTGAGTCGCGCCTGGATCGAGTTCGTGATCCAGAACGGCTGGTAGCTGACGCCTTCGGCATCGAGCCAGCGGCGCAGGTCGGCCTGCGTGACGTCGGCCGTCGCGCGCAGCATGTCGACGAGCGCGCGGCGGCGTTCGAGATAGTTGCCGTCGGTACGCAGCAGCGCCTTCGGCGCTTTCGCGCGCAGCACGATCAGCGTATCGACGGGCTCGCCTCGCGCGGCCTTGGTCGTGAGCACCGCATCGACTTCGGCCGCCTGGCCGGCCATGGCAGTGCAGGTAGCCGCCAGGGCGAAGGCGATCTGGAGGGACAGCGAACGCAGGTTGATCTGACGCATCGGTAAATTTCCCCAAGGAATAAGGCCGCGGTGCGCTGGCGCGTCGACCCCGGCGTCTGCCTCCCCTGCTTACGGTCGCGCCCAACCGGTCGACCTTAGCGCCGAACGCGCAACAGGCGCAAACACGGCGAAGGCATGACGATGTTGCACCGCGCGCAACCGAGCGAAGCGGCGGTTGCCGGTTCTATGCGAAATCGTTGCGCCGTGCGCTCAGGCGAACGGATCTGCGAACGGATGCGCAGTGTCGCAACGCACCAGCACGGAATGCGTCAGACCTCGAACTGTTCGTTGAGAATGCGATCCTCGAGGTTGTGTTCCGGATCGAACAGCAGATTCATCACGCGCTCGCGCGATTCGCGGATGGCGACCTCGACGATGTCGCGGACTTCGTAGGAATCGGCCGTCGCGCTGACCGGGCGCTTGTAGTGGTCGAGGACTTCGAAACGCACCTCGGTCGCCGACGGCAGGATCGCGCCGCGCCAGCGCCGCGGCCGGAACGGACTGATCGGCGTCATCGCGAGCACGTTGGAGCCCAGCGGCAGGATCGGGCCGTGCGCCGACAGGTTGTAGGCGGTCGATCCGGCCGGCGTCGACAGCAGGATGCCGTCGCAGACGAGTTCCTCGAGCTTGACCGCGCCATTGAGCGACACACGCACGTGCGCGGCCTGCTTGGTCTGGCGCAGCAGCGACACTTCGTTGAACGCGGTCGCCGTGACGGTGGAACCGGATTCGGTCTGCACTTCCATCATCAGCGGACGCAGCACGGTCGGCTGCGCGCGCGCGATACGTTCGTCGAGCGCGTCGACGCGATACTGGTTCATGAGGAACCCGACCGTGCCGAGCTTCATGCCGTAGACCGGCAGGCCGCGCGTCGTGTGCCGGTGCAGCGTCTGCAGCATGAACCCGTCGCCGCCGAGCGCGACGACGACGTCGGCCGCGTCAATCCCCGCATCGCCGTAGCGCTCGCGCAGGAGATTCAGCGCGGCCTGCGCTTCTTCGGTCTTGCTCGCGACGAAATGGAGACGCTGGCTCATCGCAGGCGGACTCTTCGCGGGACGGCGGCCGAGTGTAACCCGCGGAGATTGGCTGTCGCATGGCGGACCGAGGAAAACAGTGAAGGAGCGAGAAACGAGTGAGAACGAGCGAATTGCCGCTCCGACTCGTTTCCCACTCCTCGTTCACGTTTCACTCGCTGCCTTACCGCGCTCCCGCCTGCACCAGCTGCGCGAGACGGCGCACGGCGACCGACACGATCGGGTAATCGGTGACGACCTGGCTGCGCATGTCGGCGAACATGCCGAGCGTGAACTTCAGCGACGCGTCGTCGCGATTGAGCCACTGTTCGACGAGCTCGGCACCGCCACCCTTGCCGCCCTTGAGCACCTGCGCGGCGAGCGCGCGGTGCTGCTGGTACAGCTCGTCGCGCAGCGAGCCGCGCGCGTGCGCGTGCCAGCGCGTCTCGACCGGCAGTTCCTCGACCTTCGACATCAGCCACTTCAGGTGCAGCGCTTCGCCGAGCGCGAAATGCACCTGTGCGACCTGCGCGACTTCGAGGGCGTTGTCCTGCGCCGTGTCGATGATGTCGAGTCCGGACACGAGCGCCGGCACGCCGGCGAGCTGCTCGGCGAGCTCGACCGGGAAGCCCTGTGCGAGCCAGCGTTCGCGCGCCGCATCGAATGCCGCGCGTTCGCTGGCCGAGAGCACCTCGGCCAGCGACTGCTTGAGCTTGAGCATGCCCGGCTGATAGCGCGACACGGCCTTGGCGATGTCCAGCGACTCGCCCGGCTGGTTCAGCAGCCAGCGCGTCATGTTGCGCAGCAGCTGCCAGATCACGAGCAGCGCGTCGATCTGCGCGTTGCCGTTGACCTTGCCGTCGAGCGCTTCGATGCCGGCCCAGAGTTCGCGCGCATCGACGACTTCGCGCGCGATCGTGTAGGCCTTCGCGACCGGCGCCGGCGCCTGGCCCGTGTCTTCCTGCATGCGCAGCACGAAGGTCGCGCCCATGCGGTTGATCATCGAGTTCGTCACCGCAGTCGCGATGATTTCGCGCTTCAGGCGGTGGCGCTCCATGTGCGCCGAGTATTTTTCCTGCAGCGGCTCGGGGAAGTAGCGCTTGAGTTCGCGCGACAGATAGGCGTCTTCCGGCACGTCGGAGTCGAGCAGCTGCTGGAACAGCACGATCTTCGAATACGACAGCAGGATCGAGAGTTCCGGACGGGTCAGGCCCACGCCGCGCGCCTTGCGCTCGGCGAACTCGGCGTCCGACGGCAGGAACTCGATCTGGCGATCGAGCAGGCCCTGCGCTTCCAGCGTGCGCACGAAGTGCTGCTTCGCGCCGAGGCGGCTGACCGACATGCGCTCCATGACGCTGATCGCCTGGTTCTGGCGATAGTTGTCCATGAGCACGAGGCGTTCGACCTCGTCGGTCATGTCGGCGAGCAGCACGTTGCGCGCTTGCAGCGTGAGTTCTTCGCGCTGCACCGCGTCGCCGAGCAGGATCTTGATGTTGACCTCGTGGTCGGACGTGTCGACGCCGGCGGAGTTGTCGATGAAGTCGGTGTTCATCAGCACGCCGTTCATCGATGCCTCGATGCGTCCGCGCTGGGTCATGCCGAGATTGCCGCCTTCGCCGACGAGCTTGCAGCGCAGCTCCTTGCCGTTGATGCGGATCGCGTTGTTCGCGCGGTCGCCGGCGTCGGCGTTGGTCTCGCTTTCCGCCTTGACGTAGGTGCCGATGCCGCCGTTCCAGAGCAGATCGACGGGCGCCTTGAGAATCGCGCGCATCAGGTCGTTCGGCGACATGGCGTCGACGTCTTCGGCAATGCCGAGTGCGGCGCGGATTTCCGGCGAGACGGGAATCGTCTTCGCGCTGCGCGGGAATACGCCGCCGCCCCTGGAGATCAGGCCCGCGTCGTAGTCGGCCCACGACGAGCGCGGCAGCGCGAACATGCGCGTGCGCTCCTTGAACGAGATCGCCGCATCGGGGTTCGGGTCGAGGAAGATGTGGCGATGATCGAACGCGGCAAGCAGGCGGATGTGCCGCGACAGCAGCATGCCGTTGCCGAACACGTCGCCGGACATGTCGCCGATGCCGACACAGGTGAAGTCTTCGCTCTGCGAATCGCGGCCGAGCGCGCGGAAATGGCGCTTGACCGATTCCCAGCCGCCCTTCGCCGTGATGCCCATGCCCTTGTGGTCGTAGCCGACCGAGCCGCCCGACGCGAACGCATCGCCGAGCCAGAAGCCATGGTCGGCCGAGATCGAATTGGCGATGTCGGAGAACGTGGCCGTGCCCTTGTCCGCGGCGACGACGAGGTAGGGGTCGTTCGCATCGTGCCGCACGACGTTGCGCGGATTCACGATCTCGCCGTCGACGATGTTGTCGGTGATGTCGAGCAGCCCGTTGATGAACATGCGATAGCACGCGATGCCTTCGGCGAGCTGCGCGTCGCGGTCGCCGCCGGCCGGCGGACGCTTCACGAAGAAGCCGCCCTTCGAACCGACCGGCACGATGACCGTGTTCTTGACCATCTGCGCCTTGACGAGACCGAGGACTTCCGTGCGGAAGTCCTCGCGGCGATCCGACCAGCGCAGGCCGCCGCGCGCGACCGGGCCGAAGCGCAGGTGCACGCCTTCGACGCGCGGCGAATAGACGAAGATCTCGCGATAGGGCTTGGGCTTGGGCAGGTCGGGCACCTGCGCCGGATCGAACTTGAAGCTGATGTAGTCCTTCGGCTTGTTGCCGTCGAGCTGGTAGAAGCTCGTGCGCAGGGTCGCGCGGATCACGCCCATGAAGCTGCGCAGGATGCGGTCTTCGTCGAGGCTCGCGACGCGGTCGAGCAGCACGCGGATCACGCCGATGATCGCGTCGGCCTGCGCGTCGCGCGATTCGCTGCGCGCGGCATACAGCGATTCGAACGCGAGCGCATTGCTCGCGCGCACGTCGTCGGGCACGAGCGCATCGAGTTCCTTGACGAGGCGCTTGCGCGCCTGTTCGACCGAGGTCTTGCTCGCCGCGTCGCGCGCCGGATCGAACTTCGCCTCGAACAGCTCGACGAGGAGTCCGGCGATCGCCGGATACTGGTTGAGCGTCGCTTCCATGTAGGCCTGCGAGAACGGTACGCCGGTCTGCAGCAGATACTTGCTGTAGCCGCGCAGCATCGCGACCTGACGCCAGTCCATCTGCGCGCCGAGGATCAGCTTGTTGAAGCCGTCGTTCTCGGCCTGGCCTCGCCAGATGCGCTCGAACGCGTTCTGGAACGCGTCGCGGACTTCATCGATGTCGAATTCGCAGGCCGCGGCGGGCTGCACGTCGAAATCCTGGATCGAGATCGTCGACTCGCCGAGATCCATTTCGTACGGATGCTCCGACAGGATCTTCAGGCCCATGTTCTCGAGCATCGGCAGCGCATCGGACAGCGTGATCGGCGCGCCGTAGCGGAACAGCTTGAAGCGCAGGCCGTCGCCCTTCTTGCGCGAGCGGTACAGCGACAGGCGGATGTCGTCCGGCGTCTTCAGCGCCGCCGCGGCCTCGACGTCGGCGACGGCGAGATGCGGCGTGACTTCCTCGATGTAGCTGGCCGGCAGCGCCTTGCCGTACTTGTTCGCGAGCTTGAGGCCCTTGTCCTCGCCGTGCTTCTGCACGAGCGCGTCGCGCAGTTCGTCGGACCAGTTGCGCACGATCTGGCCGAGCTTGGCTTCGATCTCGGCGACGTCGTACTGCGCGCGCTCGCCGGGCTTCGGCCGGATGATCAGATGCAGGCGCGCGAGCGCCGATTCGCCGACCTGCACGGTCGAGTCGACGCGGTCGCCGTGCAGCGCGCGCTTGAGCATCGCCTCGATGCGCTCGCGCGTCGCGTTGTCGAAACGGTCGCGCGGAATGAACACGAGGCACGAGAAGAAGCGGCCGTACTTGTCGCGGCGCACGAACAGGCGCGAGCGCGTGCGTTCCTGCAGCTGCAGGATGCCGACCGCCGTCGTGAACAGTTCTTCCTCGGTGGCCTGGAACAGCTCGTCGCGCGGCAGCGTTTCGAGGATGTGGCGCAGCGCCTTGCCCGAATGCGATTCGCGCTTGAGGCCCGAGCGGCCCATGACCGACTCGACCTTCTGCCGCACCAGCGGCACGTCCTGCGGACGGCGCATGTAGGCGCCCGAGGTGAACAGGCCGAGGAAGCGCTGCTCCGTCACCGGCACGCCGGCGTCGTTGAAGCCGAGCACGCTGATGTAGTCCATGTAGCCCGGACGGTGCACCGTCGCGCGCGAATTGGTCTTGGTCAGGATGATCGCGTCGGTGGAGCCCGACTGCGGCAGCTCGCGCGCGACCAGCGTGTTGAGCGGACGCGGTGCCGCGTCTTCGTCCTGCCGCAGGATGCCCAGGCCGGAATTCGGCACGGTCACGAGCACGTCGACGCCGTTGACCTTGTCGACCGCGTATTCGCGATAGCCGAGGAAGGTGAAGTGATCGTTCGCGACGAAGTTCAGGAACTCCTGCGCTTCGGCGATGCCGGCCGCGTCGACCGGCAGCTTGCGCTGCGGCAGTTCGCGCGAGAGATGCAGCATCTTGTCGCGCATCGTCTGCCAGTCGGCGACCGCGGCGCGCACGTCGTGCAGCGCACGCGTCACGCCCTGCTGCAGCCGCTTGAGCTCTTCGGCTTCGGCGATGCGGCTGATCTCGAAGTGCATGATCGATTCGGTCCTGCCCTTGCCTTCCGCGAGCAGCGAGAGCACGTGGCCGCCGGCGTCGCGCTCGATCTGGTAGACCGGATGCACGGTCGCATGCACGAGCAGACCGGCGGCGCTGACGGCCATGCTGACCGAGTCGACGAGGAACGGCGAGTCGTCGGTGACGACCTGCAGCACGGTATGAGTGGATTCGTAGCCTTGTTCGTCGAGCGAGGGGTTGAACACGCGGACCGAGGCGGTGCCGGGCTTGCGCACGCGGACGAATTCGAGGAGGTCCAGCGCCATCGCCGCCCATTGCGTCGCGGGACGCGTCGCGAGGTCTTCCGCCGTGACGCGATGCAGCAGGTGGGCGGTGAACGTCTGCGCCTCTTTGAGCCGCGCCGCGCTCAGCGTGCTCGTGAGTTCCGTCAGCACGGCCTCGACGGCCGGCGCCTGCGCATTCTCGCTCTTGGCGGACATGGGCTTCCCTGAAACTGTGAAAGAGGCCGCGGAGGATACGCCTCCAGGGCATATGAATCCAGCCGAAAATCCCCCTAAAAACGGGTGTTTAACGCGGGGTCATCGCCGTCCGCCGCAGGCCGTGCGGACGGCTTCGCGCCGGTACCCGGCAGCCGCCGAATGCCAGTGCCACTGCCCGCTCGAATCGCAGGAACCGCTTTCGTCGTCAGGGCGGCTCGGGCACGACTTTGGTCGAAAGGCCATCGACGCAGGTATCCGCGCCGACTATGCTCCGCCAATTCCTGAACTGGACGGTACAGTCCAAAAGTCATGGCCGTCTCTCCCGCCGCCACGTTCGAGCGCCAGCAGCGCATGCGCGACGCCGCGATCGAACTCATGTTCGAACTCGGCTACGCCGTCAGCATGGACGCCGTCGCGCAACGGGCGGGCTGCTCCAAGCAGACCGTCTATGCCCATTTCGGCAGCAAGGAAGGATTGTTCCGCAGCGTCGTCGCGGAACTCCTCGGCCCGATCGGCGCAAGCCTCGATCCCGACGCTGCCGACCTCGATACGGCGCTGCGGCGCTTCGCCCGGGCACATCTCGAGCATCTCGCCCAGCCGCGCACCGTGACGGCGATCCGCATGCTGACCACCGACATCGCGCGCTTCCCCGACGAGGCCCGCGCCCTGTTCGATGCCGGCGCCCTGTCGATCCAGCGGCGCCTCGCGGGCTGCCTCGCCGCCGCCATGGAACGCGGCGAGCTGCGCCGCGACGAACCCGATGCGCTGGCCGAGCTGCTGCTCGGCATGCTGGTCGGCTTCGATGTCGACCGCCGCCGCCTCGGCCTGCCGGGCCGCGATACGCCGGCCGAACGCGAGGCCTGGTGCGATCGCGTCGTCGATGCGTTTTTACGCGCCCATCGCGAACGCGACGCCACGCTCCTTTCTTCCATCTCTCCAAGGATGTCCTCATGAGCCCGCAGCCGCTGCGCCTGCTCCTTCCCCTCGCCCTGCTGCTCGCGCTCGCCGCCTGCGGCAAGAACAACGGCCAGCAGGCGGGTGCCGCGCCGCCGCCGCCGGAAGTCGGCGTGGTCCTCGCCAAGGCCGGCGCGGTGCCGCTGACACGCGATCTCGTCGGCCGCCTCGCGGCCACGCGCACGGCCGAAGTCCGCGCGCGCGTGCCCGGCATCGTCGAGCGCCGCCTGTATACCGAAGGCAGCGACGTCAAGGCCGGCGAACCGCTGTTCGAGATCGATCCCGCGCCGCTCAAGGCCGCGCTGAACGCGCGCGACGCCGCGCTCGGCCAGGCGCGCGCCAACGCGGCGAATGCCGACGCGAAGGCCAGGCGCTACCAGGACCTTGCCGCGCGCGGCGTCATCGCCAAGCAGGATCTCGACGACGCGATCGCCGCGCAGCGCACGAGCGCCGCCGCGGTGCGCCAGGCCCAGGCCGACGTCGACGCCGCGCGGCTGAGTCTCGGCTATGCCGCGGTGACCGCGCCGATCGCCGGCCGCGCCGGCCGCGCGCTCGTGACCGAAGGCGCGCTGGTCGGCCAGGGCGAAGTCACGCCGCTGACCGTCGTCGAGCAGATCGATCCGATCTACGTCGACTTCAGCCAGTCCGCCGCCGAAGTGTCCGACCTGCGCCGCGCCCAGGCCGACGGCAAGCTCAAGCTCGCTGCGGCCGATCAGGCAGAAGTGCAATTGTTCCTTCCGGACGGAAGCACCTACGGCCGCAACGGCACGCTGAGCTTCGCCGACCTCGCAGTCGATCCGACCACCGGCTCGATGTCGCTGCGCGCGACATTCCCGAATCCGGAACGCACGCTGCTGCCCGGCATGTTCGTGAAGCTGCGCGTCGTGCAGGGCGAACTCGAACAGGCCTTCCTCGTGCCGCAGAAGGCGATCCAGCGCGATCCGAAGGGCGCCTACGTGCTCGTCGTCGGCGCCGATGCGAAGGTGCAGCTCAAGCGCGTCGAACTCGGCGAGCTGCGCGGTGCGGACTGGGTCGTCAAGAGCGGCATCGCCGACGGCGATCAGATCGTCGTGTCGGGCCTGCAGAAAGTGCAGCCGGACAAGCCGGCCAAGGCCGTGCCGGTCGAACAGCTCGGCAAGGCGCCGGAAGCCGCGCCGGCGCCCGCGCCGAAAGCGTAAGGAGAACGCACCGTGCCCCACTTTTTCATCGAACGGCCGATCTTCGCCTGGGTGATCGCGATCCTGATCACGCTCGGCGGCGTGCTGACGACGATGCGACTCGGCATCGAGTCGTACCCGCAGATCGCGCCGCCGCAGGTCGTCGTCAGCGCGACCTATGCGGGTGCCAGCGCCGACACGGTCGAGAAGACCGTGACCCAGGTCATCGAGCAGCAGCTGAACGGCATCGACAACCTGCTGTATTTCAGCTCGACCTCGAACGCGAGCGGCAACGCGTCGATCACGCTGACCTTCCAGAGCGGCACCGATCCCGACATCGCGCAGGTGCAGACGCAGAACCGCGTCTCGCTCGCGCTGCCGCGCCTGCCCTCGGAAGTCACGCAGCAGGGCGTGGTCGTCGCGAAAGCGAACGCCGGCTTCCTGATGGTCGCCGCGCTCAAGTCCGACGACGGCTCGCAGGACTCCTACGCGCTCAACAACATCATCTCCTCGCGGATCCTCGACCAGATCCAGCGCATCGCCGGCGTCGGCAGCGTCACGCAGTTCGGTTCGGAATACGCGATGCGCATCTGGCTCGATCCGGACAAGCTGCAGGGCTACGGCCTTGCGCCCGGTGCCGTGCTGGCGGCGATCCGCGGTCAGAACGTGCAGTTCGCCTCGGGCGCGATCGGCTCGACGCCGACCGTCGACGAACAGGGCATCTCCGCGAGCGTCATGGCCGAAGGCCGCTTCACGACGCCCGAGCAGTTCGAGAACATCGTGCTGCGCACTGCCGCCGACGGCACCACGGTCAGGATCAAGGACATCGGCCGCGTCGAACTCGGCCCGTTCTCCTACGGCCGCACGACCTATTACGGCAAGAACGCGATCGCGGGCTTCGCCGTGCAACTGCTGCCCGGCGCGAACGCGCTGCAGGTTTCCGATGCGGTCAAGAAGCGCATGGACGAACTGCAGCCGAGTTTCCCGGCCGGCGTGTCGTGGTTCACGCCCTACGACAGCACGACCTTCGTGCGCCGGTCGATCTTCGAAGTCGTCGAGACGCTCGCGATCGCCGTCGTGCTCGTGTTCGTCGTCATGCTCGTGTTCCTGCAGAATCTGCGCGCGACGATCATCCCGACGCTCGTGATCCCGGTCGCGCTGGCCGGCACCTTCCTCGGCATGTACTTCATCGGCTTCACGATCAATCAGCTCTCGCTGTTCGCGATGGTGCTCGCGATCGGCATCGTCGTCGACGACGCGATCGTCGTGATCGAGAACGTCGAACGCATCATGAGCGAGGAACACCTGAGTCCCAAGGAAGCCACGCGCAAGGCCATGGGCCAGATCACGAGCGCGGTCATCGCGATCACGGTCGTGCTCGCCGCGGTGTTCATCCCGAGCGCGATGCAGGGCGGCAGCGTCGGCGCGATCTATCGCCAGTTCGCGCTGACCATCGCGATCTCGATGGGCTTCTCGGCGCTGCTCGCGCTGTCGTTCACGCCGGCGCTCTGCGCGACTCTGCTCAAGCCCACGCATCCGGAACCCAACCGCTTTTTCCGCTGGTTCAACCGCACCTTCGACCGCGTGCTCGGCACGTATACGCGGCAGACCTCCACCGCGATCAAGCGCCCGGGCCGCTGGATGATCCTGTTCGGCGTCGTCGTCGTGCTCTGCGGCGTGCTGTTCACCCGCATGCCGGGCAGCTTCGTACCCGAAGAGGACCAGGGCTACACGCTCGCGATCGTGCAGCTGCCGGCCGGCGCGTCGCTGAAACGCACGACCAAGGCCATGGAACAGGTCAGCGACATCCTGTCGAAGAACGACGCGGTCGAAGCGGTGCTGCAGGTCAGCGGCTTCAGCTTCATCGGCCAGGCCGACAACGTCGGCATGGCGTTCATCCGGCTCAAACCCTGGGACGAACGCAAGACCAACGCGATGACCTTCATCCAGCAGGCCAACGGCGCATTGTTCGCCGGCCTCAAGGACGCGCAGGCCTTCGTCGTCAACCTGCCGACGATCCAGGGCCTAGGCGCGTTCGGCGGGTTCGACATGTATCTGCAGGATCGCGCCGGCGGCGGACACGAAGCGCTCGTCGCCGCGCAGAACACGGTGCTCGGCAAGGCCGCCGAGAAGAAGGATCTGCTGCAGGGCGTGCGTCCGAACGGACTGCAGGATTCACCGCAATTGAAGATCGACATCGACCGCGTGCAGGCGCAGTCGATGGGCCTCGCCGTGACCGACGTGTTCAGCGCGATCCAGCTCATGCTGGCGCCCGTCTACGCGAACGACTTCTTCTACCAGGGCCGCGTGCTGCGCGTGGTGCTGCAGGCCGACGCGCCATTCCGCATGAGCCCCGAAGCCTTCAACCGCTTCTTCCTGCCGAGCTCGAAGACCACGACGGACGCGACCGGCAACACCACGCCGAACATGATCCCGCTGTCGAGCGTCGTCAGTTCGAAATGGATCATGGGACCGCCGGCGCTCGTGCGCTTCAACGGTTATTCGGCGATCGAGATCGTCGGCTCGCCGTCGCCCGGCCGCAGTTCCGGCGAAGCCATGAAGACCATGCAGGACATCATCGAGAAGGACCTGCCGCCAGGGTTCGGCTTCGACTGGGCCGGCCAGTCGCTGCAGGAAATCGTTTCGGGCAACCAGGCACCGCTCCTGTTCGCGCTGTCGATCCTCGTCGTGTTCCTCTGCCTCGCGGCGCTCTACGAGAGCTGGTCGATTCCGGTCTCCGTCATGCTGATCGTGCCGCTCGGCGTGCTCGGCGCCGTCGCGTTCTCGCTGCTGCGCGGCCTGCCCGACGACGTGTACTTCAAGATCGGCCTGATCACGATCATCGGCCTCGCCGCGAAGAACGCGATCCTGATCATCGAGTTCGCCGTCGAGGCGCAGCGCCACGGCAAGCCGCTGCGCGAAGCCGTCATCGAAGCCGGCCGCCTGCGCATGCGGCCGATCCTGATGACCTCGTTCGCATTCATCCTCGGCGTGCTGCCGCTCGCGGTTTCCAGCGGCGCCGGCGCCAACGCGCGTCATGCCATCGGCACCGGCGTCATCGGCGGCATGGTCTTCGCGACCTTCCTCGGCCTGCTGTTCGTGCCGATCTTCTATGTCGCGATCCGGCGCATGCTCGGGGATCGGACGGACGAGGCGAGGAACGAGTGAGACGGGCAGGAGTGAGAAACGCGTGGTGAAGCGGCAGCGCTGCCGCTCTGCCTCACTCGTTTCTGCCCCCAGGTCAATTTCATTCAATAACCGCCGCGCGCCCCGTCCTACCTTCCGGTCGCCCCCAACGACCGGAAGACCGCATGAGCACCACTCTCTCCATGGCCGCATTCGCACTCGCAGCCTCGATTTCCCCGGGCCCCGTCAACATCGTCGCGCTGAGTTCGGGTGCGCAGCACGGCCTGCGCGCGAGCATGGCGCACGTGACCGGCGCGACGGTCGGTTTCACCGTGCTGCTCGTGCTGATCGGTCTCGGGCTGCACGAACTCACGACCTGGCTGCCCTGGCTCGTGACAGCGATCCAATGGGCCGGCGTCGCCTTCCTGCTGTTCATGGCCTGGAAACTCGCGACCGACGACGGCCGGCTCGGCGACGGCAGCGCGTCGAAGCGCCCATCGCTGCTCTACGGCGCGGCCATGCAGTGGCTCAATCCGAAGGCCTGGCTTGCGGCGATCGCCGGTATGGGCGCCTATGCGGCCGGCGGCGATGTCGCGCAGGTCGGCGAGTTCGGCGCGATCTACTTCGTGATCTGCTATGTGTCGATCGCCTGCTGGGCCTACGCGGGCGCGTTCCTGCGCCACTATCTGCAGGACGCGCGGCGCATGCGCTGGCTCAATCGCGGACTCGCCGCGCTGCTCGTCGCGAGCGCCGTCTATCTGCTCGTCGGATGACCGCGCGTCACGCGCGGTACTGGCGAGGCGTTGCGGCGAGCAGGCGCTTGAATGCACGCTGGAAGTGCGCCTGGTCGGCGAAGCCCGCGTCGAGCGCGACGTCGGCGATCGCGCGGCCGCGACGCAGTTGCACCTGGCCGTATTCGACGCGGCGATTCACGAGATAGGCATGCGGCGTCAGGCCGTAGCGCCGCTTGAACGCGCGAATCAGGTACGACGCCGACAGGTCGGTCGCCCTGCACAGTTCCTCGAGCGTAATGCGCCGCGTGCGGTTGTCGCTGATGAATTCCGCCGCCTCGCGCACCTTGTCGTCATCCTGCCGCGGCACGCACGGCGCCGGATCGAGCCGCCGCTGCACCTCGCCGAAGAAGGCAACGGCTGCGGTTTCCTTCCGCAGCGTGTCGACGGATTCGTCGGCCAGCAGCGTGCTCAGCGCGGCGAAGGCGGCAAACAACGCCGCATCGTTCGTGACGGCCGTCGAGAACGCGCGCAGGTCGTGGTTCGCGTCGAACCCGAGATCGTGCTGCAAGCCCGCGAGCCAGGCGCGATCGACGTAGAGCATGCGATAGGCCCAGCGTTCGTCCGCGACCGGATTGCAGGCGTGCACGTCCCCCGGGTTCATGATCACGACGGCGCCTTCGCCGACTGTCTCGCGCAGCCTGCCGTTGAGATACGTGCTGCGCCCGGCGGTGATCTGCCCGATCGAGAACGTGTCGTGAAAATGCCGCTCGTAACAGACCGTGCGCCCGTCCTCGACGTAGCGCGCTTCGATGAATGGCAGTGCGTCGTCGCGCCAGAATGCCGGGGTCGTGCTCGGAGCCATCATTGAGAGCCGCCGGAAAAAACCCTCTCCTTCAAGGGAGGGCATGGGTGGGGATGGGTTTCGTGCTTCATTGCGCGTCCTGGGAGACGGCTATGCGGCCGCCGACACCAAGCTCAAGCCTCCGACGACGATTCCGCCTCCGCCTCCTCCTCCGCCGGCGTCCACCCCCGGTTGCGGTGCGCATCCCAGGCCGCCACGCCCAGCAGGATCGCCGCCGTCGTCGCGCCGAGCGCGAGCGGCGGCAGCCACGGCGACAGCCCCGCTGCTGCCGCCAGTCCGACCGCGCCCGACACATGGGAATACGGTAATTTTCCCGAAATGCTGAATTTGAACAGGCTGTTGCCGACGAGATAGAGCACCGCGCCGCCGATCACCGCGACCGTCGCCGGCGTCGAGGCATGGCCGAGCGGATGCGCGAGCAGGAACTCGTCGCCGACCGCGGAGACGATGATGCCCGCGACGATCAGCAGATGAATGTAGGTATACGTCACGCGCGCGAGCCGTCCCGGATCCTTGCTCTCGACGATCTGCGTCGTGCCGCTGTCGGCGGCCGCATCGAAATAGATCCACCACATCGCGAGACTGCCGACGAACGCGCTGACGAACGCGGCGATCGTCGCCGCATCCCACTGCAGCTTCGCGAACGTCGCGCCGGTCACGAGTATCGATTCGCCGAGCGCGATGATGACGAACAGCCCGCAGCGCTCCGACAGATGGCCGCCCTCGACGTCCCAGTCGCTCGTGCGCGAACGGCCGAGCCGCGGTACGTAGAAGCCGAGCGACGGCGAGATGAATTCGACCGCGAGCGCCACGACCCAGAGCGGCAGACGCCAGGCGTCGAACCATGCCCCGGCGAGCCAGAACACTGCCGACAGCAGCAGCCAGACGAGAATGCGCTGGAAGTTCGCGACCATGGTCGGATGTCCCGCCACGGCCCAGAGAAAATAGAGCGTGCGTCCAACCTGCATGAACACGTAGGCGCAGGCGAAACTCGCGGCGCGATGCTCGAATGCCTCGGGGATCGACGCCGACAGGATCAGTCCGGCGAGCATCAGCACGAGCAGCAGCAGCCGCGTCGGCGTCTTGTCGGGATCGAGCCAGTTCGTGACCCACGAGGTGTAGATCCAGACCCACCAGACGCCGAGCGTCAGCAGCAGCGTCTTGAACCCGCCGAGCAGGCTGAAATCCTCGAGCAGCGAATGCGACAGCTGCGTGACCGCAAACACGAACACGAGATCGAAGAACAGCTCGACCGTCGTGACCTTCTCATGGCCGTGCCCGGCACGCTCGCGGAGCAGGCTGGCTCTGAGGGACATGGTGCGCTCCGCGATACACGATGCGTGTAGCGTGCGGTCTGGCGTGGGCGGATCGCAATAGGCAGTGAAGAGTGAAGAGGAGTGAGAAACGAGTGAAAGCACAGCCCCGTTCCTCACTCGTTTCTCGTTCCTCTTCACTCTCCACTGGCATTCCACGCTGCCGGGTCCCGCTGCACGGCCCGCGCCTCACCCCTCGAAATCGTCCGCAAATATCGGCATTTCCTCCCACAGCGGATTGACCGCGTAGAACACGTCCCAGGTGCCGTTCGTGTCGTTGGGCACCTGCGTCGCCGAGAACGAGTACCAGACGACGCCGGTGCCGTCGGCGCTGATGCGCGGCTGGTGGACGTTGCCGGTGTTGCCGCCGGCGCTGACGAGGCTGATGCGTCCGCGCACGAGATCGATGACGTAGACGCCGCCCTGTTCGGAGCCGGCGAAGAGCCGGTCGGTCGATGCGAACACGAGCCAGCGGCCGGTGTAGTCGAAGTCGGGCTCGCCGTTGAAGCCTTCGCGCGGCAGATTCCCTTCGGGAATGCTCAGCGCGATCGTCGTATCGCTGCTCGGTATGCGCAGGTACTGCGTGCTCTCGGCGAACTCGCCCCAGTCGGGCAGCGAGGTCGCGTTGCTCGAGAAGGCGAGCAGGCTCCCGTTCGCGTTGAGCGCGCCGAGGTAGTCCGTCGTGTCGTTGGCCTGGACGCCGCCGGGCCCGACGTTCACGCGCTGCGGCGCGATGCTGTTGTCGGTCGCGGCGACGAACATGTCGACGATGCCGTTGGTGTCGCTCGCGACGAGGTTGCTCGCGAGCGAGGCGAACAGCACGCGGCTGCCGTCGCCCGAGAGGCGCGGATCGCTGGCGCCGTTGTTCGCGTTGGTGTCGCCCGGTGCGCCGCTGACGCGACGCTGCGTGCCGGCAACGAGATCGCGCACGAAAATGTCGGGCCGTCCGTTCGTGTCGCTGACCGTCAGCGCGTCGCGCGACGCATACGCGATGCGCGTGCCGGCCACGTCGATCGACGGGTAGTCGCAGCCGAACGTTCCGGCGCTGCCGTTGGGCTTGAGATCGAGAATCTGCAGCGTGCCGGCGGTGCGGTCGAGCAGATAGCAATTCAGGAATCCGGCCGTCGGCACGAGCTGTCCGTGCGACGAGAACACGATGCGCGAGCCGTCGCCCGAGATCGTCGCGGCGAAACTGCCGGCCTCGCTCTGCGCGCCGCCGGCCTTCACGCTGACGCGCGTCGTCGTGCCGAGCACGCGGTCGCGCACGAACACGTCGGCGGCCGCGTTCGTGTCGCCGGCAACGAGGTTGGTCGCATCGCTGAGAAACGTCACGTAGCGGCCGTTGGCCGAGATCGCGGGAAAGCGGCTCTGGCTGTTGGCCTGGCCACCGCCGGTGGCGACGCTGATGCGTTCGGCGGCGTGTGCGCTGCCGAACGCGACGATGAGCAAGCTCGCGACGAGGCACGTGCGCGGAGAAATTCGATGGCGATGCGACATTGCGACTCCGAGTACAGGGAACTCGGGGGCTTGTTACGCAATGCAGTGGATGAATCCCCAATGGGACGGTTTGTCGCGAAGACCTGAAGCTCCCTCTCCCCCGACGCCGTCGGGGGAGAGGGCTGGGGCGAGGGGGAGAAACGCCAGCGAGGCATGCCATTCGAGTTACGCGTCGGCGCTGACGTTTGTCGCGACGACTGCCATGCTTCGCAGGCCGGGACTTCTCCCCCTCCAACCCTCTCCCCCAAAGCGAGCTTGGGAGAGAGGGTTGCGGCAGTCAGCGCTCACTGAAACCCATTGATGAAAATCACATCGAGGCCGACCTGCACCAGGAAACTGCGCGACACCGTGTTGATGCCGCCGTTCGCCGTACCGCCGTCGTCGGTGACGGTCACCGTGATCGTCGCCGAGCCGATCGCATTGTGCGCGGTCGTGAACGTCAGCGAGCCGGTGGCCGCCGGACTCGCGTAGTTCACAGTGACTGAAGGCACCAGAGCCGGATTGCTCGACACCGCCGTGACCGTGAGCCCCTGATTCTCGCCCGGTCCCGCGCCGATGCCCGACAGCGCGATCGTCTGCAGGCCGGCGTTCGGCGGAATCGGTGCCGGGTTCGGAATCGCGGCCAGCGTCGGCGCGTCGTTGATCGCGGCGGTCGTCACGGTCAGCGAACCGGTCTCGCTCGTGCCGCCGGCCGAGACCGTGTACGTGAACGTTTCGCCGCCGCTGAAATTCACGTTCGGCGTGTACGACACCGAGCCGCTGGCCTGGAACGTCAGCACGCCGTTCACGGCGGCGGGCTGTACCTGCACGAGCGTCGCCGGACCTTCGAACGAATCGATCGCGGCACCGCCGCTGCCGGTCAGCACGTTGAATACCGCCGTGCTGCCGTCTTCGTCGACGCTGATCGCATCGTCGGCCGTGTCGACGACCGCATCGATCTGCACGTGGGTCTGCGCCGACACCGGACCCGACGTGTCGTTCGCCGTCAGCACGAGCTGCGCGCTGCCGTTGTAGTCGGCCTGCGGCTTGAGCTGCACGCTCGCGAACGCGGCGCCGATGTTCACGAGCGATCCGCTGAACGCCATCGCGTCGTCGTCGGTGCCGTCGCCCAGCGTGAACGACAGTCCCGAGGTCGTGACCAGCGTAAGCGTGCCGTGGCTCGCGTCGAGCGTGATCGTCAGCGTGCTGTTGTCGACATCGCCGACGCCGAGCGTCGTCAGTGTCGCCGTCTCGTCTTCGTTCAACGTGAGCGCAGCCGGTGCATTCACGACCGGCGCGTCGTTGGCCGGCATGCCCGTCAGCGTCTTGCTGCCGGTGGCGGGCGGCGCGACGCCGTCACTGACCGAGGTCGCGATGCTGCCGTTCGCACTGCCGTTCGCCGTGGGGACGACGCTCACACCGGCGAGCAAGGTGTTGACGTTCGCGATCGCACCGCTGGCCGACCAGACGCCGGTACCGGCGTTGTAGGTCGATGTGACCGCACCCGCGGTGGCCGTCGTCAGCGCGCCGAGCGAGGCCGGCGACAGCGTCAGCGTGACGGTCACGTTCGCGGTGTCGACATCGGCGACGACGATGTCGACGAGATTCAGCGCCGTGTCCTCGGTATACGTTTCCGCCGCCGACAGATTCGTCGCCGACGCGGCGTCGTTGACCGGCGTGCCCGTCAGCGTCTTGCTACCGGTGACCGGCGTCGCGACGCCGTCGCCGACCGACACGGCAATGCTGCCGTTCGCGTTGCCGTTGGCCGCCGGCACGAAGCTCACGCCGGCGAGCAAGGCGTTCACGTCGGCGATTGCGCCGCTCGCACTCCACACCCCCGTGCCGGCGGTATAGGTCGACGTGACCGCGCCCGCGGTCGCCGTCGTCAATGCGCCGAGCGAAGCCGGCGACAGCGTCAGCGTGACCGTGAGATTCGCGGTGTCGACGTCGCCGACGACGATGTCGACGAGATTCAACGCCGTGTCTTCGATGTAGGTTTCGGCCGCGGACGTGTTGGTCGCCGACGGCGCATCGTTCACTGCCGTCGCCGTGAATGTCTTGCTGCCGGTTGCCGGCGGTGCCGCGCCGTCGCTGAGCGACGTCGCGAGCGAGAAGGTCTGCGCGAAGTTCGCCGCCGGCACGAAGCTCACGCCCGCGAGCAGGGTGTTCACGTTCGCGATCGCACCGCTCGCACTCCAGACGCCCGTGCCGGCCGTGAAGGTCGAGGTGACTGCGCCGGAGGTCGCCGTCGTCAGCGTGCCGGCCGACGTGTTCGACAGCGTCAGCGTTGCCGTGACGGTCGCCGAGTCGACATCGCTCGCGACGATGTCGATGAGGTTCAGCGACGTGTCCTCGGTATAGCTCTCGGCGGCGGACAGATTGGTCGCGCTCGGCGCATCGTTCACGGCCGTGCCGGTCACGGTCTTCGAGCCGGTCACCGGCGCTGCGGCGCCGTCGCCGACCGAGGTCGCGATGCTGCCGTTCGCACTGCCATTCGCCGTGGGCACGAAACTCACGCCGGCGAGCAAGGTGTTGACGTTCGCAATCGCGCCGCTCGCCGACCAGACGCCGGTGCCGGCGGTGTAGGTCGACGTGACCGCGCCCGAGGTCGCCGTCGTCAGCGCACCGAGCGAGGCCGGCGACAGCGTCAGCGTGACGGTCACGTTCGCGGTGTCGACATCGCTGACGACGATGTCGGCAAGATTCAGCGTCGTGTCTTCGGTGTAGCTTTCCGCCGCGGACAGATTCGTTGCGCCCGGCGCATCGTTGACCGCCGTTCCCGTCATCGTCTTTGAGCCGGTCACCGGCGTGGCGACACCGTCGCCGACCGATGTCGCGATCGCGAAGTTTTGCGCGAAGTTCGCCGCGGGCGTGAAGGTCAGGCCCGCAAGCAGCGTGTTCACGTTGGCGATCGGACCGCTCGCGTTCCAGATGCCGGTGCCCGCCGCGTAGGTCGACGTGACGCTGCCCGAGGTCGCCGTGTTCAATGCGCCGGCCGACGCGTTCGACAGCGTCAGCGTCGCCGTCACAGTCGCCGAATCGATGTCGCTCGCGACGATGTCGGTCAGGTTCAGCGCGGTGTCCTCGGTATACGTCTCGGCCGCCGACAGGTTCGTCGCTGTCGGCGCATCGTTGACCGCGCTGCCCGTCAGCGTCTTGCTGCCGGTCACCGGCGGTGCGACGCCGTCGCCGACCGAGGTCGCGATGCTGCCGTTCGCACTGCCATTGGCCGCCGGCACGAAGCTCACGCCCGCGAGCAACGTGTTCACGTTCGCGATCGCGCCGCCGGCGCTCCAGACGCCCGTGCCCGCGTTATAAGTCGACGTGACCGCGCCCGAAGTCGCCGTCGTCAGCGCACCGAGCGCCGCCGGCGACAGGGTCAGCGTGACGCTGACATTCGCCGTGTCGACGTCGCCGACGACGATGTCGGCGAGATTCAGCGTCGTGTCTTCGGTATACGTTTCCGGCGTGGACAGATTGGTCGCCGTCGGCGCGTCGTTGGTCACAACCCCCGTCATTGCCTTGGAACCGGTCAGCGCCGGCGCCACGCCGTCGCCGACGGACGTGGCGATCGTGAAATTCTGCGTGGAGTTCGCCGCCGGCACGAAACTCACGCCGGCCAGCAGCGTGTTCACGTCGGCGATCGCGCCGCTCGCGCTCCACAGACCCGTGCCCGCGTTGAACGTCGAGGTCACCGCCCCCGCGGTCGCCGTCGTCAGCGAACCCGCAGCGGCGCTCGACAAGGTCAGCGTCGCCGTCACGTTCGCGGAGTCCATATCGCTCGCAACGATGTCGACGAGGTTCAGCGCGGTGTCTTCGGTATAGCTTTCGGCCACGGACAGATTCGTCGCGGCAGGCGCGTCGTTGACCGCCGTGACGTTCACGGTGAACGTGCGCGTCGTCGTGTCGACGGTGCCGAACACCACGCCGCCGTCGTCGCGCACGGTGACGGTGATGACCGCGCTGCCCGACTGGTTCGCCGCGGGCGTGTAGCTCAGCGAGCCGGTCGTCGCGCCGGCGCTATGACTGACGCTGGGATGGGGGATCAGCGCCGGGTTGCTCGACGCGGCCGTGACCGTCAGCGCCTGGTCGATCGCATCGCCGTCGCTGATGCCGCTCAGCCCGAGGTTCTGCAGCGGACCGTCTTCGGCGATCGCGGCGGGATCGGCGATCGCGTCGAGGGTCGGCGCATTGTTGTAGATCCAGCTGCAGCGGCTGTTCTCCCAGCCGACATCGGCGAGCAGGCAGTCGGCGAGATCGGTCTGGTTGAACACGTCGGCGTTGGCCGAGGGTTCCATCAGCAGATTCGGCGATGCGTCCGAGTGGAAATGGGAAATACTGGAGCCGCCGACGAGAGGATTCGGCGCATACATGCGCATGCGGCCTTCGTTGCGCGCGACCGCGACCTGCGAGCCGAGGTTCGTCGTGACCGACATGCCGTCCCAGACCAGCAGCGGATCGTGCGTGAACGAGATGACGCGTTCGGCGTTCGTCATCGCCGACCAGCGCTTGTTCGTGCCGCTGCCGTCGATGTCGTTGTCGCGCAGGAAGTCCGACCAGATGTCGGCAATGCCGTTGAAATAGCCGCCGTAGGGCG
Source organism: Tahibacter sp. (assembly GCF_035481375.1). GTDB lineage: Bacteria > Pseudomonadota > Gammaproteobacteria > Xanthomonadales > Rhodanobacteraceae > Tahibacter. The sequence goes on from NZ_DATIGT010000007.1 coordinate 22,188, forward strand.
TGGTCGGACTGGTGCAGCCGGCCGGCGTGCGGCAGATCAGCGCGGCGAAGCCAAGACCGTGACCGAGTTCGTGCAGCACGACCGGATACAGCGCGATCGTGCCGGCCGGCGCCGGACCGGTCAGGCCGTAGTAGAAGCGCGTGGTGCCGAGGCAGCCCGTGTCGTTGAGATCGATGCGCGCGTTGAACGTCGTGTTGATTTCGTTGCCGGCGCCGTTGAGTTCCTGATCGAGCAGCGCCTCGGCGAGCGCGACCGGGAAATAGCGCTGGCGTCCGCTGTCGGACAGCACGATGTTCGTCGCCGCGCCGGCCGAGCCCAGCGTGCCGCTGGAAGCGCTGCAGGAGAGCGTCGCGAAACTCGCGTTGACCTTGATGACGCGATTGCTCGCGAGCGCACTGCCCCAGGTGTTCACGGCGGTCTGGAACAGGATCGTGCGCTGCTGGCCCAGCGTCATGCCGGTGTTGCCGCCTTCGGGCGTCGCCGGCGTCGCATCGTCAAAACCGCCGCCGGGCGTGGTCACGAGCTGGAACGTCGCGGCGTCGGCGGCCGCAGCGGAGAAACCGAACATCAGCGCGAGCGCCGCACGGTGCAGCCGGCTCATGGCTGCGGCTCCTCGGCGGGCGCGTCGTGACCGTGTCCGGGCTCTTCGCACTGCAGGTGCACGCTGCCGTCGGCGCCGATCGTCGCGATCGCGCTGTGCTGGTAGCCGCTGGTATCGATGTAGAGAAACCCGTTCGGGAAACGCTGCAGGCTCATGTCGACCTGCGGCGCGGCTTCGCCAGCGCCGGAAGCTGCGGCGACGGCGTCCGGCGGCGCTTCGATCAGCGTACCGGTACGCGGGTCGATATGCGCCTGCTGTGCCGCAGCCTCCGGTGTCGATGTCGCCGGACGGCGCGGCGCAGCGAGCGCTGCCTTGGCTTCGGGCGGCAATTCGTCGACCGTGGCGGCGCGCAGCTCGCGCTTGGATGCCGGCGATGCCGGCGGCGGTGCGGCAAAGGCCGCGGACACGACAACAGCCGATACGGCCGCAAGAACGGCAGTACGCAACGACAGCATGAGCTTTCCCCCTGAAAGCGGCCGCATCGGGCGGCCGGGCCAGTCTGGCGCCCGCGCCGGACATACCTGTCATCGACGCGCGCGGCACGGACACTTTTTACAAACGGCGATCAACCACCCTGGTGCCCCGTTCCGCAAACACGTCGACGAATTCCGGATGGATTCCGCGCGGGACCTGGCGCGCCGAGGCGCCGTAGCGGCGCTACGGCAACGCGGTGCAGCGACGTATCGCGCCGAAAGACACGGGAATCATCGACAGCTGTTTACGTAAAGGACCCTAGCGCAAAGCAGGAATGATGCCGATCGCCGTGGCGCCGACCCGGCCGCCGCGCGAAACCGGCGCGCCCGCGCGGCGCACCGGGGGGCGTGGTGAGCCCGGCACCGGTCGGCCCGAGGCTCACGCCGTGCCGGCGCCCGTTGCGCCGCCGCTGCCGCGCAGAAGCGGGCCCGACTTCGATGTGGGGCTAGCCGGTACCGATCTCGACTACGCTCCGGCGCTGCCAAGCTGCCGGTCATGCATACGCATCAGCAGCACCTGCGCCGCGATCGCGCCGAGCAGTGCGCAGAACATGTCCCATTGCGTGTCCCAGATATCGCCTTGCGTCGCGAGGTAGGCGTCGGCCGCGCCGCCCATGATCACCGCAGCCCACCATTCGATGAATTCGAAGAACGCGCTGAAGCTCAGGCACGCTGCGCAGACCAGATAGAACAGCCAGCCGCCGCGCACGAGCGGCGTGCGGCGCAGCAGCAGTTCGCGTGCCAGGATGGCCGGGATGAAGCCCTGCGCGAAGTGACCGAGCCGGTCGTAGTTGTTGCGCGTCAGGTCGAACCAGTCGCGCCACAGATCGCCGAGCGGCGTCAGCGCATAGGTGTACTTGCCGCCGTAGATCAGGATCACGCAATGGATTGCGATCAGCCAGTACAGCAGGCGCGTCAGCGGAAAGCGCGCGCGCGTCGCGATCAGCAGCGGAATCGCCGCGAGCACCCAGATGATTTCCATGAACCAGGTCAGGCGGTCGTGCGGGGCTATGCCGGACCAGACGAGGACCGCGCCGACGGCGCCGATGAGGAACAAGGCTTCGCGATGCGGAAGACCGGTGGCAGGCACGGCAGGCGCGGTCTTCATGAAGGTCGATGACTCCTGTTGACCGGAGAAAAGGCGTGCAGAGGAGCAGGAAACGCGTGGCGACCACGGGGGCTCCGACTCGTTTCCCACTCCTCCCTGCTCGTTCTGCGTCAGCGCAGCCCGGTCTCGTTGCGCGCAATCACCATGCGCTGGATCTCCGACGTGCCTTCATAGATCTCGGTGATCTTCGCATCGCGGAAATAGCGCTCGAGCGGCATTTCCTTGGAATAGCCCATGCCGCCGTGAATCTGCACGGCCTGGTGCGTGATCCACATCGCCGACTCCGAGGCCGTGAGCTTGGCCACCGCGGCTTCGGTCGAGAAGCGGCCGCCGTTTTCCTGCGCCTGCTGCTTGGCCCAGGCCGCGCGCAGGGTCAGCAGATGCGACGCGTCGAGCTTGCACTTCATGTCGGCGATCTTGGCCTGCGTCATCTGGAAGCTGCCGATCGACTGGCCGAACGCCTTGCGCTCCTGCGAATAGGCAATGGTCGCTTCGTACGCGGCGCGGGCGAGGCCGACGGCCTGGGAGGCGATGCCGATGCGGCCCGCGTCGAGCACGCCCATCGCGATCTTGAAGCCTTCGCCTTCCTGGCCGATGACTTCGGCCGCCTCGGCGCGGTAGTCGGCGAATTCGATTTCGCAGGTCGCCGACGCGCGGATGCCGAGCTTCGGCTCGGTCTTGCCGCGGCCGAAGCCGGCGCGGTCGGTATCGACGATGAACGCGGTGATGCCGCGTGCGCCCTTTTCGGGATCGGTCATCGCGAACAGCAGGATGTATTTCGCGACCGGACCCGACGTGATCCAGCTCTTCTTGCCGTTGATGACGAAGCTGCCGTCGGCCTGCTTCGCGGCGCGGCAGCGCATCGCGGTGGCGTCGGAGCCCGACTGCGGCTCGGTCAGCGCGAAGGCGCCGATCGCCGCGCCCGAGGCGATCGGCGCGACGTAGGCGAGCTTCTGTTCGTGCGTGCCGAACTTCAGCAGGCCGTTGCAATACAGGGTGTTGTTGACCGACATGATCGTCGAGTGGGCGCAGTCGGCCGCGGCGATCTCGATCATGGCGAGCACGTAGGAAATCGAATCCATGCCGGCGCCGCCGTATTCGGTCGGCACCTCGATGCCCATGAGACCGAGCTGGCCCATTTCCTGGATGTTGGCCAGCGGGAATTCGCCCTTGTGGTCGAACTCGGCCGCGACGGGTGCGATGCGCTTCTGCGCGAAGTCGCGCGCGATGGCCTGGATCGACAGCTGGTCTTCGGTGAATCGGAAATCCATGGGCAACTCCTGCTGGGCCGCGAATCCGCGTCCGCGCCGGGGGTCGCCGGCGCGCAGCGCGCGTAGATGAGGAACCTGGGATTTTACCGGTTCGCACGCCGTGATGGACCAGCCGGCCAAATCCGGCACCGCAGCGCGTGCCCCGGGCACGCGCAAGCGCTTGTGCGAAAACGTGATTGGACGCGTCGGCAGCGCTATCGCGCCGCGCCGCCGGCGGCGAAATCGCAGTCCGGATACGGCGAGCGCTGCGCCAGCATCCAGGGCAGCAGCCCCGGCTCGGCGTAGGCGCGCGACCAGATCACGTGCTTTTCGCCGGGATATTCGGTGTAGACCGGCCTGCCGCCGAACGCACGCAGCGCGCGCACGACGACGCGCGAGCCCATCTGGGCTCCGCCGTAGCCCGATTCGACATCGGTGTCGTCGTCCTTTTCGCCATGAAAAATCCACTGCGGGATTTTTTCAATATGCTGCAGCCCCGAAGGCTCGGTCATGCCCGACATCGGCACGGCCGCGGCGAAGCAGCGCGGGCGGCGCTTGAGCGCATCCCAGACCCCGGTGCCGCCGTTGGAAATGCCGGTCAGCACGATGCGCTGCGGATCGACGGGCCAGCGCGCCATCGCATCGGCGATCGCGCTTGCGACGCGGTCGGGCGGCCAGTAGCCGCCGGTCGTCTGCGGCGCGAGATAGACGAGCGGCGTGCCGGCCTTGCGCGCCTGGTCGACGAGCTGCAGCGAACCGTTGCCGTAGCCGGCGAGCTGGGACTCGTTGTCGGTGCCGTCCTGCCCGTCGCCGTGCAGGAACACGACGAGCGGCAGCCGCTCGCCCGAGGCCGGCGCGCCGGTCTGGATCGCGCGATACGGCACCTGGGCCGCGTCCCGGGTCCAGAACTTGCCGAGCTCGGCGTCATCGACGGCACCGGCCGCGCCGGCGAGCATTGTGAGCAGCGGGATCAACAGTCGGATCGAGGGCATAGCCGGCAAGCATAGCGACGAAAACGGGGCCAGGTTCAACTACGGCCATGAGTGAACCTGACCCCGTTTTATTGACCCGCGCGGGCGCCGTCGTTACGCTGCGCATCCATCTTTTGATCAAGATGAAAGGATAGATAGTGGATCTCGCCGCCACGTCGGCTCTGTTGCGCCTGCTCTCCGACCCGACCCGCGTCCGCCTGCTCGCCCTGCTCGAACGCGAGGAGCTGACCGTGGCGGAGCTGTCGTCGGTGCTGCGCCTCGCCCAGCCGCGCGTGTCCACGCATCTGGCCAAGCTCAAGGAAGCCGATCTCGTGCGCGACCGTCGCGCCGGCGTTTCCGCGTACTACCGCTTCAACAACGATCTGCCGGCGCGCGAGGAAGCGCTGCTGCGCGCGCTCAAGGAAAGCGTCGACGACGCGTTGCTGCGCGAGGACGACGACCTGCTGCCGGCCGTGCTCGCCCAGCGCGCGCATGCCGAAGGCTGGGCCGACAGCGTCGCCGGCGACATGGAGCGGCACTACTCGCCGGGCCGCACCTGGGAAGCGCTCGCGCGTGCGATGACCCAGCTCGTGGAAACCGGCGACGTGCTCGACATCGCCTCGGGCGACGGCGTGCTCGCCGAACTGCTCGCGCCGCAGGCGCGTTCCATCGTCTGCGTCGACGCGAGCGAACGCGTGGCCGGCGCCGCGCGCGCGCGGCTGAAGACATGGGCCAACGTCAGCGTCGAACTGGGCGACATGCATGCGCTGGATCTCGGCGAGCGGCGCTTCGATCTCGTGCTGCTCATGCATGCGCTGACTTATACCGACCGGCCCGCCGAGGTCATCGCCGAAGCCGCGCGCGTGCTGCGTCCCGGCGGACGCCTGCTCGCCGCGACGCTGGGCCGGCATGCGCACAAGACCGCGGTCGATCCGTTCGACCACCGCAATCTCGGCTTCCGTCCCGACGACCTGCGCGACTACGCGCACCGGGCCGGACTCGAGGTGATCCGCTGCGAACGCGCGACGAAGGAACGCCGTCCGCCGCATTTCGAGGTGCTGACCCTGCTCGCGCGCAAGGCATGACCGCCGGCGTGCGCCATTTTCCACCTGTACACGGCCCGGCGCCCGAGCGCCGTCCCCAACCCGAAGAACGACGCCCATGAAACAGCTGCCCTGGCACAACCCCGCCCGCGCCGACGCGCTGCATGCCGCGCTGGCCGAACGCATCCTCATCATCGACGGTGCCATGGGCACGATGATCCAGGGCTACAAGCTCGACGAAGCCGGCTATCGCGGCGAGCGCTTCTCGCAGGGCTATGACGGCCGTCACCTGCACGTGCACGACCACAAGCACCACGTCTGCGACCTCAAGGGCAACAACGACCTGCTGCTCCTGACCCAGCCTGACATCATCCGCGCCGTGCACACGCAGTACCTCCAAGCCGGTGCGGATCTGCTCGAAACCAACACGTTCAACGCGACCTCGATCAGCCAGGCCGACTATCACCTCGAACACGTCGTCTACGAACTCAACAAGGAAGGCGCGCGGCTCGCGCGCGAGTGCTGCGACGCGATCGAGGCGCAGGTACCGAACAAGCCGCGCTTCGTGATCGGCGTGCTCGGCCCCACGAGCCGCACCGCCTCGATCAGCCCCGACGTCAACGACCCGGGCTATCGCAACGTGAGCTTCGACGAACTCGGCGCGACCTATCGCGAAGCCGCGCGCGGCCTCATCGACGGCGGCGCCGACATCCTCATGGTCGAGACCATCTTCGACACGCTCAACGCGAAGGCCGCGCTGTATGCGATCGAGCAGGTCTACGACGAACGCGGCACGCGCCTGCCGGTCATGATCTCGGGCACGATCACCGACCGCTCCGGCCGCACGCTGTCGGGCCAGACCGCCGAGGCGTTCTTCTATTCGATGCGCCATGCGCGGCCGCTGTCGATCGGACTCAACTGCGCGCTCGGCGCGAAAGACCTGCGCCCGCACGTGGAGACGCTCGCGAGCCTCGCCGACTGCTACGTGAGCACGCATCCGAACGCGGGCCTGCCGAATGCGTTCGGCGAGTACGACGAAACGCCCGAGGAGATGGCCGCGACGATCCGCGAGTTCGCCGAGGCGGGTTTTCTCAATCTCGTCGGCGGCTGCTGCGGCACCTCGCCGGCACACATCAAGGCGATCGCGGAAGCGGTTGCCGGCATCGTGCCGCGGAAGCCGGTGACGTATCCGGTGCAGAGCGCGGCCTGAGGCAAACTCTCCGCTTGAAAGGGAGGGCATGGGCGGGGATGGTTTTTTTGCCTTGCGCGACGAGAAACGGCGCGAGGAAGAAACGTCCGACCTGCCCGGTTTCCTGACAGACCTTGTTGGGCTTCGCCGTCGGCTCGGTCCAACCTACAAAGATCCCGGTAACCGCATGACCACCGAACACGACAACACCCTGCCCCGCTACACGCGACTGTCCGGCCTCGAACCGCTCGTGCTGACGCCCGAGCTGCTGTTCGTCAACGTCGGCGAGCGCACGAACGTCACCGGCAGTGCACAGTTCAAGAAGCTGATCAAGGAAGGCCGCTTCGAGGAAGCCGTCGACGTCGCGCGGCAGCAGGTCGCCAACGGCGCGCAGATCATCGACGTCAACATGGACGAAGGCCTGATCGATTCGGAAGCCGCGATGGTGCGGTTCCTGAACCTGATCGCCTCGGAACCCGACATCGCGCGGATTCCGGTCATGGTCGATTCGTCCAAATGGACCGTCATCGAAGCCGGCCTGCAATGCCTGCAGGGCAAGGGCGTCGTCAACTCCATCTCGATGAAGGAAGGCGTCGACGCGTTCAAGGAGCAGGCCAAGAAAGTGCTGCGCTACGGCGCCGCCGTCGTCGTCATGGCCTTCGACGAAGTCGGCCAGGCCGACACCTGCGAGCGCAAGGTGGAAATCTGCACGCGCGCCTATCGCATCCTCGTCGACGAAGTCGGCTTCCCGCCCGAAGACATCATCTTCGATCTGAACATCTTCGCCATCGCGACCGGCATCGAGGAACACAACAACTACGCCGTCGACTTCATCGAGGCGACGCGCATCATCAAGCAGACCCTGCCCCACTGCCACGTGTCGGGCGGCGTCTCCAACGTGTCGTTCTCGTTCCGCGGCAACGAGCCGGTGCGTCAGGCGATCCACGCCGTATTCCTCTACCACGCGATCCGCGCCGGCATGGACATGGGCATCGTCAACGCCGGCGGCCTGCCGATCGTCGACGACCTCGATGCGGACCTGCGCGAGCGCGTCGAGGACGTCGTGCTGAACCGCCGCAGCGACGCGACCGAACGCCTGCTCGAGATCGCCGAACGCTACAAGACGAAGAAAGGCGAAGCCGCCGTCGAAGTGCTCGCCTGGCGCGAACTGCCGGTACGCGAGCGTCTCAAGCACGCGCTCGTGCACGGCATCGACCAGTACATCGACGGCGACACCGAAGAAGTGCGCGCGCAGTCGACGCGTCCGCTCGACGTCATCGAAGGCCCGCTGATGGATGGCATGAACGTCGTCGGCGACCTGTTCGGCGCCGGCAAGATGTTCCTGCCGCAGGTCGTCAAGTCCGCGCGCGTGATGAAGAAAGCCGTCGCCTACCTGCTGCCGTACATCGAAGAAGAAAAGGCGCGCACCGGCGACGCCGGCAAGTCCAACGGCAAGATCATCATGGCCACGGTCAAGGGCGACGTGCACGACATCGGCAAGAACATCGTCGGCGTCGTGCTCCGCTGCAACAACTTCGACGTGATCGACCTCGGCGTCATGGTACCGACGCAGAAGATCCTCGACGCCGCGCGCGAAGAGAACGCCGACATGATCGGCCTTTCCGGCCTGATCACGCCGTCGCTCGAAGAAATGAGCCATGTCGCGAAGGAAATGCAGCGCCAGGGACTCGATATCCCGCTGCTGATCGGCGGCGCGACGACCTCGCGCGCACACACGGCGCTCAAGATCGAGCCGCATTACAAGTCGCCGACCGTCTGGGTGAAGGACGCCTCGCGCGCCGTCGGTGTCGCGCAGTCGCTGATCTCGAAGGAACTCGTCGACGAGTTCATGGCGAAGATCCGCCACGAATACGCCGAGATCCGCGAACGCCACAAGGACCGCGGCCCCGGCAAGAAGCTCGTGAGCCTGTCCCACGCGCGCGGCCAGGCGTTCGACGGCGGCTGGGACAGCTACGTGCCGCCGGCGCCGGTCAAACCCGGCATCACCGTGTTCGACGACTACCCGCTCGCCGAGCTCGTCGACTACATCGACTGGACGCCGTTCTTCTCGACCTGGGAACTCGCCGGCAACTACCCGCAGATCCTCGACGACGCGATCGTCGGCGCCCAGGCGCGCGAGCTCTACCGCGACGCGCGTGCGATGCTCGACACGCTCATCAAGGAAAAGTGGATTTCCGCGCGCGGCGTCATCGGCCTGTGGCCCGCGGCGCGCGTCGGCGACGACGTCGAAGTCCGTGCGGGCGACGGCAAGCCGACGATGCTGCGCTTCCTGCGCCAGCAGGCCGACAAGCCGGTCGAACGCCCCGATTTCTGCCTCGCCGACTTCATCGCGCCGAAGACCTCCGGCGTGAACGACTGGATCGGCGGCTTCGCCGTGACCG
>NZ_DATIGT010000008.1:0-18951 GCF_035481375.1 Tahibacter sp.
CGGCCGAGCCGCCCGACGAGCCGCCCGGCACGCGCGTCGGATCCCAGGGATTCCTTGCCGCGCCGAACGCGCTGTTCTCGTTGGACGAACCCATCGCGAATTCGTCCATGTTGGTCTTGCCGATGCTGACCGCGCCGGCGCGCGCGAGCTGCTCGACGACGTGCGCGTCGTACGGCGGAACGAAGTCCTGCAGCATGCGCGAGCCGCAGGTGGTCGGTGTTCCCTTTGTGCAGAAAATATCCTTGTGCGCAAACGGGATTCCGGCGAGCTGATGCAGGTCGCGGCCGGTCGCGCGGTTCTCGTCGACGGCGCGGGCCTTCGCGCGCGCCGCGTCCGCGTCGATGCGGATGAAGCTGTTCAGTGCGGCGGCGCTGCCGGCGCGCTGCAGTGCCTGTTCGGCGAGTTCGGCCGCGGAAATCCGGCGCAGGTGCAGTTCCGTGGACAGCGCATAGATCGACATGGGCTTCATTCGATCACCTTCGGCACGAGGTAGTAGCCGCCCTGAGACGCGGCGGCGAGTGCGAGCAGCTGTTCGCTGCGGTCGCCGTCGCTGACGACGTCGTCGCGCAGGGTCAGCGCCTGGTCGTGCGGATGCGCCAGCGGTGCCAGGTGATTCACGTTCGCCGCGGCCAGGTCGTCGAACAGGTGCAGCACGCGTTCGAGGTCCGAACGCAGGCTTTCGAGCTGGTCGTCGGCGACAGCGAGCCGGGCCAGGCGGGCGATATGGCGAACCGCGGCGTGATCGAGTGACATGGCGAATCGGGCGAGTCGTGGAGCGACCGAACTTAGCACGGCGCTGCAGTGCACCAAAGCGCATAACCCCAGGGCTGTCCGGACTGCCTGCGCGGCCGTCGGGCCAAACCCAAAAATGCTTTTTTAACGCGGCCTTACCTTGCGGTCGCGGGGGGCGGACACTAGACTGTGCGGCCTTTTCCGCCCGCTGGAAGACTTGAAGAAGTCCTGGCAGCAGAGTGCCGGTTTCCGGCGGCTCGTCTCCATGACCCCTTGACGCAAGGCGTTCCACGAAGCCGTGGACTGCCGATTTTTCCAGGGCTTCCCCATCCAGTTCTCGGCTCCTCGGCGAACATGTTCAAAAGCCTTCGCGGTCTGTTTTCCAACGATCTGTCCATCGACCTCGGCACCGCCAACACGCTGATCTACGTGCGCGGCCAGGGCATCGTCCTCAATGAACCTTCGGTCGTCGCGATCCGCCAGGACCGCGGTCCGGGCGGCCCGCGCAGCGTCGCGGCCGTCGGCGGCGACGCCAAGCGCATGCTCGGACGCACGCCGGGTTCGATCGTCGCGATCCGGCCCATGAAGGACGGCGTCATCGCCGACTTCATGATGACCGAGGCGATGCTGCAGCACTTCATCAAGCAGGTGCACAAGAGCCGCATGCTGCGCCCGAGTCCGCGCGTGCTGATCTGCGTGCCCTGCGGCTCGACCCAGGTCGAGCGCCGCGCGATCAAGGAATCGGCCGAAGGCGCCGGCGCGCGCGACGTGTTCCTCATCGAAGAACCCATGGCCGCAGCGATCGGCGCCGGTATCCCGGTTCACGAGGCGCGCGGCTCGATGGTGCTGGACATCGGCGGCGGCACCTCGGAAGTCGCCGTCATCTCCTTGAACGGCATCGTTTATTCCCAGTCGGTGCGTATCGGCGGCGACCGCTTCGACGAAGCCATCGTCAACTACGTGCGCCGCAACCACGGCACGCTGATCGGCGAAGCCACGGCCGAGCGCATCAAGCTCGAAGTCGGCTGCGCCTATCCGCAGAGCGAGGTCCGCGAGATCGAGGTCTCCGGCCGCAATCTCGCCGAGGGCGTGCCGCGCATGTTCACGATCAACTCCAACGAAGTGCTCGAAGCGCTGCACGAGCCGCTGTCGGGCATCGTCTCGGCGGTGCGCAGCGCGCTGGAGCAGACGCCGCCGGAACTGTGTTCCGATGTCGCCGAGCGCGGCATCGTGCTGACCGGCGGCGGTGCGCTGCTGCGTGACCTCGATCGTCTGATCTCCGAGGAAACCGGCCTGCACGTCCAGGTCGCCGACGAGCCGCTGACCTGCGTGGCCCGCGGCGGCGGACGCGCGCTCGAACTGATCGATCTGCACGGCAGCGACTTCTTCGCGCCGGAATGAAACCGCGGCACCCGCCACGGCCGTACCGCTTTTGTGTCCAGCTGCACAACGTCGTCATCCGGCCGACCCGGCGTCGGCCGGCCCCTTGACTCAAGCGGGCTCCAACGGCAAAAGCGCGCTGTTTCGAGGTTCGCGTTTCACTGATCCGCGTCGTGCGCGGCGGCCGTCCGGCCGACGCGCGATCCCTGGCTGATTCCGCATGCCGCTTGCCCGCACCGATACCACTCCATTGTTCGGCGTCGGCGCGACCAGCACTCTGCGTCTGGTCGTCTACCTCGCCATCGGCGTGACGCTCATGGTGGCCGACTACCGCGGCCACTATCTCGCGCGCGTCCGCCAGTACGCGGCGATCGCGGTCGAACCGGTCTATCGCATCGCGGCCATGCCGGCCGACGCGGCGCGCAACATTCGCCAGGCGGTCGCCGACCGCCAGGCGCTGACCCAGGAAAACCAGCGTCTGCGCGAAGCGCTGCTGCTGACCCAGGCACGCCTCAATCGCCTCGGCGCCGTCGCGGAACAGAACACGCGGCTCAAGGAACTGCTCGACGTCCAGCACTCGCTGGGTCTCGGCGTGCAGCTCGCCAAGCTCATCGATATCGTGCTCGACCCCTACCGCCAGCGCATCACGCTGGACGCGGGCGCGCGCCAGGGCGTCGTCGTCGGGCAGGCCGTGCTCGACGCCTATGGCGTCATGGGCCAGATCAGCGAAGTGCTGCCGACGACCTCGACGGCCGTGCTGATCACCGACACCAGCCATGCCCTGCCCGTCGTCATCGAACGCACGGGCCTGCGCACGATCGCCTACGGCAGCGGCAGCAGCGACCGGCTCGACGTACCGAACATCCCGGTCAGCGCCGACGTGAAGGCCGGCGACAAGTTGTTGACCTCCGGTCTCGGCGGCAGCTTTCCGGCCGGGTTTCCGGTCGGCGAGATCGTGTCGGTCGCGGCCGAGCCCAGCGGCATGTTCGCCGTCGCGGTCGCGCGTCCCGCCGCGGCGCTGGAGCGCAGCGGCGACGTGCTGCTGCTGCGGCCGCTGGCCGACCCGGTCGGTCCGCCGGCCATGACGCCGGAAGTCGGTCCGCCGGCACCGCCGCCGGAACAACGCGTCGTCGCGCCGCCGCGCACACCGGCGACGGCCGCGCCGCCGCCGGTCGAGCCGGGCATGCTGCCGGGCACCACGCCGGGAACAACGCCATGAACCGGCATCGCGCGCATTTCGTGCTGTTCCTGCTGACCCTGGTCGCAGCCTGTCTGCTGCAGCTGATGCCGCTGCCGGATCTGCTGCTGCCGTTCCGGCCGTACTGGCTCGGGCTGATCCTGATCTACTGGGCGCTCGAGGAGCCCGAGCGCGTCGGCCTCGGCCGCGCGTTCCTGCTCGGTCTCGTCGGCGACGTGCTGCAGGGCGACCTGCTCGGCGACCAGGCGCTGCGCCTCGCGGCGCTGGCCTTCATCGTGCTGCGGTTCCGCTCGCGCCTGCGCTTCTTCCCGATGTGGCAGCAGTCGCTCGCGGTGTTCGCGCTGCTGCTCAACGACCGCGTGCTGAGCCTCATGGAACGCGCGTTCACCGGCGCGCCGATACCGCCGATGTCGTTCTGGTATGCGCCCGTCGCCGGCATGCTCGCCTGGCCCTGGGTATTCCTGCTGCTCGACGACCTGCGCGCGCGGCTGCGCGTCCACGAGGCATGAGTCCGCGCCGTCCCAAGCTCAAGGACAGCGGACGCGAGGTCGCGCTGTTCCAGCGCCGCGCACTCGTCGGCTTCCTGATCATCGTCGTCTGCCTCGGCGTGCTCGCCGCGCGCTTCGTGCATCTGCAGGTCGTGCGTCACGACGAGTTCGCGACGCGCGCCGACCAGAACCGGATCAAGCTGCGCCCGATCCCGCCGGCGCGCGGGCTGATCTTCGATCGCAACGGCGTGCTGCTGGCCGACAACACCGCAGCGTTCCGCCTCGAAATCACGCCCGAGCAGGTCAGGGACAAAGACGTCGACGGCCTGCTCGCGCGGCTGCGCGATTTCGTGCCGCTGACCGACGACGACATCAAGCGCTACAAGGAACAGCGCAAGGGACGCCGCAGCTTCAACAGCATTCCGCTGCGCTTCCGCCTGTCCGAAGACGAGGTCGCGAAGTTCGCGGTGAACCGCTGGCGCTTCCCCGGCGTGGAAGTCGTGCCCTACCTGACGCGCACCTATCCGCGCGGCGCCGAGTTCGGTCATGTCGTCGGCTACGTCGCGCGGATCGACGAGGCCGACCTGCGCGATCTCGACGTGACGCGCTACGCCGGCACGACGCACATCGGCAAGACCGGCATCGAGCGCTACTACGAAAAGATCCTGCACGGCGAACCCGGCTACGAGCGCGTCGAGATCAACGCCGACGGACGTGCGCTGCGCGTGCTCGACTCGACCCCGCCCAAGCCCGGCAAGAACCTGTTCCTGACGATCGACGTGCGCCTGCAGGAAGCCGCCGAGGCGATTTTCGAAGGCAAGCCCGGTTCGGCCGTCGCGATCGATCCGCGCAACGGCGAAGTGCTGGCGATGGTCAGCGTGCCGAGCTTCGATCCGAACCTGTTCGTCAACGGCATCAGCCACGTCGACTACCGCAGTCTCATGTCCTCGCCGATGCGCCCGCTGCTGCATCGCGCGCTCGTCGGCGGCTACAAGCCCGGTTCGACGGTCAAGCCGTTCATGGGCATCGCCGGACTGGAGCAGGGCATACGCCGGCTCGACGACACCGTGTTCTCCTCGGGCGAATTCCACATTCCGGGCCAGAGCCGCGGCTATCGCGACTGGCGCCGCGGCGGCCACGGCCGCGTCGATCTCGTCGAGTCGCTGGCGCAGTCGGTCAACACGTATTTCTATTCGCTCGCGCTCGACATGGGCATCGACCGGATGTCGGGCTACCTCGCGAAATTCGGCTTCGGCGCGCGCACGGGCATCGACCTGTCGGGCGAGTCCACCGGCATCCTGCCGTCGAAGGACTGGAAGCGCGCGATGTACAACAAGCCCTGGTTTCCAGGCGAAACCGTGATCGCCGGCATCGGCCAGGGCTACTGGGTCGTGACGCCGGTGCAGCTCGCCAACGCGACGGCGATCCTCGCCGCGCGCGGCGCCCATCATCCGATCCACCTGCTGCGCGCGACCCAGGCCGGTTTCAGCGCGCCGGTCGAGCCGGTCGCGCTGGCGGCCGCGGAACCGAGCTTCATCGTCGACATGACGAACTGGGACCGTGTCCGCGACGGCATGGTCGCGGTCGTCGCCGGCTCGACCGGCACCGCGGCGCGCGTGTTCGCCGACGCGCCGTACACCGCGGCCGGCAAGACCGGCACGGCGCAGCGCTTCTCGCGCACCGGCAACGAAGTCGACACGCGCGGTCTCGATGCGGCGCAGCGCCACCAGGCGCTGTTCGTCGCATTCGCGCCGGTCGACCAGCCGCAGATCGCGCTCGCGCTCGTCATGGAATACGGCGCGAGCGGCTCGCTCGACGCCGCCCCGCTCGGCCGCAAGATCCTCGACACCTGGCTCGCGCCGCCGCCGGGCACGGTGCCCGTGGCGCCCGCATCGGCGGCACCGCGCACCCATGCGGCGCCCGCGCCGCCGGCACCGGCGGAGACGACCCGATGATCGACCTGAGCCTCGACCGCATCGCCGCGGCCGCCAAGGCGCACCTGCGCCGTCCGCGCGTCGACCTGCCGCTGCTGCTCGCGCTGATGCTGGTCGGCGCGATCGGTCTCGTCACGCTGTACAGCGCCGGCGACAAGGACGCGAGCATCGTCATGAACCAGGGCGCGCGCTTCCTGATGGGCGGCGTCGCGCTGATCGTGATGTCGCGGATTCCGCCGTCGTCGCTGCGCAACTGGACGCCGTGGTTCTATCTCGTCGGCGTCGTGCTGCTCGTGCTCGTGGAGCTCGTCGGCGAAGGCCGCGGGTCGAATCGCTGGCTCGACCTGAAATTCGTGCGCTTCCAGCCGTCGGAACTGCTCAAGCTCGCGACGCCGATGATGGTCGCGTGGTATCTGCATGCGCGCACGCTGCCGCCGGACTGGCGCGACCTGTTCATGGTCGCGGTCATCATCGGCATTCCCGCGGGTCTCATCGCCGAACAGCCGGATCTCGGCACGTCGCTGCTGGTTGCCGCGAGCGGCGCGTTCGCGCTGTTCCTGTCGGGACTGTCGTGGTGGCGTATCGCAGGCCTGCTCGGCGCGGTGGCCGCCGCGGCGCCGGTGGCCTGGCATTTCCTGCACGAATACCAGCGCAACCGCGTGCGCATGTTCATGGATCCCGAATCCGATCCGCTCGGCAACGGCTGGCACATCATCCAGTCCGAGATCGCCGTCGGCGCCGGCGGCGTGTTCGGCAAGGGCTGGCATCAGGGCAGCCAGTCGCGCCTGGAATTCCTGCCCGAGCACACGACCGACTTCGTGTTCTCGGTCTACAGCGAGGAATTCGGCCTGATCGGCGTGCTGCTGCTGATCTCGCTGTACGTATTCATCATCGGCCGCAGCCTCTGGATCGCGGCCAACGCCAAGGACACCTATTCGCGCCTGCTCGCCGGCGCGATCGGCATGTCGTTCTTCGTCTACGTCATGGTGAATGGCGGCATGATCACGGGCCTCCTGCCCGTGGTCGGCGTGCCGCTGCCGCTCGTGAGCTACGGCGGCACGTCCGCGGTGAGCCTGCTGACCGGATTCGGCGTGCTGATGTCGATTCACGCGCATCGCAATTTCGTGCGGTGAGCACGGTACAGGCCGGCCGCCGGGAATCGGCGTAGCATCGGCCGCACGCCACCAGGGAGGCTGCAGCGACATGGCCAACGCGCGTACGCGTTACGACACGATCGCCGATTTCATGACGCGCGAGCACGAAGCGACCGCGACCGCGATGTACGGCAAGCCCGCCGTGCAGATCAACGGCACGGCGTTCCTGTTCTACATGTTGCCCGGCATGGCGTTCCGCCTGCAGGGACGCGCACGCGAACAGGCGCTGGCGCTGCCCGGCGCGACCGGCTGGGCGCCGCTGGGCGAACCGAACGAACGCAGTCCCTGGGTGCTCGTGCCGGTCGCGCAGTTCCTGCGCTGGGACCGGCTCGCGATCGACGCGCTGCGCTACGCGCAGGAAGGGCAGGTCAACACGCCCAAGGCGGCGCCGGTGCAGGGACCGCCGCAGGATCCGCCGGCCGCGCAGCGCTGGCGCGACAACATCAAGACGCTCTGGGAAAAAGCCTCGAATTTCCGCCTGACGCGCTGACGCTCTGTGCGCTGAACCGTGAACGTGCATCGGGTCAGGCGCCGCGATGCGCGTGATACGCTACCGGCCGTTTGTGTCGACGAGTGGCCAGGCGCTCCGAATGCCCGTGTTTTCCCGTGTTTTCTTCGCCGTGGCGGCGCTTTCCGCCGTCCCGGACGCCTGCGCGCAGGAAGCGCAGCCCGAGCCGCCGACCGCGGCCGAACAGGCCTTCGCCGCCGAACAGGCGCGCGACTACGGCCTCGACAGCGACGCGGTGCTCGCGATCCTCGCGAAAGCGCAGTACCAGCAGAGCATCATCGACGCGATTTCCCGGCCGGCCGAAGCGGTCAAGCCGTGGAAGGAATACCGGCCGATCTTCATCACCGACCTGCGCCGCGACGGCGGTATCGCGTTCTATCGCGACAACCGCGAGCTCATCGACAAGGTCGCCGCGGAATTCCAGGTCGCTCCGAGCGTCATCGTCGCGATCATCGGCGTCGAGACGAGCTACGGAAAGATCACCGGCAAATACCGCGTGCTCGACGCGCTGAGCACGCTGGCCTTCCACTACCCGCCGCGCGAGAAGTTCTTCCGCGGCGAACTCTCGCAGCTGCTGCGGCTCAACGACGGCCAGCTGGCCTTTCCGATCGACGAACTGCGCGGTTCGTACGCGGGCGCGATGGGCTGGGGCCAGTTCATGCCGACCTCGATCGCGAAATTCGCGCGCGACTACGACGGCGACACGCGCATCGATCTCTGGAATTCGCGTCCCGACATCGTCGCGAGCATCGCGAGCTATTTCCAGGGCCACGGCTGGGAACCCGAAGGCCCGGTCGCGGTGCGTGTGAAGCCCGCCGAGGGCGCCCGCGAGATCACGCCGGCGAACACCGAGCCCGTCTACCCGCTGCAGCAGCTCGTCGACTGGGGGTACGTGCCGGCCGAGCATTTCGACCCGCAGCGGCCGGCCACGCTGCTCAAGCTCGAAGGCGAGGAGGGCACGGAATACTGGATCACGTTCCAGAACTTCTACGTGATCACGCGCTACAACCGCAGTCCGATGTATGCGATGGCGGTCAAGCAGCTCGCCGAGCAGATCGCGGCGGGCGTCGAGGACGCCGGCCCATGAGCGCGTCCGCACACCGCCGGCTCGTGCAGGGCGCGTTTGTGCTGCTCGCCGTCGCGCTGCTCGCCGGCTGCGGCGGCAGGAAGACGCATCGTGCGGGGCCCGCGCCGGGCACTCGCCCGCCGGCCGCCAGCCCCGCGCCGCAAACCGGCCCGGGCGTGCCCGAAACCAGCCTCAGCCAGGCGCAACGCTATCGCCAGGCGCAGGACGACGGTCCGCGCGAGGCGATCGATGTCAGCCGTATCGAAGAACCCGAACCCAAGAACGAACCGCCGTCGCGCTACGGCAACCGTTCGCCGTACACGGTGCTCGGGCGTTCCTATGAAGTGCTGCCGACCTCGCGCGGCTATGTCGAGCGCGGCATTTCCTCGTGGTACGGCAACAAGTTCCATGGCTACATGACGTCGAGCTTCGAACCCTACGACATGTATAAATTTACCGCCGCGCACAAGTCGCTGCCGCTGCCGAGCTGGGCGCGCGTGACGAATCTCGAGACCGGCAAGAGCGTGGTCGTGCGCGTCAACGATCGCGGCCCGTTCCACGACAACCGCCTGATCGACCTGTCCTATGCCGCGGCCGTGAGGATCGGCGTCTGGCCGAAGGGCACCGGACTCGTCGAAGTGCGCGCGCTGACGCCAGGCGAAATCGAGCCCGACGCGCGCATGGCCGCGACTGCGGCGCGCACGCCGCCGCGGCCGCTGCCGAAGACCACGCCGGTCGAGGCCGCGCGCTCGGTGCCGGCACCGGCCACGGCTGTCGCCGATGCGAACGCGACGGCGCAGCCGCGCATCTATCTGCAGGTCGGCGCGTTCGGCGAGCAGGCCAATGCCGAGCGCGCCGCGCAGCGCGTCGCGGCGGCGAAGCTCGGCGAGGTCCGCGTCGTCGAGGCGGCCGTCAACGGCCGCAACGTGCGCCGCGTGCGGCTCGGCCCGCTGCGCGACGTCGACGAAGCCGACCGCCTGTCCAGCGAACTTCGCCGCCTCGGTCTGGGCGAACCCCGGGTCGCGATCGACTGATCGAGGAAACACGCTGTTCCCGCATCCCGGCGCGACACCCCGCGCCGGGATGCGCCGAATCTCCTTCATGCCGGCGTGCGCCGGCTCACCTGTACGGAAGAACCATGTCGCATCGCTTCAATCTGCTCGCCAGCGTCCTGTTGACCACCTGCGCCGGCCTCGCCGCCGCGCAGACGCCGGCCTCCGCGCCGACGCCGAAACCGGCCGTGGCCGTGCCGAGCGCGATCAACGCGCCGATGCCGCCGCCGCCGACGCTCGATGCGAAGGCCTGGGTGCTCATGGACTACGCGACCGGGCAGGTGCTCGCATCGAGCAATCCCGACGAGCGCGTCGAACCCGCGTCGATCACCAAGATCATGACGTCCTACGTCGTCTCGGCCGAGCTCGCCGCGGGCAAGGTCAAGCCCGACGACGAGGTTTTCATCAGCGAAAACGCCTGGCGCGGCGGCGGCGCCGGCACCGACGGCTCGACGAGCTTCCTCGCGCTCAATTCGAAAGTGAAGCTGCACGACCTGCTCATGGGCATGATCGTGCAGTCGGGCAACGACTCGGCAATAGCGCTGGCCGAACACCTGGCCGGCTCGGAAGCCGTGTTCGCCGACCTCATGAACGAATACGCCAAGCGCCTGGGCCTCGCCAACACGCATTTCGTCAATGCGAGCGGCCTGTCCGCGCCGGACCACTACACCACCGCGCACGACATCGCGCTGCTGTCGCGCGCGCTGATCCGCGACTACCCCGAGGACTACAAGATCTACGCGATCAAGGAGTTCGAGTGGAACGGCATCAAGCAGCACAACCGCAACGCGCTGCTGTGGCGCGACGGTTCCGTCGACGGCATCAAGACCGGCCATCATTCGGGCGCGGGCTATTGCCTGGCTGCGTCGGCCAAGCGCGACGACGAGCGCCTGATCACCGTGGTCATGGGCACGAAGGGCGAGAAAGTCCGCGCCGACATGACCCAGGAACTGCTGAACTACGGCTTCCGTTTCTACGAGACGCACAAGCTCTACAGCGCGGACAGGCCCGTGGCGGAACCGACCTTGTGGAAGGGGCTGGCCGACACCATTCAGCTCGGCGTGACGCAGGACGTGCTCGTGACGCTGCCGCGCGGCCGCTATGCCGATCTGAAGGCGGCCATGGATGTGCCGGGCCGGTTCGTGGCGCCCTACACCAAGGGCCAGAACCTCGGCACGCTGCGCATCACGCTCGACGGCAAGCCTTTGGTCGAGCGTCCCATCGTCGCGCTGCAGGAGTACCCTGAAGCCGGCTTCATGCGCCGTCTCGGCGACGGCATCATGCTCTGGTTCAAGAGCGACGAGGCCGTGCAGCCGAGCAAGCAACCGGATACGAAGTAATGCGCAACCTCGACGACATCCAGCCCGAATCGCCGCAGCAGGGATTCCAGTTTCCCGGGCTGTTCGAGATCACCGCGATGGGCAATGCGACGGCCGATCTCGCCGTGCGCGTACCCGCGCTGCTCGACGGCATTGGCCTCAGCGTGCTCGACGGCAGCCTGCGCACGCGGCCGTCGCGCGAAGGCAACTATCTGTCGGTGACGGTCAGCTTCACCTGCCCGAGCCGCGAGAAGTACGACGCCGCGCATGAAGTGCTGCGCGCCGATCCGGATATCCGCTGGACCCTGTGATGAGCGACCTGCTGCCGGTACGCGTGCGCCAACTGCCGGGCCTGTGGCCTTACGAACCGGTCTGGCGCGCGATGCAGGCATTCACCGATGCGCGCACGGCCGAGACGGTCGACGAATTCTGGCTGCTGCAGCACGAGCCCGTGTTCACGCTCGGCCAGGCCGGCAAGACCGAGCACGTGCTGGCCCCCGGCGACATTCCTGTCATTCCGGTCGACCGCGGCGGACAGGTCACGTATCACGGTCCGGGCCAGATCATGGCCTATGTGCTGGTCGACCTGCGCCGCCGCGGCATCGGCGTGCGCGAGCTTGTGCACCGCATCGAGCAGGCCGTGATAGAGACCCTGGAAAATTGGAACATCCTCGCGCAGCGCCGCGACGGCGCGCCCGGCGTCTACGTCGGCGACGCCAAAGTGGCCGCGCTCGGCCTGCGCGTCCGGCGCGGCTGCTCGTTCCACGGCCTGGCCTTCAACGCGGCCATGGACCTCGAACCGTTCCACCGCATCAATCCCTGTGGTTATAAGGGGTTGGCGGTGACCCAGGTGCTAGACTTGGGCGGCCCGGCCAGTCTGGCGGTGCTGCAGGCCAGCCTCGTCGAGGAACTCGCGCGACAGCTCGGATTGCGGCCTCAGCCGGCCGATCCCGTCATTCCCGCGGCGTCCGTTCCGATCGCCGCTCTCGCGTGAGTCGCATGGAATCCTCGACCTCCACCAAGGCCATCCCCATCGTCGTCGTCGGCGAAAAACAGCTCGGCGAAGACAAGATCGCGCGCAACCGCGCCGTGTTCGACCAAGCGCCCAAGCTGCGCAAGCCCGACTGGATCCGCGTGCGCATTCCGCCGGGCAACGCGGTCGCCAAGCTCAAGGCCAAGCTGCGCGAGAACCGGCTCGTCACGGTCTGCGAGGAAGCGAGCTGTCCGAACATCCACGAGTGCTTCGGCAAGGGCACCGCGACGTTCATGATCCTCGGCGAGGTCTGCACGCGGCGCTGCTCGTTCTGCGACGTCGCCCACGGCCGGCCCAAGCCGCCCGATGCGGACGAGCCGCGTCATCTGGCCGAGACCATCCGCGACATGGCGCTGCGCTACGTTGTGATCACCTCGGTCGACCGCGACGACCTGCGCGACGGCGGCGCCCAGCATTTCGCCGACTGCATCCGCCTCGTGCGCGAGCAGAGCCCGGACATCCAGATCGAGATCCTGACGCCCGACTTCCGCGGCAAGGGCCGCATGGAACGCGCACTGGAAATCCTCGCGACCGCGCCGCCCGACGTGTTCAATCACAACCTCGAGACGGTGCGCGAGCTATACCGTGAAGTGCGCCCCGGCGCCGACTACGACTGGTCGCTGGATCTGCTCAAGCGCTTCAAGGCGCAGCATCCGGACGTGCCGACGAAGTCGGGCATCATGCTCGGCCTCGGCGAGACCTTCGAGCAGGTCGAAGGTGCGTTGAACGATTTGCGCGCGCACGATGTCGACATGGTGACCATCGGTCAATACCTGCAACCCACGCCGCACCACCATCCGGTAATCCGTTACTGGACGCCGGCGGAGTTCAAGGCGCTGGAAGAACTGGGCTATCGCCTGGGCTTCCAGCACGTGGCTTCCGGGCCGATGGTGCGTTCGTCCTATCATGCGGACGAAATGGCGCACGCCGCCGGCATTGTTCAGACCGCTTAGGCAAGATCGAGTTTCGTTGGAGACACACATGCGCAAGACCCTGATCGTTCTCGCCCTCCTGGCCTCCGGCTTCGTCGCGGCCAAGCCGTCCGGTCAGTCCGGTCCGCTGCTCAAGCCCGTCGAAGACCAGGCCGAGGCGGCCATCTGGGCTTCGCGCTTCCTGACGCGCTTCCACTACAAAGCCGTGCCGCTCGACGACGCGATGTCGGCCAAGATGTTCGACGCGTACTTCGAGTCGCTCGACGGCGAGAAGCTGTTTTTCCTGAAGTCCGACGTCGACCGCTTCAGCGCGGCGCGCGAACAGCTCGACGACGCGATCTTCAACAAAGACCTCACGATGCCGTTCGCGGTGTTCAATCTTTATCTGCAGCGCGTCGCCGAACGCACGGCGTATTCGCGCAAGCTGCTGGAAAAGCCGTTCGATTTCAGTGCGCCGGAAACCTATGTGTTCGACCGCGAGCACGCAGCCTGGCCGGCGAATACGGCCGAGCTCGACGATCTCTGGCGCAAGCGCGTGAAGAACGACGTGCTGCGCCTGAAGCTCGCCGGCAAGAAGGACGACGAGATCCGCAAGACGCTCGACAAGCGCTACGCCGGCTTCGCCGACCGCGTCGCGCAGATCAACAGCGAAGACGTCTTCCAGACCTTCATGAACGCGTACGCGACCTCGATCGAGCCGCACACGAACTACCTCGGCCCGCGCGCGAGCGAGAATTTCGACATCTCGATGAAGCTGTCGCTCGAGGGCATCGGCGCGGTGCTGCAGCGCGAAGACGAATACACCGCGATCCGCGAGATCGTGCCGGGCGGTCCCGCGGCGCTGTCGGGCAAGCTCAAGGTCGGCGACCGCATTCTCGGCGTCGGCCAGGGCGAGAACGGCCCGATCAACGACGTGATCGGCTGGCGCCTCGACGACGTCGTCGAGCAGATCCGCGGCCAGAAGGACACCGTCGTGCGCCTCGAGGTGCTGCCGGCCGACGGCGGCCCCGATGCGAAGCACCAGACGCTGTCGCTGGTGCGCAAGAAAGTCAGCATCGAAGAGCAGGCCGCCAAGAAGCAGATCATCGAGGTCAGGGACGGCGCGACGACGCGCCGCGTCGGCGTGATCCAGCTGCCGACGTTCTATCTCGATTTCGACGCACGCCGCCGCGGCGACCGCGACTACAAGAGCGCGACGCGCGACACCGCGAAGCTGCTCGCCGAACTCAAGCAGGAAAAAGTCGACGGCGTCGTGATCGACCTGCGCAACAACGGCGGCGGCAGCCTCAGCGAAGCGACCGAACTCACGGGCCTGTTCATCGATCAGGGGCCGGTCGTGCAGGTGCGCAGCGCGCAGGGTCGCGTCGAAGCCGAGGAAGATCATCAGTCCGGCATGATCTGGGACGGCCCGCTCGCCGTCATGGTCAACCGCGGCTCGGCGTCGGCGTCGGAAATCTTCGCCGCCGCGATCCAGGACTATGGCCGCGGCGTCATCATCGGCGAGCCGACGTTCGGCAAGGGCACCGTGCAGATGCTCGTCGACCTCGACAACGCCGCGCAGAACGAGAAGCCGAAGTACGGCGAACTCAAGATGACGAGCGCGCAGTTCTTCCGCATCAACGGCGGCACGACGCAGCTGCGCGGCGTCGTGCCCGACATCGCCTTCCCCGACGGCGGCGAGGCCAAGGAATTCGGCGAGTCGAGCTATCCGAATGCGTTGCCGTGGAGCTCGATCACGCCGGCCAGGTACGAAGCCGTCGCCGACCTCAAGCCGATCCTGCCGATGCTCGCGACGCGCCATGACGCACGCATCGCGAAATCGAAGGAATGGCAGTACTACGCCGAGGACCAGGCCGAGGTGAAGCGCCTGCGCGCCGAGAAGACCGTCTCGCTCAACGAGGCCGAGCGCCGCAAGGAGCGCGACGACCAGGAAGCGCGCAAGAAGACCCGCGACGCCGAACGCGCCGCGCTCGAAAAGGCCGAGAAATCCGACGTCTCCGTCGCGAGCGCGACGACGACCGCGGTCAGCGAAGGCAGCACGGCCGAGGACGGCGAAGACACCGTCGCCCACGTCTCCGACGACGGCCTGCAGGCCGACGAACGCAGCATCAAGAGCCAGGTCGAGCGCGAGAAGCAGGCCAAGCAGCGCAAGGACGTCGCGCTCGATGAAGCCGCGCACATCCTTGCGGACGAGATCGGCCTGATCCGCGCCGACACCAAGCTCGCGCAGCAGGTGCTGCCGCAGCAGCCCGGAGCGCGACTGCGCGTCGACTGACGCCGACGGCGGTTTGCGGCAAAACGAAAAATCCCGGCTTCGGCCGGGTTTTTTCTGTCGCGGAATCGTGAGCGCAGCCCCGGCGTGCTCTCGCGCATGCGGGTCTCGCCGCAGTCGGCCCCGCCGGTTGCGGGCAGCCGATGCACGGATTCCTGCGCTAGCCAGGTGCGCAATTTGAACAGTGCTGACTTGTCCAGAAGTCGGCGCCGCGGCGGGTCAGCCGCGCTCGAGAACTTCCCGGGCGATCTCCGGCAGCTCTTCGGCGATCTCGCTGGCGGTCGGCGCCTCGACGAGGCGCACGAGTTCCGCGCGCAGCTGCCTGGGCAACACATCCGATTCGCCGACGAGCCGGCCGACGATTCCGTATTTCCACACGTCGTCGCCGGACGCAAGCACGGCACGCACATGCGGCAGCAGCGGCGCGCCGATGCTCGCCAGAAACGGTGCGAGCACGCGGGCGACCGGCCAGTTGAGGTCCTGCAGCCATTCCATCAGCGCCGGCAGTACCGGTTCGACGGCCGGATAGCCTGCGGCGACGGCAGCTTCGGCGCGACGCAGGTCATGCTTGTCGCACGGTATCCAGGCCGCGTGGGCAGCGCCGGGTGTCATGGCGTCTGGCGAACGTCGCGCCGGAACGTCAGCCGGCGGTCCCGTAGCGCTTCTTCAAAAACTCGAAGTACGCGCGCAGGCCCTGCGCCTCGCCGCCCTTGGGCTTGCCGGGCCGTTCGCCGTCGTTCCACGAATAGACGTCCAGATGCGCCCAGGGGATGGTCTCGGGCACGAAGCGTTCGAGGTAGAGCGCGGCGGTGACCGCGCCAGCGTGACGCGACGGGCCGGCGTTGGCGAGATCGGCGATGTGCGATTCGAGCATGGTCAGGTACGGGCGCCACAGCGGCATGCGCCACAACGGGTCCTGCTGCGCGGTGCCGGCGTCGAGCAATTGCTGCGCGATGTCGTCGCGGTTGCAGAACAGGGCGGGCAGGTCGGGGCCGAGCGCGATGCGCGCGGCACCCGTCAGGGTTGCGAAATCGAGGATCAGGTCGGGTTTCTGCTCGGCCGCATAGGCCAGCGCATCGCAGAGGATCAGGCGTCCTTCGGCATCGGTGTTGTCGATCTCGACGGTGATGCCGGGGCGCGTCGTGATGACCTCGCCGGGGCGATAGGCGTTGCCGGCGACGGCGTTCTCGACCGCGGGAATCAGCAGCGTCAGGCGCAGCGGCAGCTTGGCCTGCATCACGAGGCCGGCCAGCGCGATCGCATGCGCGGCGCCGCCCATGTCCTTCTTCATCCAGCGCATGCCGTCGGCGGGCTTGAGATCGAGTCCGCCGGTGTCAAAGCAGACGCCCTTGCCGACGATGACGAGATGCGGTCCCTTCTTGCCCCAGGTCAGTTCGGCGAGGCGCGGTTCGCGGTGGCTCGCGCGGCCGACGGCGTGGATGGTCGGGAAGTTGTTCTTGAGCAGCGCGTCGCCGACCCATTCGCGGAATTTCGCGCCGTGGGCTTTGCCGAGATCGCGCACCGCGGCGCAGAGTTCGGCCGGCCCGAGGTCTTCGGTCGGCGTGTTGATGAGATCGCGCGTCCGCGTCGCGGCTTCGACGAGCGGCGCGACGGCGGCGATGACCGCGGCGTCGACCGCGAGCTGCGCCGGCGCGCGGCGCGGCTTCTTGTAGCGCGTGAACTGATAGGCGCCGAGCGCCCAGCCGAGTGCCGCGCGCTGCACGTCGATCGCGTCGTTGCCGAGGCGATAGTCGCCGGCCGGCAGGCGCTGGGGCAGGCTCGCTAGCGCATAGATGTCGTCGGTACGTCCGACGCCGACCAGCACGCAGCGCAGGCTGCCGTCGTCGTTGGGCACCTGCACGAGGCTGCCGGCATCGGCCTTGAAGCCCTGCGCCTCGACCCAGCGTTTTGCCTTCGCGCCGAGGCTCTTGAGCTGAGCGTCCAGCGTGTCGGTCGTCAGTGCGATCAGCTCGGTGGCGCGGCTGTTGCGGCGCAGTTCGGTCAGTCCTTGCATGCGAATCCTGAGGGTCGTTGACGTATCGGGGTGACGGCGTTCCCGACAGATTATCCGTTGCGGCGGTCCAGGCCGCGTTTTTTACAGCCAGTCGGCGAGTTCGGTCAGCGTGCGGAATTCGATATCGGGACGCGGAGCGTCCGACCAGTCGCGGCCGTCGCGGTTCAGCCAGGCCGACGGCAGGCCCGCGCCGCGCGCGCCGTGCACGTCGAGCAGCGGGTCGTCGCCGACGTGCAGCACGAACGGCGGCTCGACGCCGACGCGGCGGCAGGCTTCGTGGAAGATCTCGGGCGCAGGCTTCGCGCGGCCGAAGTCGCGCGCGGTCACGCAGTCGACGAACAGATGCCGCAGCCCAATGCGACCGAGATCGGCGTTGCCGTTGGACAGGCCGATCAGCGGCACGCGCGCGGCCAGTCGTTCGAGTGCCGGACGCGCGTCGGCGTACAGATCGACCTCGTTGCGCGCCGCATAGAACGCTTCGAACGCGGCTTCGACGGTGTCCTCGCCGAAGCCGTGCGGCGTCAGCGCGGTCGTCAGGCTGAGCTTGCGCTGGGCCGTGAAGTCGTGCGCGAGGTGCGGGTTCTCGAGCGCGATGCGGTCGCGCAGTTCGCGCATGAGCGCGATCGGATAAGCCGCCGCGACCGTCGGGCAGTGCGTCAGCAGCCAGTCGTGCAGGCGCTGTTCGGCGCGCTGCACGATCGGCGCGATCGGCCACAGCGTGTCGTCGAGGTCGAGACTGATGGCGTGGATCTGCATGGGTTTCCTGCGGCGCGGCGGTCGCCGGCGCGATGCGGTCGTGCGGCGCGATACGCGATGCGCATCGGCGCCGCTGCGACGCGCCGGTCAGCCGCCGCCGGTCGCAGCGGCGTTCGCGTCGGACTTGGCGTCGGTCTTTGCGGCGGCCTTGGCATCGGCCTTCTTCGCGGCGGCCTTCTTGCTGCGCGATTCGGCGGCTTCGGCCTTGGCTTCCTGGGTCAGCGTCGACGTCGGCGCGACGCGGCTCAGCGCAGCGGCCGTCGCGGCCGGCGCGGCCAGCGGCGTTTCATTGACCTTGCTTTCGATCATCGCGAGCCGTGCCTCGTCGCCGTCCTTCAGCGCGAGGCCTTCGGAATACGGAACGAGCTGGCGCTTGACCAGCGTCGCCTTCGCCGACGGCGTGTCGAGCCACGCGATGAAATCCTTGACCGCGGCGGCATTCGTCGAGTCTTCGCGGATCGCGATGAACACCGGCGTGTACAGCGGATAGCTGCCGCTGCGCACGCTCGCGGTCGAAGGCACGACGCCGTCGACGTTGAGGAGTTTCAGCTTGGGATTGCCGGCGGTATTCGACAGCGTGCTGACGCCGAGGCTGGCCGGGTCGAGCGTGACGGCCTCCTCGAGCTTGGACGTGTTGAGGTAGACGCGCGGCACGGCGACGCGCTGGTCGCCGTTCTTGAAGATCAGCCAGCGCAGCGCGTACTCGACGCCGTCGAGCGGGCCGGCGACGGCATACATGTTGATCGCCTTGTCATTGCCGCCGAGCAGCTTCCAGTTGTCGGCGCGGCCGTAGTAGACGCGCCAGATGTCCTTGATCGAGATGTTCGACACCGGGTTGGCCGGCGACGCGATCATCACGAGACCGTCCCAGGCGACCGGCACGAAGGTCACGCCGGATTCCTCGGCGCGCTTGGGATGATTCGCGCGCAGCGTGCCGGCAAAGTCGGCCGTGCCCTGCAGCACCGCGTCGATGCCCGAGATCGTGCTGAACGCGGTCATCTGGATGCGGACTTTCTTCTCGCGCTCGTACTGTTTGGCGAGGTCGTTCATGAAGCCGCGGGCGCTCGCGATGTCGCCGCGCCAGACCAGCGTCGGGCCGCCGGCCTTGGCCTG
>NZ_DATIGT010000009.1:0-12714 GCF_035481375.1 Tahibacter sp.
CGCATCGCGGGCGGCAGCCGCAGCGATTGCGACGTTCGTCAGTCCTTGGGCCGCGCTGTTCGAGCTGTCGCCCAGGTTCTGCGCGCTGGCAGCTGCCTTGTCCGCACTCGCGCCGTCCGGTCGGATGCACCTTCAGGCTCAACCGTGTTGCTTAGTGTCGTGAATGCGGTAGGCAGGCGGCAGGATCTGAGCGCTCTCGACCAGCGCGCGCGTTATCTCAATCTTTCGCCTGTCTGAGTTCGCAATGTTCACTTTGTCAGCCCTGGGCAGCAGCTAGGCAGCACGAAGCCACCCAACACCGGACCAAACGATACGCTGCCGCACGCTAACTAGCTGATACTGCTAGGAACCGGACGAACCGAGACAGAGCCAGACGCCTATTTCTTACCCTCCGTGGTTGGGGGTTCGAATCCTCCGGGCGCGCCATGAAATCAGGCGCTTACGTCAGAGTCAGCCTCGCACCGGACGTATGGGCCGGCGCTTTTTGCAGCCGCTCCGAGCCTGGATGGCAGGCTAGGCCCATGGCGAGCGGATGCGTAGAAGCACGGAAGCAAAGGCGCAGGTTCGTTGCACGCAAACTGTATAAGTGTAAATATCGCTCGTCGCTGTTGCGGGAGCCGACACGCTGTACGTGAGGATAGGACCGAGAACTTCTACCCGCACGCTGCTGACCACATCCGAATTTCCGGCGGGAAGACCTGAGGCCATGGAGATGCTAACGGTCGCATGCCGCGTGCTCGACGCGCGGGGCGCATGGATCGCACCATATGACGACGGTCTGCTGCTATTCGCGCTGAAGAGGTTTGAAGAGCGACCGCGACAGTCGCGGTAAGCAACCTTAGTAGTCCCAGCTCCGCTGCAGGCGCAGCCGCCCTGCTCGCGCCGGGAGCCGTAGCGCGATCGGAATCACGGGAGCGCCGCCAACGCGGCGACCGTTCGAAACCTGCGTCCTGCCTGCGCGAAACGCCCTTCGACCAGCGATCGGCAACCACTGTCGTCCATCGGGGCGAAGGCCCTGTCGCATCGGGCAAGCCGAGCGATTTCCCCCTTTCGCGCCCGCAATAGATCGATAGACTTCGTCCTCGATCGATGCGTGGGCTGCCGGCGGGTTTCGCAGCCGCGCTGCCTGGGCTTCGATCCCGTTCAGGAGCAGCACGCGAAGAGCGCACGAAGAACGCGATTGTCAGCGGTCGATATCCGGCTTCGGTGCCTGGGCAGGCCTCGATCGGAAGGTATCTGATCGGGCGGGGCGAGTCCGGAAAGCTTCGTCAGCCCGGCCGTGGTGCTACCGCGGCGATCGCTGGATGCGTAGTTGCGCTCGTGCTCGTTTCGAGCCGGTTATTTTTCGTACGTGCCAAGCAGCGAAACTGATGTCCGGTACCGCAATGGAGGAATTCCATGGCCAGACTCGTATTCGGCATGAACCAGTCGCTCGACGGCTACGTCGACCACATGGCGTTCGGGCCGAGCCCGACGCTGTTCCGTCATTTCATCGCAGAGGCGCAGGGGCAGGCCGGAAGCCTCTACGGCCGGAAGATGTACGAGATCATGCGCTACTGGGACGACGATCATCCCGAGTGGGAATCGGACAACGACCGGCGCGCGTTCGGTATGGCGTGGCGCAAGCAGCCGAAATGGGTCGTCTCGCGGACGTTGACGTCGGTCGGTCCGAACGCCTTTCTCGTCGGTGACGACCTCGAAGGCGCGATTCGCAGTCTCAAGGCCGAAGTCGACGGCGAGATCGAAGTTGCCGGCACGGAACTCGCGAAGAGCCTGACTGAGCTGGGTTTGATCGACGAATACCGGATCTATCTGCATCCCGTCGTGCTGGGGCACGGCACGCCGTATTTCGCGGGTCCGCGGCCGCCGTTGCGCCTCGTGTCGCACGATCGGATCGACGAGGACGTGATCCGGCTGCGCTACGCTCCCGCCTGATCCCGCAACGCAGTCCCGGCAGATTCAACCGCGCAACCTCCGCCGCAGCGCGAGCGCGTTCGGGATCGCGTGTCCGTCGGCGGTGTTGTCGAAGATGCACCAGGTGTTCGCCGCGTGGCGTGCCGCGTCGTCGAGCTGCGATGCGATCGTGTCGAGTTGCGCGTCGTCGTAGGCGGAGTAGTACATGCGCGGCGATCCGTGCAGGCGCAGGTAGCACAGCGACGGGTCGCCGCCGGGTTCGCTTGCCGCCGGAACGACGGCGGGATCCGCGGCGACGCGCGCGATGTGGTGGTTCGCGAGCATATCGCCGGCTGCGGCGGTGAACCACGACGCGTGGCGCGGCTCGACGCAGGCGGTGCCGAAGTGCCGCGCGCGGAATGCCTGCAGAAACGTCGAGACGTGCGGCGCATCGAACGCGAGCGTCGGCGGCAGCTGGATCAGCAGTACGCCAAGCTTTTCGCCGAGGCCGCCGACTTCCTGCAGGAACGCGTCGAGCAATGCCGTCGCCGCGACGAGACGGCGTTCATGCGTGATCGTGCGCGGCAGTTTCGCAGCGAAGCGAAATTCGTCGGGAACCGTCGCCGCCCAGCGCTGGTACGTCGCGCGCCGGTGCGGCCGGTAGAACGAGGAATTGATTTCGACGACGTCGAATCGCGACGCATAGCGTGCGAGATGGCTGTCGCCGGGCGCGAACTGCGGCTGCAGATCGCGCGACAGCGCCCAGCCCGCGACGCCGATGAGCGGCGCGGTCATGGCGCGACGCCGGTTGCGCCGGCGAGTGCGCCGCCATGATGACTACGGTCCGGCACGCGACCTGCCCGCCGCCGTCCGTGGCGGCGAGGTGAACTTCGCGTCAGCGTGCGCGACATTCCGTGTCCGAGACCCGAGTGACGCCGGCGATCAGACGAGGGTGCCGTCGAGCCGGTGCCACGCATCGCGCACGGCCGGCTGTGCGCGGTCCCAGCTCAAGCCCGACGCACCGGCGCGCCGCGGCCACTCCGATGCGAGCGTCGGTGCCACGGTGTTCCAGTCGCGATCGGCGTACTGGGCGCGCGACTCCCAGCCATAGCGATACGCGGGCTCGTAGTCGGCGTAGGTCGTACCCGGCGTGACGTAGGGACGCGTCGCGTAGTTCGCTTCCCAGTAGGCCGCTTCAGCCGTCGGATCGATCGCTTCGGCGACGCCCTTGCCGGCGAGTCCGCCGACGACGGCGCCGACCGCTGCGCCGACGGCCGTGCCGACCGGGCCGGCGACCGTGCCGACGGCGGCACCGGCGGCCGCTCCGCCGGCCGCTGCGCCGATGCCCGTGCCGACCGGATGCGCGCCGGGCGCGCCGCTGACCGGATCGAGATTGAGATCGTCGGAAACCTGCTTGTCGATGGACATGATGGAACTCCGTGTGCGGGCGAGAGTGACGGCGGTACGGCAACCGGCATGCCAACGTGCAAACCGGTGCCGCCATGCCGAAAAACCGCACGCAAACGTGCGACGCGCCGCGCTCCCACCGCGCACAACGCAAGCCGGCGTGCGTGATGGCGGCAGAATGCATGACCGGTTCCGTGCCGCTTTGTACAGGTGTTCACATTGGATCTTCGCGGGACATGCCGGCTCCGGCCCCAAACCGCTGGCCGTCGCCGCAGCGCGGAAGGACGGCCAGGCGCACCGTTTGACGCATGCATCACCCGCCCGGGCATAGCTTCGGCGGGAAGCCGGCGCACGCTCGCAGCCCGGCGCAGCGGAGCGATGGCGTGACTGCGGATCTGGTCGGATGGGCCGCTTCGGCCGTGCTGCTGGCGACGCTGATCCGGCAGATCGTCACGCAGGCCAGGGATGAGTCGGCACGCGGCGTGTCGCGCTGGCTGTTCGCGGGACAGATCGCGTCGTCGATCGGGTTCATCGTCTACAGCGCGCTGGTCGGAAGCGCGGTCTTCGTCGTCACCAACACCTGCATCCTGCTGACCGCCGTCGTCGGGCAGGTCGTCACCGCGCGCAAGCGGCGGTCGTCGCGCTGAGTCGCTACTTGCGCCGGTCCGATCGCAGCGAACTGACGATCAGCGCGGCGCCGAGGCCGAATGCCGTGAGGAACAGGACCAGCGCGAGCGCCGGATAGCCGAGCAGCCGCGGGCCGGCGTCGATGCGCAAGGTCAGCGCGGCGGCAACGACGAGCCCGGCCGAGATCAGGCCGGTGCTGATGCGGTTCGCGATCTTCTGCAGGTTTTCGAGCAGCCGCGCCTCGCCGAGCCCGGAGATGCGCACGCGCAGCCGGTTGCGCGCGATGAGATCGAAGGTGTCGCGCAGCTGCTGCGGCAAGCGCGCGCCGACTTCCGCGAGTTCGACGAGATGGCTGCGGATCCGGCGGCGCGAGAATTCCTCGCCGAGCCGCTGGCCGAGCAGCGCGTCGAGCTTGTCGCGCACGACGTCGTTGGGCCGCAGCTGCGGATCGAGCCGGCGCGCCGAGCCTTCGAGCGCGAGCAGCGTGCGGCCGAGCGCCGCGATTTCCGGCGGCGGCCGCAGGCCGGATTCGACGCTTTGCCGCGCGAGCGCGAGCAGCAGCTCGCCGGCGCCGACGTCGTCGTGCACGGACTGGCTGCAATAGCGCAGCACGAGCCGGTTGCAGCGGCGCTGCCACGCGCGCTCGTCGAACACCGCGAGGCGCTCGCCCATGCGCGCGATGAGCCCCGCGACGCGTTCGCTCTCGCCGGCGATCGTCGCCTGCATCAGCGACAGCAGTTCGTCGCGCATGCGCGGCGCGAGGCGCAGCACCATGCCCGCATCGATCAGCGCGAGCCGGTCGCCGGACAGGATCAGGTTTCCCGGGTGCGGATCGGCGTGGACGATGCGATGGACGAAGATCTGGTCGAGGTAGCAGCGGATCAGATCCTGCGCGAGCAGATCGAGCGGCCGCTCCAGGCGCTGCATTCCGGGATGCTCGGCGATCTTGCGGCCGTGCACGCGATCCATCGTGAGCACGCGGCCGGAACACAGATCCGCGATCGGCGCAGGCACGAACAGCGTCGGGTAGTCGGCCAGATGCGCGGCGAGCGAACGCATGTTCGCGGCCTCGAGGCGATAGTCGAGTTCTTCGGCCAGCGTCTCGGCCATCTCCTCGATCCAGTCGCCGAAACGGATGCGGCGGCCCTGGTCGGTGAAGCGGTCGGCGGCGCCGGCGAGTCCGCGCAGCACGGCCAGATCGCTGTCCACGCTGTCGGCGATGCCGGGGCGCTGCACCTTGACCACGACCTCGCGTCCGTCGCGCAGTGTCGCCGCATGCACCTGCGCGAGCGAGGCCGCGGCGAGCGGTCTGTCGTCGAAGGTCTCGAACAGTTTCGACACGCGCACGTCCAGTTCGCGCTCGATGACCTCGCGCACATCGGCGAGCGGCACGGCGGTCACGTCGTCCTGCAGTTTCTGCAGCGCGTTCAGATGACTCAGCGGCAGCAGGTCGGGACGCACCGACAGCGTCTGGCCGATCTTGATGAAGGCGGGGCCCAGCTTCTGGATGTCCTCGACGAAGGCATCGGCCTCGTCGCGCGAACCGGCTTCGCCCGCGGAACCCGCGAGATGCCGGTAGCGCGAGGCGAAGCGCAGCAACTGCGCCGAGCGGGCCATGAGGTCGAGCCTGCCGGCAGACTGTTCCGAATTGCTCGTCACGCGGCGATCTCCCGAGGCGGTTCGTCCGTATCGTTGCCCGAGCGGGACGTGGCGATGTCGCGAGCGATTCTCCGGATGCGCCGTCTCGGGTGCGTGAATCGCAGCGGGCGCGTGGCCCCATATCCGCACGGCGCATCGTTCAGTTTCAGTCCCTCCCGGTCGGCTTGCACGAAAGCGCGGTGTGCGTCGCGCATTTCGCGCGAGCCGTGCGCCGCCCGTTCGCGTCCGCCTGCCGACGTTCCACTGGCATGCCCCTTGCGCTCGCCTCACCTGCGCATCAGCGCATATCGCATGGAGAAGACGTCATGGCGAACCCGCGCAACCCGGGGCAGTCCCCGCAGCAGCAGCCGAACGTGCAGAACCCCGGCAATCCGCAGCGTCAGCAGCCGGAACGCGACGATGACCAGATGGTCTCGGACGAGGAAGAAGAAGAGTAGACCGGTCCTGCCGGAATGCGCCCGGCGAAACGGCGGCGCGGACGGAGCTTCGTTCGCGCCGTTTTTTCGCGCGCAGTCCCCGGCGAACCCCGCCGCCGCGTGTCGCGCGTTCGGTGAGGCGGACGCCGGATCGGCTTGTCGTTGGAGAGGCTTCGATGCGCATGGATCTTGATTTTCGTCCGACCGAAATGGACACGCTGCGGCGTCTGGAGAACTGCCTGCGCTGCGCGCACGCCGAACTCGCCAGCGATCCGGGCAACACGCTGCTGCGCGATTTCATCGATCTCAACGAGGCGCTCGCGCGCAAGGAACGCGCGAGGCTGTCGGCGATGACGGCCGACGCCGCCTGATTCTCGCGGACGGGCGCACTTCGCGCCGCGAAACGCACGTCATCCGCGCGGCCGAGTTCGCCGCATCGTCAAGCGCGGTGCGTCCCTGCCGCCGATATGTCTTTTGGTCGTTAGACAGCGCTTGCATGCGCGCCCCTATCCTTGCCAGGATGTGTGGTTACAACCTGAGCGGCTACGCTCGGTGCCCGGGGGGGCTTACATAAAGGACCTGCACGTGTTGCATCGCAGCACGTGTACTGCGCTGTGGCCGCGCGTTCGCGGCCGGCACGGATTGCCTGGCGTTTCTCTGCCGGAGTTGCCGCGTACCGACGCGCGTCGCGTCAGGACGAGACATGCGGAACGTCGTGCGCGCAGCGCGGCCGGACGCATCGCGCACCGGTGCGATGCGTCCCGTCACAGTGATTGCGCTCGACAGGAATGCCGGTTTCGTCACCGAACGCCGTCCTGCAACCGTCGCAGGATCGGCGATCGACGGCGCAAGCCCCTGCGAGGGTAACTAGCTATGGCCGACAGAACGCTGCCCTGGCCCGCGGACACGCGGCTCGTACGCCTCGGCGAGATCGAGATCGATCCGCGCTATCGCACCGTCAGCCGCGCCGGCGTCATGCACGAGCTGAATCCGCGCTGCTTCGAACTGCTGCTGCTGTTTCTCAGCGAACCGCGCACGCTGCACACGCGCGACGCGATCTTCCGCCGCGTCTGGCGCGGCGCGGTCGTCGAAGACGCCAACCTCACGACATCGATCTGGCTGCTGCGCCGCGCGCTCGGCGGCGCGGCAAAGCAATGGATCCGCACGGTATCGAAGCAGGGATACATTTTCGATCCGCCGGCCGGCGTCGAATTCGAACTCGTGCACGGCGACGACGCGCTGCTGCCGGCGGCCGCAGCCGAGGCGGAAACGCCTGTCGTCGCCGACGACGCCACCGCGGCTGCCGTCGACGCGCCCGAGCCGGCCAATGTGGCCGAGGCCAGGCCGGCCGCCGCCTTCGTCGCGCCGGCCGTACGTGCGGCACCGCCGATCACGCGCGGCTGGACCATCGCGCTGGCGGCCGCGGTCTGCCTCAGCCTCATGCTGCTGACCGGCGGCCTGCTCGGCGCGCGCGGCCGCGATGCGGCGCCGCTGCGCGTCGTACTCGTCGTCGCGCCCGACTCCAGCCTGCCCGACTCGCAGCGTTGGCCGGCGTATCTGCTGCAGCGCTGGCTCGCGTGGCAGCTTCGCAGCAGTCCGCGCGTCGAGTTGCGCAATCCGGCCGATCTCGCCGCGGACGGCAGCGAAGCGGTCGTGCTGATCGATCTGGCCGCGCCGGCCCAGGGCAGCGAATGGCGCATCGCCGCGCACTTCCGCGGCGCGGTCGCGCAGACGCCCGTCGTGCGCGTCGCGCCGGTCAAGCATCTCGTCGGCGCGATCGCCGAGGTCAGCGACGAAGTGTTCGCGCGGCTCGCCGCGAGCGAGAACTACGCCGGCCCCGAACTGCGGCTCGATGCGAGCGCGGCGCAGCAGCTCGCGACCGCGCTCGAAGCCGAGGACCAGCATCGCTGGGGCGACGCGGTGCGCTCGTATACCGGCGTCGTCACCTCGGCACCGGAAATGGGATTCGCGCGCTTCCGGCTCGCGCGCGCGCTCGCGCAGCTCGGCCAGCGCGGCGCGGCGCAGGCGGAACTCGTGCGCGCCGACGGCTGGACCGCCGAACTGCCGGAATTCCTCGGAGCGCCGCTGCGCGCCGAAGGACTGATGATCCGCGAGCAGCATCTGGCCGCGGCCGACGCCTTCGCCGCGCTGCGCGAGGCACGCCGCGACGACGTGGCCGAGTACCGCATCGCCGAAGCGACGAGCCTGCACCGTGCGGGCCGTCCGCGCGACGCGGCCGAGCGTCTCGAGGCGCCGCTGCCGAATGCGCCCGGCGCGGCGCTCGGCTGGCTCGTCGCACAGTCCGACATCGCGATCGCGAACCAGGATTTCCGCGCGTCGATCGCGAGCGCGACGCAGGCGCTCGAACTCGCGCAGATGCTGGGCTGGGAACACGAACAGGCGCAGGCCGCGTTCGCACTGGCCGACGCGCGCAGCGGTGCGCGCGAACGCGTCGACGTCGCGCTGCTGGAACGGGCCGAGCAGGGTTTCGCGGCGACGGGCGATCGGCTCGGCGTGCTCGGTGCGCGTCTGCGCGCGCAGCTCGAGCGCGACGATCGCGTGTCCGGCGAAACGCTCGATCAATTGCTTGCCGAGGCGCGCTCGGCCGGCAATGCACGCATCGAGATCGAAGCGCTGCGCCGCGTCGCGGTCGCGCGCTTTCGCGCCGGCGATGCGCAGGAAGCGCATCAGCGTTTTGCGCAGGCCGCGGCGGTCGCCGAGTCGACGGGCCATCGCATCGAGCGGCGCCGCCTCGATCTGCCGCTGTTGCAGCTCGATGTACTGCGTCTGGATTTCGCGGGCGCCGATCAGCGTCTGAAGCTGCTCGATGCAGAGCCGCAGCAAGGTTCGACCGCCTACGCGATCGGACTCAACCGCGCGCGCCTGCAGTACTGGCGCGGCGATTTCGACGGTGCGCTGCGCACGCTCGAACGCACCGAGAGCGCGCTGCGCAGCGCGTCGGCGGGCAATCTGCCGCAGAGCATGGCCGCGATGAACTGCATGCGCGCGGCCGTGCGCATCGTGCAGGGACGGCCGGCCGACGCGCGCACCGAGTTCCGCAGCTGCCGCGCGACCGGCGTGCCCGCGTTCGAGCACCTGGCCGACATCGGCGAAGCCGAGCTCGCGATCCAGGCCGGCGACGTCACCGAGGCGCGCCGGCTGCTCGCGCCGATGACGCAGGCGCCGCAGGACACGCGCGAGCTGCCCGACCGCTGGGGTCTCGCGATGGAAGTCGCGCCGCTGCTCGCGCGCATCGGCGATTTCGATACCGCGAACGCGCTCGTCGATCGCACGCTGCCGCTGACGCAGCGTTCGGGCTACCGCATGCTCGAAGCGAGCCTGCGCATCACGCGCGCCGAGATTGCGCTGGCCGAGGGCCGCAATGCCGAAGCCGCACGCGAGATCGAAATCGCCGACGCGGTCGCGCCGCCGGACTACTGGTACGAGCGTCGCCGCATCCGCACCGTGCGCGCGCTCGTGCTGCAGGGCGGCGGCAGGATCGAGCAGTCCGCGCGCGAACTCGACGCGCTGCACAACGACGCGCGCGCCAACGGCGACGTGCTCGGCGAACTGCTGGTGCACAGCCTCATGGATGCGAACGCCGCAGCGTCGCGCTGCTCCGACGAACGCCGGCTGCAGCTGCTGGCGGCCAGCGGCATGCGCGGCGCGTCGGATCTCTGGATGAGCCCCGCGGGCCGCGATCGCACGCGGCTCGTCAGCAGCGCGGCGAATCAGGATTGGGGGTCGCCGTGAGGGCGTGAGGCGTGGTGCTGTCCGACCGGTCCGGCGGTCGAGCGACACGCGCTCCGGGGTCGAGAATCCCGCCGGCAAGCGACGTTATCGCTCGCTTTTGACGCTTGCGCGACGCTGTCGATAACCCTCCCCTTCAAGGGGCATGAGCGGGGATGGTTTTTCTTTTTTGCTCTTTTGCTTCCGCCACAAAGCATCTGGCGATTCCGGCAAGAGCGGCAGCCCCGCCTGTCCATCAACGCAAAAAGCCGGCCTTCCCTGGCCGACCTGCCCTGCGATCGATCACGGCGTGAAGCTGCCCGCGAGGCTGAGTCCCGAATAGGCCGAGTACGCGCGCACCGTCACGTAGTACGTACCGGCCTGGGCCGTCGTGATGGTGCAGGTCTCGTTGTTGCCCGACAGATACGGACGGCAGTCGTAGCTCGAGGTCGTCGGCGCGGAACCGAACTTGACGTACATGTCGGCGTCGCCCGTGCCGCCGCTCGTGACGAAGCGCAGGTTCGTCGCACCCGCGGGCACGACCAGCGTGAACGTCTGCGACGTGCCGCTCGCGCCCGACAGCCCCGTCTTCGGCACGCCGTTCTGCAGCGCGTTGCCGCCACCGCCGGTCGAATAGCTGCCGGTCAGGCTCAGTCCGGACACGGCCGAATACGCGCGCACGAGCACGTGATACGTGCCGGCCTGCGCGCTCGCGATGGTGCAGGTCTCGGCATTGCTGGAACCATCGGACTTGCAGTCGTAGCTCGACGTCGTCGGTGCGGAACCGAACTTCACGTAGAGATCCGCGTCGCCCGTGCCGCCGCTCGTGACGAACTTCAGGCCCGTGGCGCCGGCCGGGACGACCAGCGTGAACGACAGGGTTCCATTCGTCGGTGCGGACAGATTTGTCTTCGGCACGCCGTTCTCGAGCACCGTGCCGGTCGGCGGCGCGGTCACGGTGACCGCCGCGGTCTTCGTGTTCGTCGCGCCGTCGTCGTCGGTCACCGTCAGCGTCACCGTGTACGTGCCGGCGGCCGCATAGGTCTTGCCCGGGTTCGTCGCGCTCGAGGTCGTGCCGTCGCCGAAGTTCCAGCTGCGCGACACGATCGTGCCGTCGGAATCGGTCGAGGTGTCGGTGAACGTCGCGGTCAGGCCGTTGGTCGCCGAGGAGAAGCCCGCGACCGGCGGCAGATTCGTCGGCGGCGTCGTGCCGGCGGTCTTGCCGAGCTCGCCGGCGAACGCGAGGCCGAGCTGCGCGAACTTCACGCTGTGCTGCGCGGAGTTGCTCATGTTCGCGAGCGTGTCGTTGGCCGTGTGGATGCTGCCGAAGTAACCGCCCGAACTGTTGCCGGCTTCGAACATCATGGCCGAGGGATAGCCCGCGCTCGTCCACGATGCGTGATCCGAGCAGCCGTAGCCGCAGGTATAGGTGCCGCGCGTCAGCCCGCGGGGTCCGAGGTAGGCGTCGAACAGCGCGACGACGAAGTTCTTCAGATCGGTGTTGGAGTAGTCGGTGATGAGCTGCATGTCCTCGACGTTGCCCGACTTGTAGTTCGTCATGTCGAGCTGCAGCACGCCGACGACGTTCGTGTTGGCCGTCTTGAACGACTGCGCGATCGCGTTGGATCCGCGCAGGCCGACTTCCTCGGCCGCGTAGCCCATGAACTTGATCGTGCGGCGCGGCTTCCAGCCGCTCGCGAGCGAGACGCGGATGACTTCGGTCAAGGTCGCGATGCCCGACGCGTCGTCGTCGGCGCCCGGCGCGGTCTGCTCGTTGCTGCCGCCGCCCGAGGAGTTGATCGAATCCAGATGCGCGCCGAGCACGACGACTTCGTTCGCGAGATCGCCGCCCTGCACGGTCAGGATCACGGACGGCTGCGTCGAGCAGTTCGTGCAGCCGGTGTAGAGCTCGGCCGTCACGTCGCTGCGGCCGTTCGCGAGCCCGGCCCACGTCGTGCGGATCCATTCCGCCGAGGCCTTGCCGTAGGTACTCGCGTAGTAGCGGTTCTTGTAGCCCGACAGCGTCGTGATCGTGCCGCGGATGTTCGCTTCGGCCGGCAGGTCGAGCCACGGATTGACCGTGGCCTGATTGTCGATCGTGTAGGCGAGCAGCAGGTTGCGCCGCGCGCCCGCCGCGGCGCCGTCGTCGCGCACGAAGGCGTCGGCGGCTTCGCGCGAGGCGAACGCGAAATAGCCGCCGCAGCGCAGTTCGCGCTTGTGGATGCGCGCGGCGATCTCGGCGAGCTGCGACTCCTGCGTCTCGGCGACGACGAGATCGCTGCCGACGCTGTCGATGCGCGCCATCGGATCGCGCGCGAGATCGGCGAGGTTTGCGTAAGTGTCGCGCGAGGTCACGATGTAGACCGGCGCGGTTCTTGCGGTGTCGCCGGCAAAGCCCGGCGATGTCGTGGCGTTGACGGTGTGGACCTGCGCGGCGCCCGCGGTGACGGCTGCCGCGATCAGCGCGGCAGAGAAACGGTTTCGCACGATCATGATGGCGTCCTCGGTGAGACGCCGGCGCCGGGCCAGCGCCGCGGCGTGCCGGTCGTCGTTCGTAGGCGGGAACGGCAACCCCGGCCGAAGCCGGGGTTGCGAGTCGCGTGGTGCGGATTACGGCGTGAAGCTGCCGGTCAGGCTGAGGCCCGAATAGGCCGAGTAGCCGCGAATCATCACGTAGTACGTACCGGCCTGGGCCGTCGTGATGGTGCAGGTTTCGTTGTTGCCCGACAGATACGGACGGCAGTCGTAGCTCGAGGTCGTCGGCGCGGAACCGAACTTGACGTACATGTCGGCATCGCCCGTGCCGCCGCTCGTGACGAAGCGCAGGTTCGTCGCACCGGCCGGCACGGCCAGCGTGAACGTCTGCGTGCTGCTCGTGGCGCCCGACAGGCCGGTCCGCGGCACGCCGTTCTGCAGCGCGTTGCCGCTGGTCGTGCTGAAGCTGCCCGTGATGCTCAAGTTCGACACGGCCGAGTAGCCGTAG
>NZ_DATIGT010000010.1:0-3583 GCF_035481375.1 Tahibacter sp.
ATCGAGCCCACGCCGCCGGCCGCGCCGATCACGAGCAGCACGCCGTCGCCGTCGCGCGATACCTGCAGGCGGTCGAACAGCAATTCCCAGGCCGTGATCGCGGTCAGCGGCAGCGCCGCGGCCTGGGCGAACGCGAGCGTCGCGGGCAGGCGTCCGACGATGCGTTCGTCGACGAGCTGGCGTTCCGCGTTGGAGCCGGCGCGCGCGATCGATCCGGCGTACCAGACCCGGTCGCCCGGCTTGAACAGCGAGACCGCGCTGCCGACCGCGCGGACCGTGCCGGCCGCGTCGAAGCCGAGCACGCGCGGGCCGTCGGCCGGCGGCGCGTGCCGGCGCAGCTTCGTGTCGACGGGATTCACCGACACCGCCCGCACGTCGACGAGCAGGTCGTGCGGACCCGGCTCGGGTTCGGGCAGCTCGATGTCGACGAGCGCGTCGTCGCTGTCGATCGGGAGATTGGCGCGGTAGGCGATGGCTTTCATGGCGGTGCGCTGTCCTCGGGTGACGGGTTACCGCGCATCCTGCGCGATTGACGATTGCCGAAAAACACGGCAGAAACCGAATCAGTTTCAACCATTGCTTGAAAATCGGGGCGCAGTCATGAAAGCGCTGGGCGAACTGGAGCTCTTCGTGCGGGCCGCCGACGGCGGCAGTTTCTCGGCCGCGGCGCGCAGCCTCGAACTGAGTCCGGCCGCCGCGAGCGCGGCGATCAAGCGGCTCGAGGCCGAACTGCAGACGCGGCTGTTCGTGCGCTCCACGCGCAGCCTGCGCCTGACGCCGGACGGCGAGCGCTTTCTCGCGCACTGCCGCGTCGCGCTGCAGGCCCTGAGCGAAGGAGAGCAGGCGCTGCGTGGCGACGCGCAGGCACTGCGCGGCAGCCTGCAGCTGTCGCTGCCGTCGGATCTCGGCCGCGGGCTCGTGCTCGGCTGGCTCGACGAATTCCTGCTGCAGCACCCCGCGCTGCGGCTGCGCGTGCAGGTCACCGACCGGCTCGCCGACGTCTATCGCCAGCCGGTCGACGTCGCGCTGCGCTATGGCGCGCCCGCGGATTCGGCGCTGGTCGCGCTGCCGCTCGTGCCGCAGAACCGGCGCGTCGCGGTCGCGTCGCCCGGCTATCTCGCGCAGCACGGCCGTCCGGCCCATCCGCAGGAACTGCGCGATCACAATTGCCTGCGCTTCCTGCTGAGCGACGACGTGCACGCGCGCTGGCGCTTCCATGGCGCGGCAGGCGACACGGTCGTCGCGGTCGACGGCGACCGCACGAGCGACGACGGCGATGCGGTGCGCCGCTGGGCCATTGCCGGCCGCGGCATCGCCTACAAGTCGTGGCTCGATGTCGGCGGCGACGTCGCCGCCGGACGATTGG
The DNA here is from genome assembly GCF_035481375.1 of Tahibacter sp. GTDB lineage: Bacteria > Pseudomonadota > Gammaproteobacteria > Xanthomonadales > Rhodanobacteraceae > Tahibacter. Next base: position 1,367 of record NZ_DATIGT010000010.1, read on the forward strand.
ACGTGCTGTTGCCGGATTGGCGTGGCGAGGCGGCGCCGCTGCACCTGGTCTGCGCCGACCGGCGGCTGCTGAGCCCGGCCGTCCGCGCGCTGCGCGACCTGCTGGCCGCGCGCTTCGCCGCGCTGCCGCTGCCGCCCGCTCAGCCGTCCGTCGCGCAGTCGCGCACGGCGCGCGCACGATCGCCGTAGCGCTGCGTGCGTTCGAGATAGACCCGGCCGGCTTCCGCACGCGCGCCCGGCGACAGCGCGCCGTCGAGCTGCTGCAGTGCGCGCAGATCGGCGGCGAGCACGGCGTCCTGCGCGCGCGGCGCGTCGACATAGCAGCCGTGTGCGTTGAGCCAGACGCGCCACGCGCGCCAGGCCCAGGCCTGGGCCGGCGCGGCCGATGCGAGCTGCGCGTCGATCGCGGCGTCGGCGCCGAGTTCCGCCGCGCGCTGCTGCCACTGCGGCGCGAGATCCGGCTGCGGCGGCAGCCGGCCGTAGCCCTGGCTCAGCACCGATGCCACGAACTCGACCTGCGTGTCGTCGCGTTCGGCGAGCTGCAGCAGCAGCTGCAGGCCCAGCCGGTCGCCGGCCTCGTTGTCGTCATTGAGCAGCTGCAGCGCGAGCGCGCGGCCGACGCGGCTCTGCGACTGGCTCTCCCAGAGCGCGCGCAGTTCGCGGCGCAGGCGTTCGAGCAGGCTGGGCGTCGGCGGATCGAGCTGCTGCCGCGTGCGCAGTTTCTCGAACGCATCGGCATCGGCGCGCGCGGCGTAGTCGCGGCGCGCCGCGGCCAGGTCGTCGCGCGCCGCGCGCCAGGCTGCGCAGCGCCGATGCCGTTCGGCCAGTCGCTGCACGCGCGCTTCGAATTCGGAGCGGACCAAAGCCTGCATGCTCGCATCGAGGCCGTGCACGAGCGCTTCGTCGAACACGGTCGCCGGCGGCGGCGCGCCGCCGAGTTCGTCGCAGTCGTCGTGCAGCTCGGCTGCCGCGCCGGCCGCGCCGCCGTCGCCGGCGCGCAAACGCTGCGCGAGTGCCGCGGGCCATTGCGCGGACGTTGCGGTCTGCGCTGCGAGCGGCCCAAGGCGGCGCCGGTCCTGCGCCTGCGCGGCTGCGGCCTGATTGCGTTGCATCTGCTGCGGCGAGAACGCGCGGCGCGGATCGTCGATCGCGGCGTCCGCGTCGAGCGGTGTTGCGTCGTTGTCGCGACCAGGCTGGATCTGCGGCGTCGCCGGTGTTGCCGCCGGCGCCGGCTCCGGCGGAGCCGACGCGCCGTGGCGCGTCGGCGGTTCGAAGCGCGGCGCCGGCGCCTGCATCGCATAGGCGGCCACCACCGCATGCAGCGCAATCACGAAAAGCAAAACCGGAAAATTGATACGGGATTCGGGGACTTCGCGCATCGGAGCGGCGGCGGCTGGGTTGGCCGAAGCGTAGCGCAAGCGTGCGCGGGCGCGCAGTCGCAGTGCGTGCGGTGCCGCCGGGCGCCGCCGCGGTGCGGCGATCGCCGACGAGTCGGCTACACTGGCGTTCGCCCGCCCTGCAGGTTGCCCGCGTGGAAGTCGAACGTCCGCCGCGCCGAGATCGTCTGAGTACACGCCTGACGCGCATCGTGCTGCTGAGCACCCTGCTGATCGGCGGTGCGCTTTCGCTGCTGCAGGTGCTCGCCGACGCGCGCAGCAACAGCGACGAACTCGACCGCGCCGGCCATCTCGCGCTGACCACGCTCAAGCGCGCCGCAACGGAGTCGGTCTACGAGATCGACAGCGAACTCGCCGGCCAGGTGCTCGAAGGTCTCGCTGCCTACCCCGGCGTCTATCGCGCCGAGATCCGCATGCTGCCGGCGACCGTGCTCGCGCAGCGCCAGGGCGAACTCGCGCGCAGTCCGTGGCGCGGCATCAGCGACCGGCTGTTCGGCGCGCAGCGCGACTATCGCGAAGTGCTGATCGATCCGCGCAACGGGGCCGTGCTCGGCGAACTCAGCGTCGGCATCGACACCTACGTGCGCGGGCGCAATTTCCTGTCGCGCACCGGGCTCGTGTTCGGCGTCGGCCTGGCCTGGGCCGTGCTGCTCGGCCTCGTGCTGCTCGCGGTCGTCAATCGCGTGCTGACCCGGCCGATCGAACACCTCGTCGACGAACTGGCCGACAGCGACGCGCTGTCGCCGGAAACCGCGTCGGTCAAGGTGCCCGAGAACCACGAGCACGATGAACTCGGCCGGCTCGCGCGCGCCGTCAACACC
>NZ_DATIGT010000011.1:0-12198 GCF_035481375.1 Tahibacter sp.
GGCTGTCGGCGAGTTCGGACGGTACGCCCGAGCCGTTGTCGACGACGTCGACGCGCAGCGCGAGCTTCACGATGCGATCGTTGATGCGCGCCGAATGCTCGGCGCGGCTGCGCAGCACGACGCGATCGGCGCCGGCCTCGAGCGCGTTGCGCCCGAGATTGAGGAACAGTTGCAGCAACCGATCCGTGTCGCCGGGCAGCGCCGGCAGGCTCGGATCGAAATCGCGAACCACCGCGGCCTGCCCCTGCGACGCCAGCAGCACCGCGATCCGTTCGAGCACCTCGTGGATGTTCACCGGGCCGAAAACCCGGCTCGCCGAGCCTTGCAGCAACCGGTTCGCCAGCTGCGCGAGGCGGTCCGCCTCGGCAATCACGAGACCGGCCAGCTCCTTCACGCCGTCGTCGGCAACGCGCCGCGCGATCAGCTGCGCCGCGCCGCGCAGGCCCGCGAGCGGATTCTTCACCTCATGCGCGAAGCCGCGCAGCGACTCGGACAGGTGCGCCGTCGACTCGCCGATCGCCGGCGCGAGCGCGTGCACTTCGAGCAGCACCCCGCCGGCCGCGAGCGGGCTCATCGTCAGATCGACCGCGATCGTCGTTCCCGCCGCCGCGGTCAGCGCGAAGTCGCGCAACTGTACGACCCGCTGCCCGCTCAACACGCGACGAAACGCGTCGACGAGTTCCGGCCGGTCCGGCGCGAGCGCGGCGAGCGTCATCCCTTCGAGCCGCCGCGAACCGAGGCCAAGCAGTTCGCACAAGGCCGGGTTCGGCGCCTGCAACAGCTGCTGTGCGTCGAGACACGCGGCGGCGGTGCTGAGCTGGGGCCAGAGCGAGGCGAGATCCACGAATTGCTGCCGGATGGGGCGAGTGCACCATCATAGTGCAGAAACCGAGACCCGTTGGCGCCGCGCGCCTTGCGCTACCGACTGGGTTCCACGCAGCGCGAAGCGTTGTCCGCACGTGACCCGTCCCCGACCGGTCCGGCGCCGGAACCGTCGCGCCTATTCCGCCCCCATCGTGGCGGCGTCGATGACGAATCGATACTTCACATCGCTGCGCAGCATCCGCTCGTAGGCGTCGTTGATTTCCCGCGCCGCAATCAGCTCGATGTCCGACACGATGCCGTGCTCGGCGCAGAAGTCGAGCATCGCCTGCGTTTCCGCGATACCGCCGATCAGCGAACCCGCGATCGCGCGGCGGCCGAAGATCAGCGGCGCGATGTTCGGCGCCGGATGCGGATGCTCGGGCACGCCGACGAGGCAGAGCGCGCCGTCGCGCTTGAGCAGCCGCGTGAATGCATCGAGGTCGTGGCTCGCCGCGACGGTGTCGAGGATGAAATCGAAGCTGCCGGCATGCGCTTTCATTTCGGCCGTGTTTTTTGAAATCACCACGTCGTCGGCGCCAAGCTTGCGCGCATCCTCGCGCTTGCTCTCGGAGGTCGTGAACGCGACCGTGTGTGCGCCCATCGCATGCGCGAGCTTGATGCCCATGTGCCCCAGCCCGCCGATGCCGACGATGCCGACTTTCTTGCCGGGGCCGACCTTCCAGTGGCGCAGCGGCGAATACGTCGTGATGCCGGCGCAGAGCAGCGGCGCGACGGCGGCGAGCTGCGCTACGGGGTGGCGGATCTTCAGCACGAACGCGTCCTTGACGACGATGCGCTGCGAGTAGCCGCCGAGCGTGTGGCCAGGCGCATCTTTCGTGCGGCCGTTGTAGGTTCCGACGAAACCGTTCTCGCAATACTGCTCGAGGCCTTCGTCGCAGGCGCTGCAGCGTTGGCAGCTGTCGACCATGCAGCCGACGCCGACGATGTCGCCGACGGCGAACGCGGAAACGCCGGTGCCGACCGCGCTGACGCGGCCGACGATCTCATGACCCGGCACGCAGGGATAGCGCGTGCCCGCCCACTCGGAACGCACGGTATGCAGATCGGAATGGCAGACGCCGCAGAAGGCGATATCGATCTGCACGTCGTTCGCACTCGGCGCGCGTCGCGCGATGTCGATCGGTTCGAGCGGCTTGTCGCCGGCGTGGGCGCCGTAGGCTTTCGTGGTCATGCGGGCGTCTCCGGGGCTGATGGCATCGAAACCCGGAGTAGACCTGCAGCGTTTGCGGGCGACAAGCCCGACTTGCGGCTAGTGCGGCTTTGCCGTTCCTTCGAGCAGTTTCTCGGTCGCCTTGCGATCGCCCGCATCCGCGACATTCGATAGCGACACGAAGCCGACGAGCTTCTTCGCGCGATCCACGACCGGCAGACGCCGGACCTGCAGTTCCGACATGTTGCGCGCGACGTCGCGCAGATCGTCGTCATCGAAACAGTACTTGATGCCTTCGGACATGATGCGGCTGACCGGCGTGCTCGGGTCGAGCCCGTCGGCGAGTGCGCGCAGCACGATGTCGCGGTCGGTGATCATGCCGACGAGCTTGTCGTCGGCGCTGACCGGCACGCTGCCGATGTCCTTGCTGCGCATGAGCTGCGCGGCGTCGCGGATGGTGTCCTGCTTCTGGACGACATAGACCTCGCCGCTCATGACTTCGCTGACTTTCATCGCTGATCCTCCTGCGTGAGACGTGACGCGGCACCGCGGACGGATCGCGGCGCCGGGTTCTCATTGTGCGCAGCAGGGCGGTTGCGGCGCGGTGAAAGCGGGCTCGGCGCGATGCGCCGAGCCCATCATTCGACGGATCAATTGGTCGGCAGCTCGTACGGAATGTAGTTCACGTAGACGTTGCCGCCGGCTCCGTAACGCGTCTCGCCGCGCGTCTTCTCGATCGTGTAGATCGAGTCGACGTAGTCGTCGTCGTTGGAGAACCAGCCGGCCGGCATCGCCGCGACGATGCGCGCGGCGATCTCGGCGATCGCCTGCACGGCCGGATAGCCGGCGAGCGAGCCGCCCTGGCCGATGGCCTGGATCAGGAGCCCGACCAGCGTCTGATAGTTCGTGTTGTCGTCGTGCTCGTAGATCAGCACGTTGGCTGCGCCGTAGCTGTACTGGTTCCAGTCGAGCAGCACCTGGCGCGGGTAATAGGTCGTGCCGTCGTGGTCGAGGTACGGCATGTCGACGATGGTGACCTGCGCCTGGTTGCCCGGCAGGATGCCGGCGGTGATCGCATAGACCTCGGCCGCGCCCGATACCCACGGCTCCTCGTCGTCGTTCAGCCGGATCGACTCGAGTCGCGTCGTCCAGTGGCCGCTGCCTTTGGCCGACGGTGCGGCTGCGGTCTGCAGGCCGGCTTCGCGCAGCTGCGCGTTGGCCATGTCGATCTGCCGTTCGAACGACAATGCGCCGTTGACGCGCACGACGAGCACGCGCGCGGCCGGCGGCGTGCGCGCATCGAGCTGGACCCAGCGGCCGTCGAGGGTCAGCGCGTCGACGGTCGTCCACGCCTTGTCGTCGCCCGCCGGCGGAAACGCGATCAGCACCTGACTGTCGCGCGCGGCGGCTTCCTGTCCCTGGAACAACCAGACGCCGGGTTCGTACGCGTCGTCGGCGCCGAGTGATTTTGCCGTCGCGCCGCAGCGTGCGCAGAGTTCGCGCAAGGCCATTTCGCGGCCGTGGCGCACGAGGTCGGACTGCACCTGTGCCGCCGTGCCGCGCGACTGCAGGTCGTCGCGCAGCGCGACGGCGAGCGCGCGATGCGCGGCGGTGTAGGCGACGGGATCGGAAACGTCGAGCCGGGCCGCCGCAGCGGCGCCGGAGATTCCGGCAATGGCGACAAGGCCGCAAACGATACTGCGTAGACTGCGCATGCTGACTCCTCGGGGTGGGCGAGACGTGCGAAGAATCAGGCTAGCACTTTGCGGCGGCGTGAAACTTGTCCGTTTGCGCCATTGTGCAGTCCGCGCCGGACTCGGCGAGCGCCGCGAATCCGGATCAGCCGGCCATCTTGGCGAGGTCCAGCAGCGGCAGGTACAGCGCCCAGAGACCGAACGGAACCAGCAGCATCGCGAGCGCCGTGCCGACGACGAGTCCGGTGACGCCGCGCGTACGCGGGTTCGGCCACAGCATCCAGATCGCGGGAACGGAGAGCGCGAGCAGCGGCCAGCCGCGATACGTCGCGAGCAGCAGCCGCGTCGCGTTCGGCAGCTCGCCGCGGAAGGCTTCGTACATCTGCGTGAACTGCGGCACGACGAACACCGCGGCGATCGCGACGACGAGCAGGTTGGCCATGCCGATGGCCGGCAGCAGGTAGTCCTGCACCGGTGTCGCGCGAGTTGCGGGCGGCGTCGTCACGAATGAATCCATCGAGGTCGGCGCGGCGATTCTAGCTGTCGCACCGATCCGTTGTCATGGCGGCGTCGTGCGGCGCATGACCTGTCAAGTCATGGCCTCGCGACAGGCACGCGCCTACCATCGGCGACCGACAGCAGCCAGGAGTCGTCGTGGAAGCGAGAGTGACGGTCAATCCGGACGGTGCTGCGCCGCTCGGCCGGCTGCTGCGCGAGTGGCGCCTCGCGCGCCGGCTCAGCCAGCTCGACCTCGCGCTGGAATCGAACATCTCGACGCGGCATCTGAGCTGCGTGGAGACCGGCAAGGCGCAACCGAGCCGCGAACTCGTCGTACGCCTGGCCGACGCGCTCGACGTGCCGCTGCGCGAGCGCAATGCGCTGCTCGTCGCCGCCGGCTATGCACCGAAATACCCGGAGTCGCCACTCGAAACGCCCGCACTCGCACAGGTGCGGCGCGCGATCGACGCGATCCTCACGCAGCAGGAGCCATATCCGGCATTCCTGTTGAACCGGCGCTGGGACGTGCTCGGCGAGAACGCCGCCGCGACGCGCGTCAACCGCTTCGTGCTCGGCGGCCGCGACAGCCGCCACACCAACATGCTGCGCCAGTTCTTCGATCCGGACGACCTGCGCGGCACCGTCGCGAACTGGGAAGAGATCGCCGGCAGTCTGATCCACCACCTGCACAGCGCCGTCGCCGCCGCGCCGGGCGACGAGACGACGCGCGCGTTGCTCGCCGAAGTGCTGGCCTATCCCGGCGTGCCGTCGCGCTGGCGCCGGCGCGACGTCGAAGCCGGCGCCACGCCGCTGATGACGACGGTGATGCGCCGCGGCGACACGGAACTGCACTTCTTCTCGACGATCACGACCTTCGGCACGCCGCGCGACGTCACGATCGAGGAACTGCACATCGAGTGCTGCTTTCCGGTCGACGAAGCGACGGCGCGGTTGTGCCGGGAGCTGGCGGCGCAAGCAGAGGAATGAGTGGAGAGGAGTGAGTGGGCGCTCCTGATGCCCTCCTCTTTTCTTACCTCTCTACCTCTTACCTGCCTCTCCGCCTTCAATCCGCCACCTTTCGTCGCAATCCCGCCCGCGATCGCGCGCGGCGACGCCCGCATGCAGCGCTGCAATGGTGAACAGGCCGAGGGGTCGGCCGCATCCCACCATCCACGCTCACTCAGGAGTCGTTTCGTGTCCCTTCCGTCGCCGCGGCTGTCGCAGGCTGTCCGTGTCGTTTTCCGTCCCCGCTGGATCGTGCTGGCGGCCCTGCTCGCCGGCGGCTATGCCCTCTACTCGACTCCGCCGACGGAGAACGTCGGCGCGGGCGAGATCGGCCTGCGGCTGAACCGCTGGACCGGCAACACGACGACGGCCGGCGAAGGCGTGGTCGTCATCGTGCCGGGGCTGCATTCGCTGCGCCGCTATTCGCTGCAGAGCCGCCTCTACAAGCCCGAGCGCAGCGCCAAGGCGGACGGCGAAGCGCCGTTCCAGTCGGTCGAAGGGCTGTCGCTCGGCGTCGAGCTCGCGATCCGCTATTCGCTCGATCCGCAGCGCGTCGACCTGTTCTCGCGCACGCTGCCCGAGCACATCGACAGCGAACGCCTCGAACCGGCCGTGCAGGGCACGATCTACAAGGTGCTCGCGCGCTACACCGTGCGCGAGATCTTCTCGACCAAGCGCCAGGAACTGCAGGACGTGCTCGAAGCCGAACTCAAGCCGAAGCTCGCGGCCGACGGCATCGTGCTGCACTCGGTGCTCATGGGCAATGTCGACCTGCCGGCCGACTACCGCGCCGGCATGGACCGTCTGCTCGCGGTCGAGCTCGAAACCGAGAAGATGAAATACACGCTCGAACTCAAGGAAAAGCAGGTCAAGGAAGCGGAGCTCACGGCCGACGCGGAGAAGGTCACGCGCGAAAAGGCCGCGCAGGCCGCGGCATCGGAACAGATCATCGCGGCCAAGGCGCAGGAGGAAGCGATGCGCCACGTGCTGCCGTTCAAGCAGAAACAAATCGAACAGCGCCAGCTCGAAGCCGAAGCCGAAAAGACCTCGCGCATCAAGCTGGCCGAGGCCACGGCGGAATCGCGCCGCATCGAGGCGTCGGGCGAAGCCGATTCGCGCCAGCGCCTGGCCGAAGCCGAAGCGTTCCGTCTCGAGCGCATCGGCAAGGTGCAGAGCGAACAGATGCAGCGCGACGGCGAGCTGATCACGCGGCATCCGCTGCTGATCCAGAAGACGCTGGCCGACAAGCTCTCGGACAAGGTGTCGGTGATCATCGCGCCGCCGCCAACCGACGGCGGGTTCATCGGCAATACGCTTCTCGGCACGACGACGGTCGCGCAGCAGCGTCATGCGGACTGATGCGATGCGTCCTTTCCGGAGTCTTGCGATGAAACGCCTGTTCGCCACGCTCGTGCTGGGAATCGGCATCGGCTGCGCCGTCGCCGAAGAAACCGCGCCGGTCGCCGCCATCGTCAGCCAGGACCAGATCGCGCTGCGCGCCGCGCCGAAGGAGTCGGCGCCGCAGCAGGCCGTGCTCTGGCAGGGCGACACGCTCGAAATCCGCGGCGAAAAGTTCGGTTACCTGCAGGTCTACGACCATCGTCGCGAACGCGGCGGCTACGTCCGCGCGACGCAGGTGCGCCGCGTCGTGCTGACTGCCGGACGCGCCGACGAACTGCTCGCGGTCGTGCGCTTCCTGCGCGATACGCCGGGCGCGGAAGCGCTCGGCCTCGCCTATGCCGCGGCCTATCTCAAGGCGGCGCCGGCCCAGGCCATCGGCGCCGAAGCCTTCGCTGCGCTCGGCACGTTCGCCGAGCGCCTCGCGCGGCGCGGCTCGTCGCGGCGCGCAAAGACCGACGAAGCGACGATCGCCGCGCATCTGGAGGTCGCTGCGAGCCTCGGCGTCGTGATCCGCAGCGTCGAGCGCGACGGCCGCATGCTGCTGTGCTACGACGGCGAAGCCCATCGCCGCGTGCTCGCGCTGCAGGCCAGCGCCGAAGAACAGGCGAATGCCGCGCTCGCGCTGACGCGCCCCGACTGCGTTCCGCCCGATCTCACGCCGCACGCGCGCCATGACTTCGACAGCTGGCGCGTCGACGTGCTCGGCGCGCGTGCCGCGCGCCGAGCTGCCGGAATTTCTGCGCAATCGCGTGCGCCTGCGCGCCGCGGCGGTGCTGTCGAGCTTCGCGTTCCAGCGCGCACGCCGCGGCGAGGACGCGCAGCCGACCATGGCGCTCGCGCTGCAGGAGCTGGCCGGCGTGAACAAGCTCGAACTCGCCGAGGAAGACAACGGCGCCTACGCCGATGCCGCCGTGCGCGTCGGCGCCTCGCGCTGGAGCGCGGAAGCGCCAACCGTCGCCGGCAAGGGTCTGCGCATCGTCACGGGCGCCGGCGAGCCGGGCCAGACCTGCGTGGCGCTCATCGATGCGAGATCGCCGGGCGATACGCTGGTACGTCGCTGCACCTATGGCCTGGTCTGGACCGCGTCGGCGAACGCGAACGCCGCCGGTACCGCGCTCGCGCTCGCCGTGCAGCCGCTCGATGCCTGGCGCGAACTCTGGCTGTTCCAGCGCAACACCGACGGCTGGCGCATCGACGTGCTGCCGCCGAGTCTCGACGCGCCGGATCTGGGCTACCTCGAATTCGCCGGCTGGGTGCCGGGCAAGCCGCAGCTGCTCGCCGCGCGCGAGGCGCGCAGCGAAGGCCGCCTGCGCCGCAGCTTCGAAGTCATCGACATGACCACGCTCGCGACCGACAAGCGCGTCGACGATCCGGCATCGCTGAGCGTGTTCTATCGCTCGCAGGATGCGGTCTGGAAACGCCAGACCGTCGCGCTGCGCTGAACGCACGGCGCGCGCGTCACAGCGCGCGCGCCGCCGCGTGGATCTGCGCGAACTCGAGACCGAAGCGCATGAGGTACTTGCGCAGCCGGTCGGCATCGTTGCTCGACGTACGCTTTTCGCGGCTGGCCTGGAACAGCGTGCGGCCCGCGTCGCTCGCGGTACGCGCGCTCGCGCAGACGCGCAGCACCTCGGCGAGCTGCACGCGATCGAAGCGGTCGATCTCGCTGAGCCGATCGCCGAACAGCGCGTCGAGCAGCGCATCGGAAGCCGCGGCGGCCGCGCCGCGCCGCGCACCGCCCCAGAGCCGGCCGAGCCGCGCGGTTTCTTCGTCGACCACATCGATCGTGATGCGCCCCTGCGACGCCAGCGTCGCCATGCGCGTGACCGACGCGCCGAGATCGCGGAAGTTGCCGGGCCAGGTCGCGTCGATGCTCATCGCGAACCGCAGATAGCGATCGCGTGCCTCGCGATTGAACGTGATGCGCTCGCCATGCTGGCGCGCGAACCGTTCGAGTTCGAAATCGAGATTCGGTTCGATGTCCTCGGCGCGCTCCTTGAGCCCGGGCAGATAGAACGTCCAGAGGTTCAGGCGCGCGTACAGATCCTCGCGAAAGCGGCCCTCGGCCACGGCGACGGCGAGGTCGCGATTCGTGCCGGCGAGCAGCTGGAAGTCGCTCGACACTTCGCGGTCGCCGCCCAGCGGCGGAAAACGCTTGTCTTCGATCGCGCGCAGCAGCATGGCCTGCTCGTCGAGGCCGAGTTCGCCGATCTCGTCGAGGAACAGCAGGCCGCCATCGGCGCTCTTGAGCAGTCCGGCGCGTTCGTTCTGCGCGCCCGTGAACGCGCCGCGCACGTGGCCGAACAGTGCGCTGCCGGCGCCGTCGCCGCGCAGCGTCGCGCAGTTCACTTCGACGAAGCGTCCCTTCAACGCGTGCCGGCGCTGCTTCAGCTCGAACAGGTTGCGCGCAAGCATGCTCTTGCCGGCGCCGGTCGGACCGAGCAGCAGCATCGGCGCCTTCGAGCGGACCGCGACGCGCTCGATCTGCTCGATCATGCGGTTGAACGCGGCGCTGCGCGTCGCGATGCCGCTCTTGAGGAAACTCGCCGTATCGGCGCTTTCGCGCGCGAAGCGCTGCGCGATGCGGTCGTAGCGCGCGAGATCGAGGTCGATGATCGCGTAGCTTCCGGCATCGCCCGCGCGCTGCTTGGGCGGCGGCGAGGTCTGCAGCAGCCGCGCCGGAAAGTAGCGCGCTTCGGCCAGCAGGAACCAGCAGATCTGCGCGACGTGCGTGCCTGTGGAAATGTGGAGCAGATAATCCTCGCGCTCCGGATCGAACGGATAGGCGCGCGCGAAGTCGTGCAGCGCGCCGAACACTTCCTCGAAATCCCACGGGTCGTGCAGATGGAAGTCGTGCATGCGCACGTCGGTTTCCGGGCTGACCGAGGCGAGGTCGGCGCTGACGCGGCCCGCGAGTTTCTTGAATTTGCGCTCGTCGACCAGCAGATCGACGCGCGAGACGAGCAGATCCTCGTACATGCCGAGCGCGACGCTGGGCCGCCATTTTTCCCAGCGGCCCGGACCGTCGGCCGCATCGAGCATCGCCCCGACGAACCCGATCACTACCAGCGGTTTCTTCTGCATGGTCCCTGTCCCCTGGTTTTATCCGACCGGATAATACACGAGCTGATCAGCTTGGCAGGACGGGCCCGATGCGGTAGCCCGAAAATCGTATAACCTTGAAAATCAAGTTGTTTTTACGAATGGTCGCGCTTGGCACGCGACTTGATATAGGTGACCTGCGCCGGGACGGAACAGTGACCGGCGGGATGGCTCCGGCCGGCGGGTTTCCTCCCTGCCGGTCCGTGAGCCCGGCCGTCGCGGGGCCGTGACCTGGCCCCGGCGCACTTCGAAGGAAACGGGACATGGCCGCAGCGAATCAGCGCTGCGGCCGCCACGACCGGAACACCGATCAGAATCGGGTCGCGGCAGCGAATGCCCGCAGGACTACAGCATCCGGCGCCTGGCGCGTGCGGGGTGAAATTCCCCGCCGACGGGACACCGTCGTGGCGGAATACAGACGCACTGGAAAGTCCTGCAGAACATTGTCGCTGTCGCGTCCGAACGGGCGACGAGGCCCCGCCCGCCAATCAGGGCCTCGCCAATTTGTTTGTTCAACGTTTCACTGCGGCCTTGCCGCAAGCGGCGAATGCCCGCCGGGACTACATCTCCTGTCACGAGCCCATGTCCCGGCACGCTGTACCTTGTCGCCGCTTGCTGCAGTGCCGCGAATGCCTGCCGGTCTACATCGAATACGTGTGTCGCGGGTTCAAATCCCGCCGGCGCTTGCGCCGTAGCTCAGCGGTCAGAGCAACGTGCATGACCGGTCAACCCTTGTCGCTTCACTGCACCGACATCAAGAAATGAAAGAGAGCACTGCCATGAACACCGCCCTCCACCAGACGTTCCACGACGAAGGCGCCGTGCCGATCAAGGCCTGGGTCAACGGCGTTCCGCTCGAAGACGCCGCGCGGCAGCAGTTGCGCAACATCGCGCGGCTGCCGATCGTCGGCCCCTGGATCGCCGTGATGCCCGACGTGCACCTGGGCATCGGCGCCACCGTCGGCTCGGTCGTGCCGACCGAAGGCGCGATCATTCCGGCCGCCGTCGGCGTCGACATCGGCTGCGGCATGATGGCCTACCAGACCACGCTGCGTGCCGATCAGCTGCCGGAGAACCTGCAGACGATCCGCAGCGACATCGAGCGCGCCGTGCCGCACGGATTCGTCACGGTCGAGGGACGCAGCGCCAAGGGCAACTGGGTCGTCGCGCCGAATTCGGCCGGAACCCGCTGGCGGCCGCTGGAACAGCGCTATCGCTCGCTCGTCGATCGCCATCCGCAGATCTCGCACAAGTCGCCATTGAGCCAGCTCGGCTCGCTCGGCGGCGGCAACCACTTCATCGAACTGTGCCTGGACGAGAACGACCAGGTCTGGGTGATGCTGCACTCGGGGTCGCGCGGCGCGGGCAACCGCATCGGCCAGTACTTCATCGAGAAGGCGCGCAACGAGATGCAGAAGCAGCAGGCCAATCTGCCCGATCGCGATCTCGCGTATTTCAGCGAAGGCTCGACGGTGTTCGACGACTATGTCGAAGCCGTCGAGTGGGCGCAGGAATATGCCGCGCAGAACCGCCAGCAGATGATGGAGACCGTACTCGGCGTGCTGCGCAAGCATCTGCCGTCGTTCCAGCTCACGCGGATGGCGATCAACTGCCACCACAACTACGTGCAGCGCGAAACGCATTTCGGCCGCGATCTCCTGATCACGCGCAAGGGTGCCGTAAGTGCGCGCGAAGGGCAGTTCGGCATCATTCCGGGCAGCATGGGCGCGAAGAGCTTCATCGTGCGCGGCCTCGGCAACGCCGAAAGTTTCTGCTCGTGTTCGCACGGCGCCGGCCGCGTGATGAGCCGCAACGAGGCGAAGCGGCGCATCACGCTCGGCGAGCACCGCGCGGCGACGGCGCACGTGGAATGCCGCAAGGATGCGGACGTCATCGACGAGTCGCCGGCCGCCTACAAGCCGATCGACAAGGTGATGGCGGCGCAGAGCGATCTCGTCGAGATCATGCACACGCTGCGTCAGGTCGTCTGCGTCAAGGGATGAGCCATGCGTGCCGACCTGCATGAAGTGCTGATCGAACGGCCGCGCGGCGGCCTGCGCCGGAAGACGGCGCGCGGCAACAAGCCGCGCGCCGCCGACTGGACGGGCGAGGACAGCTGCGCGGACAGTTACGACCCGGGCCGCCATCGCACGAAGTGCTTCGACGACCTGCTGTCGCCGCTGCGGCGCTGGCTGCGCAGCCAGGTCGACCGGCCGTGGAACAAGGTCTGGAGCGAACTCGCGAACGGCATCGATGCGCGCAGCATGAGCGGTGCGCATCTGCTCGATCATGTTCGCGAGCTCGTTACGATAGATGCCGAGTACGACGCAGCGCGACGCACGGTTGTCGAAAAGCCGCACCAGCGCCGGTACCGACGCGAGGACGCGGCACCGGTAGATGGACTCCATGTCGAGTCGCGACACGATCTCGCCAATCGGTTTCAACGATTTCGCATCACCCGCA
>NZ_DATIGT010000012.1:0-16847 GCF_035481375.1 Tahibacter sp.
CGGCTGCTCGCGCTGCAGCCGGACTCGCCCGCCGCGCTCGAGCAGCTCGGTCTCGCCCTGATCGGCGCACAGCGCACGGCGGCGGCCGTCGAGTGCTTCCGGCGTTTGCGCACGATCGCTCCGCAGGACCGCCTCGCCCACTGGATCGAATTCCATCTGCCGGCCCTGCCCTGCTTTCGCGATGCGGACGAACGCGCAGGCTGGCTCGCGGATTTCGAGCGCGGTCTGACCGCGTTCGAGCACGACGATGTCGACCCCGCGGCGGCGCAGCGCATCCTCGGCAGCGTGACGAGCTTCGCGCTGGCCTACCAGGACGGCGCACTCGTCGATCTGCATCGCCGCCACGCGGCGCTCGTGCGCAGGCTGCTCGGTCGCGCGACCGGCGACGCCTTCGTCGACATGGCGTCACGCCGCATCGTGCGCAGGCGGCGGCGCGTCGGCATCGTGTCGAGCTGCCTGCACCAGCACTCGGTGACGCGCGCCTGGGCCGGCGCGCTATTGGCGCTGCCGCGCGACGACATCGAACTGCACGTATTTCATACCGGCCCGCGCGACGACGCGATGACGCAGCGCTTTCGCGCGCGTGCCGACCGCTACGCCGGAGGCGTCGAGCGCTTCGCGACCTGGGCGGCGCGCCTGCGCGAAGCCGACCTCGACGTGCTCGTGTTCCTCGACCTCGGTCTCGATGTCGTGAACCAGTGTCTCGCCGCGCTGCGCCACGCGCCGGTGCAGGTGTCGACCTGGGCGCATCCGGTCACGAGCGGCGCCGGCACGATCGACTATTTCGTGTCGGCGCAGGACGCCGAACCCGACGACGCGGCCGGACACTACAGCGAGACGCTCGTGCGCCTGCCGCGCCTCGGCGGCTGCTTCGCGACGCCGGCGGAACCGGTCCTGCCGCGCAGCGCCGGCACGCGCGGCACGCGCCTCGTCTGCGCGCAAAACCTGCACAAGTTGCATCCGCAGCACGACGCGCTGTTCGGCCGCATTCTCGCCGGCGCGCCGGCGGCGACCATCGACTTTATGCCGGCCGCGTCGGCCGAGCAGCTCGAGGGCTTCCGCCAGCGCGTGCATCGCAATCTCGCCGCGTTCGACATCGATCCGGCGCGCGTGCGCATCCATCCGACGCTGAGCGCGGAGGCCTATCGGCAGGTGCTGGCCGACGCCGACCTGATGCTCGACACGATCGGATTTTCCGGCGGCATCACGACGCTCGACGCGCTGTGGCAGCAGCGCCCGTGGCTGACGCTGCCCGGTGTCTGCATGCGCGGCCGCCAGAGTGCGGCGATGCTGCGGCGGCTCGGCATGGACGAACTCGTCGCGCCGTCGGCCGACGAGTTCGTCGCGCGCGCGATCGCGCTGGCCGGATCGCCCGAGCGCCGCGAGGCGCTGTCGCTGGCGATCGGCGAGCGAAAGCGACAGCTGTTTGACGACGCCGAGGTCGCAACCGCGTTCGCGGATTTCCTGCGCCACGTGCAGCCGCCGGGTCATGACTGAGCCGGCCGCCGCGGATCGCGCACGCGCCGCGCAGGCGCTGCAGCATGGCGTGGCTGCAGGCCGCGGCGGCAACTGGATGCTCGCGGCGCAACACCTGCGCGACGCATGGCGCGCCGATCCGGCTCAGCCACTCGCCGCGCAGGGGCTGCTCGAATGCGCGGCGCGGCTAGTGGGTCGCGGCCAGAGCGCACCGCGGCCGCCTCCGGCTGCGCGCGCGAGCGGCGCGATCTCGATCGTCGTCTGCAGCATCGATCCGGCGCGTCTCGCACGACTGCGCGTCGACCTCGACCGCGAACTGGCCGGCGAGGACTGGGAGCTCGTCCACGTCGAGGACGCACGCTCGCTCAACGACGGCTACGGTCGCGGTCTTGCCCGCTCGCGCGGCGAGCTCGTCGTGCTGTGCCATGACGACATCGGCATCCTCACCCGGCGTTTCGCGGCGCGACTGCGCGAACGGCTCGCCACGCACGACCTCGTCGGCGCCGCCGGAACGGATCGGCTGACCGGGCCGAAATGGTTCTGGTCGGGTCCGCCGCACACAGCGTCGTGGGTCTGCGAACCGCTCAACACCGGCTGGCTGCTCGGCCTGCTCGGTTCGCGCGGCGTCGTCATCGACGGTGCGCAGGCGCTCGACGGCCTGTTCCTCGCGGGCCGCCGCGCGGCGCTGCTCGAACTCGGTTTCGATTCGCAGACCTTCGACGGCTTCCATTTCTACGACCTCGACCTGAGCTGGCGCGCGCACCGCGCCGGGTTGCGCTGCGCCGTCGCGCTCGATCTGCTGCTGTGGCACGCCTCGGGAGGAAACTTCGCGGGGTCGTGGCAGCACTATGCGCAACGGTTCATTCAAAAGTTTCCGGACCTGGCGCCCACGACGCCGTGCGCGGCGTATCGACCGGGAACGATGTATTGCGCCGAGGAAACGCTCATCGAGCCCATCTTCGACTGGATCGGCCACTGGCTCGGCCCCGCACTGCCGGACTGAACCGCAAAGCTGGCCGCGAGGCGGTGCAATCGACGATAATCGCGGACTTTTCCGCCTTCGGAACGCATTCCCATGCAGTACGTCTACACCATGATCGGGGTCAGCAAGGTCGTGCCCCCGAAGCGCGAGATCATCAAGGACATCTCGCTGTCGTTCTTCCCCGGCGCCAAGATCGGCCTGCTCGGCCTCAACGGTTCGGGCAAATCCACGGTCCTGCGCATCATGGCCGGCGTCGACAAGGATTTCGTCGGCGAGGCGCGCCCGCAGCCTGAGCTCAAGGTCGGCTACCTGCCGCAGGAACCCGAACTCGATCCGAACAAGACCGTGCGCGAGTGCGTCGAGGAAGGCGTCTCGGAGATCCTCCATGCGCAGCAGCGCCTCGACGAGGTCTATGCGGCCTACGGCGAGGAAGGTGCGGATTTCGACAAGCTCGCCGCCGAGCAGCAGCGGCTCGAGAACATTCTCGCCGCGAACGATGCGCACACGCTGGAGCGCCAGCTCGAAGTCGCCGCCGACGCGCTGCGCCTGGCCGAGTGGGACGCGAAGATCGGCAATCTGTCGGGCGGCGAGAAGCGCCGCGTCGCGCTGTGCCGCCTGCTGCTGTCCAAGCCCGACATGCTGCTGCTCGACGAACCGACCAACCATCTCGATGCGGAATCGGTCGAGTGGCTCGAACAGTTCCTCGCCGACTTCCCAGGCACCGTCGTCGCGGTCACGCATGACCGCTACTTCCTGGACAATGCCGCAGAGTGGATTCTGGAACTCGACCGCGGCCGCGGTATTCCGTGGAAGGGCAACTACACGTCCTGGCTCGAACAGAAGGACGAGCGCCTGAAGCAGGAAGCGCAGCAGGAGAAGTCGCGCCAGAAGGCGATCCAGCGCGAACTCGAATGGGTGCGCCAGAATGCGAAGGGCCGCCAGTCCAAGGGCAAGGCGCGACTCAACCGCTTCGAGGAACTGAACTCGGTCGAGTATCAGGCACGCAACGAAACCAACGAAATCTACATTCCGCCGGGCGAACGCCTCGGCGACATGGTCATCGAGTTCAAGCACGTCTCCAAGGCGTTCGGCGACCGCCTGCTGATCGACGATCTGTCGTTCCGCGTGCCGCCGGGCGCGATCGTCGGCATCATCGGCCCGAACGGCGCCGGCAAGTCGACGTTCTTCAAGCTGCTGACCGGCGTCGAGAAGCCCGACAAGGGCGAGATCGCGATCGGCCAGACGGTCCAGCTCGCATACGTCGACCAGTCGCGCGAAAGCCTTGGCAGCACCAACACCGTATGGCAGGAAGTCTCGGGCGGCTCCGACATGATCACGGTCGGCAAGTACCAGACGCCGTCGCGCGCCTACATCGGGCGCTTCAACTTCAAGGGCCAGGACCAGCAGAAGATCGTCGGCCAGCTCTCGGGCGGCGAACGCGGTCGCCTGCATCTGGCCAAGACGCTGATGCAGGGCGGCAACGTGCTGCTGCTCGACGAACCGTCCAACGACCTCGACGTCGAAACGCTGCGCGCGCTCGAAGAAGCGCTGCTGGAATTCCCGGGCTGCGCGATGGTCATCTCGCACGACCGCTGGTTCCTCGATCGCATCGCGACGCACATCCTCGCGTTCGAAGGCGATTCGCACGTGGAGTTCTTCACGGGCAACTACCGCGAATACGAAGAAGACAAGAAGCGCCGCCTCGGCGACGAAGCTGCCAAGCCGCATCGCGTGCGCTACAAGAAGCTTGCGTGAAACTTTTTTTAGATACGCCTTCGTACGAAGATAGCTGTAGATTTCCTGTCTTTCGCTTCCTATAGTCGGCAACGCATCGCGCCGCGACGGCGCGATGCGTTGCTCGATCCCGGACCCGATCACGTCTGCATCGCTTTTGCGATAGGTCGTGTGATCGTGTCCGTCGCGAAGGAAAGCAAAGATGGTCCAACCGCGTTTCAGTGTCGTCGTGCCGCACTACGACGGCAGCGTCAGCGACGAACATTTCCTGCGCGGGATGCGCAGTCTCGCGGCACAGACGTTCCAGGACTTCGAGATCCTGCTGTACCACGACGGTCCGCTGTCGCGCGCGCTGCCCGACGTCACCGGCTTCGGCTTCGGCGAGCGCCTGCGCACCCAGGTCACCGATGAACGCCACGACGACTGGGGCCATTCGTTGCGCGACCGCGGCATCAACGACGCCCGCGGCGACTACATCGTCCATTTCAATCCCGACAACGTGCTGTATCCGAATGCACTGCGCGTCGTCGACGAGTGGCGGCAATTGCCGATTCGTCCCGGACACACGCCGGAAATGACCCAGAATCCGGAAATCCTGATCTTCGCGATCTTCATGCGCGGCATGAGCTTCTCGGGCCGCGGTTCGCTCTACCGCAATTCGAACTGGACCGACACCGGGCTGCTCTATACAGGCATGCCGGCGGCGCTCGGCCTGATCGACTGCCTGCAGGTCGTCATCAAGACCTCGCTGTGGCGCGAGATCGGCGGCTGGTACGACAAGTCCCCGGAATCCGACGGGCGGATCTATCAGCGGCTCGTCGCGTCGCGCGGCGCGCGCTACGTGCCCGCCGTGCTCGGCGAGCACTGGTAGGCCACGGGCCCCTACCCCGCGCGGCGCCATCGGCGCCAGAGCAGCAGTGGGGCGAGCACCGCGAAGCGCGACCACAGCCCGACAAACACGATGCCGCGCAGCAATGGATTGCGCGCGGCCGGATCGAAGCGGCGGAACCAGCGCCACATCCCGCGATGCTTGTGCCAAGCCACGAACACGGGCCGATGGCGGCTCGAACCGCCCTTGCCGTGCACGACCGCGATGGATCCGGCGTAGCGGACGCCGTAGCCGGCGTCACGCAGCCGGCGGCAAAGGTCCAGATCCTCGCAGTGCAGGAAATAGCCTTCGTCGAAGCCGCCGACCGCGTCGAACGCGGTGCGCGGCAGGAACATCAGCGCCCCCGACACGGCTTCGGCCGGCTGATCCTCGCCGCGCGTCCGTGCGTCGAGCGGCAGGTCGACACCTTCGCGTGCGCCCGACAGTCCGCTGAGCGTGGCGAGGCTGCGGCGCAAGGTCGGATCGCGGCGCAGCGACGCGGCTTCGTCGCTGCGGTCCGGATGCAGGATGCGGACGCCGAGCACGCCGAGATTGGCGATGGTCGCCGCATGCGCGCGCAGGCGCGCGATCGTGTCCGGTTCCACGAGGCAATCGGGGTTCAGCACGAGCAGACCATCGCCGCGCGCCAGCGCAGCGGCGCGGTTGACACCGGCGCCGAATCCGAGATTTTTCCCGTTATGGAGAATGCGGACACGGGCGTCGCCGTCGAACGCCGCAGCCACGCGCTCGATGCTGCCGTCGGTGCTCGCGTTGTCGCTGACGAGCAGTTCGACGGGAACATCGCTGCCGAGCACGCGGCGCATCGCGTCTACGATGCCCGGACCACTGTCGGCGGTGACGACGACGACGCTGGTCAGGGACGGCGTCGTCATGACGTGCGGCGGGTCAGACGCCGGCCAGCAGCTTGTCGCCGGCGTCGCGCGCGTAATCCCAGAGACGCGGCCAGGCGTCGTAGTTGTCGGCGAGGTCGCCGAGTTCTTCACGCAGCGCGCGCGCGCAGCCCGCGGCATCGAATTCCTCGCTCCAGTCGCCCAGACGCGGCGGCGCCTTGGCGATCAGCGCGCGGCCGTTCGCATCGATGATGCTGCGCACGTCGGCCTGCCAGTAGACCGGTGCGTCGGTCGCGGTCTCGAACTGCTGCTGCAGCCGTTCGATCGCGTCGGCGCGCACATAGTTGAGGTATTCGCGCAGATGCGTGACGCGCGCCGGCTCGCCGGCGCCGGCAAGGTCGCGGAAGATGTCGGCGAGCAGTCCGAGCCGCTGCGCCGCGTCGCTGGCGAGGAAGTTGCCGAACTGACGCTGGATGTAGTCGGTCGCGAAATGATTGACGCGCGGCGTGCTCGCCTGCAGCGAGCGCGTCGAGCGCCGCCGCGACTGCTCCTGCAGATGACCGACGGCGACCGGCAGTTCGAGCACGAGTGCGTCGGGATGGCAGAAATGCGCGGCGGCCGAAAACAGCGCATCCTCGCCGCGGCCGACTGCGTTCGTGCACGGCAGCAGCTGGCTGTTGTCGAACGCGAACGGCGTGAACCACGAGATGGACGACAGGCGCGCGCGATTCGTGCCCTGCCAGATGAACTGCGCCTCGATGTTGCTCATGTAGGCGTCGCGGCTTGAGCAGAGATCGGCGCGGCCGGCGGCATCGAGGTGATAGATCCAGGCCGCGCTTTCCGATCGCGCGCTGCCGTAAGTGCCCTGCTGCGTCGCGAGCACGCGCGTGTCGCTGCCCAGATGCGCGAGGCGCGCGAGATTGAGCCCGCGCAGCGATTCGCGATTGAGGCCGTACTCGCTGCGCCCGACGAGATCGCCGAGGCCGAGGCCGCAGACGTCCAGATGCAGGTTGATCGGGTCGCCGGCGATTTCCTCGCCGGCGGCGAGAGCTTCCTCCATGTTCCGGTAGAAGCGCGCGAACGGCAGTTGAGTCGGATTGAGATCGAGGCCGCCCTGGGCCAGCTCGTGGTGGCGCAGCGGCAGGCGCTGGTCGTCATCGAACAACACGAAACGGCCGCCGGCCGACAGCAGCAGCGCGAGATTCCAGCTGCGGCCGCCGCCGAAACGCGTCGCGCCGGGCTGCGGCAGCAGCATTCGCTGCAGGGCCGCCTCGCTCTGCGGCGCAGCCTTGGCGAGGCGCTCGTACAGGCGCTGGCGCTCGGCGGGGCCCACGTAGGTGACCTTGCAGCCGATCGTGCGCGCGAATTCGCGCAGCAGATCGCGATGACGGTCGATGTTCGCGGCGAGCACGGAGTCATCGAGGACGACGTAGTGCCGGCCGGCGCGGTGACGGCGTTCGTAGTCGGCGATCGATGCGAGCAGCCGTTCGAGCTGCGCCGGACGATCGCAGGCGCGCACGAAGATCGCGCGCAGCGGTGCCGGGGCGGCAGACGCGGCGCCGGCCAGCCGTTCGGTGAAGCGTGCGTCGGAGATCAGCAGATCGCGTTCGATCAGGCTTTGCAGCACGCGCGTGACCGCCTCGCGCTGGTGTTCGAGACCCGGAATCGTGCTCTGGATGCGCGCGACGTGTTCGTCGAGCGTGCGGAACTCGCGGCATTGGTCCAGCGCCTGCAGCACCTGGAACGTCATCACGTGCGCGTCGCCGGTGCGCTTGACCTGGAACACGCATTCGCTGTTCGACAGCGACGCGACGACGGCATCTTCGGATGCGAACAGCGGCGCGTTCGGGTCGGGTCGCACGGGCGCTGCCGGCGCCGGCGTCGCGTCGAAGGTGTACTGGTACTGCAGGTTGTTGCTCATGAAGCCTGTTGCCTTTGACGGAACCGGCGCGCAGCTCCGCGGGCTGCGCGCGAATCGAGATCGTGATGGCGTGTCGCGCCGCGGGCGGCGTCAGTCCGCGCCGCCGCCCCAGCGGCGCCACCAGGGACGCCGGACCGCTTCGGCCGCGCGCTTCAGCGCATCGGCGGCGGCGCGCTCGCGTTGCAACGCCGCCTCGAGCTGCGCTTCGAGTTCGGCGATGCGCGCCCCGGCAGCCATGTTCTTGCGGATTTCGTGATTGTAGTGCCGATAGAGCGATTCGTCGCGGTCGCCGAACCAGGACGCGGCGGGCAGGTCGGGCAGCGGATTCCGCGAACAGACCGCGATGTAGTACATCGGCGCGTAGCCGAGTCCGCTTTCGACGCTGCCGTCGTCGCCGGCGGTCGCGTACTGGCCCGGCGCATCGAGCGACGGCGGATCGATCGTCCAGATTGCCGACTGGAACAGCAGGCGCTGCGCGTACAGCCGCACATGGCCGAACCGGCGGCGCAGCAATGCCTCGAATTCGTCGCGATACAGCTCGCGCACGTGGTATTCGTTGCGGAAGCCGGCCGCGTCGCTGTAGGTCGCCTTGTCCGGCGAGGAGATCACGAGCAGGCCGTCGTCGGCGAGCGCGTGGCAGAGGCCGTCGAGCAGCGCGTCCTGGGCCTCGACGTGTTCGAGCGTTTCGAACGACACGACGAGGTCGAAGCCGCCGGCCGGCAGCGAAAGCCGCGTGGCGTCGGCTTCGTCGAAATGCAGGTTTGCGGTATCGGCATAGCGCGCACGCGCGTGCGCGACGGCGGCCGGGTCGACGTCGAGGCCGAGCACGGAGCCGGCGACCTGCGCAAGCAGCGCGCTGCCGTAGCCCTCGCCGCAGGCGGCGTCGAGCACGCGCTTGCCGCCAGCCCATGCCCGCACCAGCGCGTAGCGGTGCCAGTGCTCGTACCAGATCTCGCGAACGCATTCGGGCGTGAAGCGTTCGCCGGTGAATTCGAGGGCTGTGCCAGCGCTCATTCGCTGCGGCTCCTGCTCAGAGGGGCGGCATGTTCCCAGACGTGCGCCAGGCGCACCAGCCCCGATTCGGAGCTGCGTCCCTTCACGGTCACGGTGCGCTCGACCGTATCGAACAGCCGCATGCCTTCGCTGTCGAGCGGGTGCACGCGCACGGTATAGCTGCCGGGCAGCAGCGGAAGCTCGGCGATGTTCAGCACGATGCGGAAATCGCCGCCCGGCAGCGGCGCCGGCTGCACGCCGTCCATGTCGCTGCTGACGCCGTAGACCGGCGTGCCGTCGGCGCGTGCGATGCCGATGTTGACGACCGGAACGCGGCCGTCGCGCGAGGCGATCGTCGCTTCGATGACGAGCGCGGCGCCCTGATCGAGCGCGGGCAGCGTTTCGGCCTCTTCGCCGTTCACGCGCATGCAGCGCACATGGAACTCGAGCCCGCGCACGGCCTCGATGTCGCGCGCGCGCGCCGGTTCGCCCGAGGACTTGCGCTCGTGGTACGCGAGATAGGCCTGCGTCACCTCGAACACGTCGCCGCTGGCCTGCACGCGACCTTCGCGCAGCCACAGCGCCTGCCGGCACAACTTCTGGATGTGGTACATGCTGTGCGACACGAGGATCAGCGTGCCGCCCTGTTCCAGATAGTCCTCCATCCAGCGGATGCATTTTTTCTGGAACGACTCGTCGCCGACGGCGAGAACCTCGTCGGTGATCAGCAGGTCCGGGCGCGTTGCCGCGACGATCGCGAAGCCGAGGCGCACGACCATGCCTGAGGAATAGTGCTTGACCGGCTCGTCGATGTAGCGGCCGATGTCGGCGAACGCGATGATGTCGCCCAGTCGCTCGGCGAGTTCGTCGGCGGAAAATCCTTGCAGCGTGGCCGCCATAGCGATGTTGTCGCGACCGCTGTACTCGGGATGGAAGCCCGCGCCGAGTTCGAGCAGCGCACCGACGCGGCCGTTGACGCTGACGCTGCCGTGGGTCGGCGTCAGCACGCCGGTCAGCAGTTTCAGCAAGGTCGACTTGCCCGCACCGTTGTCGCCGATCAGGCCGAGCGACTGTCCGCGCGGAACAGCGAGATCCACGTCCCGCAGTACCGGCGTCAGCTCGCCCGAGGCTCGTCCCGCGAGCAGGCCGAGCAGCGCGCGCAACCGGTCGCTGCGGCGAAAAACGCGCGGGTAGCTTTTGCCGAGTCCCTGTGCGCGGACCAGGACGTTCACAGAAAATCCTCGAAATGCCGCTGCAGGCGCCGGAATGTGAACAGGCCGGCGGACAGCGCGAGCGCGACCGCGGTCACGCTGACTGCGAGCGCGACCATGCCCGGCGGTGGCGTCCCGAGCAGCGCGTAGCGCAGGTACTCGGCGAAGCCCGTCATCGGATTCGCGTCGAACCACGGCCGTACGGTTTCGGGCATGACGTAGCGTCCGTAGAACACCGGCGACAGGAACATCCAGAGCATGAGCAGCTGCGGCAGTGCCGGCGCGATGTCGCGGACGAATACCTGCAGCGCCGACAGCAGCAGCGCCAGTCCGAGCGCGAACAGGAACAGCAGCGCGAGCGCAGGCAGCATCAGGATCAGGCCTGACGGCGCGATACCCGCACCGACGATCAGCAGGATCAGCAACAGGCCGAGGTAGCCGATGCCGTGTATCGCGAACGATGCGATGACCGGCGCGAACACGAGTGCCGCCCGCGGCAGCGCGACCTTGCCGATCAGGCTCGCATTGTCCTGAATCGCCGTCGTCGCACGACTGACGGCTTCGGCGAATGCGGTCCAGGGCCAGAGCACGACGACGAGAAACGGCACGTAGCCCGGCGCGTCGGCACCGGGCAGGCGCTGCCGAAAAATGTATCCGAATACAAACGTGTAAACTGCCAGCTGCACGAGCGGCTGCAGCAGCGCCCAGGCGCCGCCGCTGAAGCTGCCGAGATACCGATTGCGCAGATCGCGGCGTGCGAGCTGCAGCGCCAGCCCCAGAGTCGGGACCAGACGGGCGGCGAATGACGTCGTCACGAGGCCCGGCGGCGGCGCGGCGATAGCGCGGCCCGCGCGACGCAGCGTCGCGCGGGCCTTGCGATCAGGGCTGTTTGACCGGTTCGCTGGCCGCCGGACCGGCCGGCGGCTCTTCGATCTTGCCGTAGCGCTCGCGCAGCGTCGCGAGCACTTCCGGCTGCGGATTCATCGTTTCGTTGCGCAGGCCGTCGATCTTCTCGCGGATCCTTGCTTCCATCCACTCGGCCTGGAGGCGCGAAATGATCGATTCGCGAACCTTCTCGTAGGGCTGCAGCTGTTCGGGCGCGGTGCTGACGAGTTTGAGAATGTGATAGCCGAACACCGTGCGGACCGGCGGCGAGATGTCGCCGATGTTTTCGAGTCTGCGCGCGGCGTCGGCGAACGGCGCGACGAAGCTTTCCGACGCGGCGTTCTCGATGAGGCCATGGTTGTCTTTCTTGCTCTGGTCGTCGGACAGCGATTCGACGAGGCTGTCGAACTGCGACGGATCCTTCGCAAGCTTCGCTGCGGTCTCGTTCGCGAGCGCGGCCGCCTGATCCGGTGTACGCGACTTGATGTCGAACAGGATGTGCTTGACGTCGTAGCGCTTGGGAATCGTGTACTTCTTCTTGTTCGCCAGATAGTCCTCCTGCGCCTGCTCGGAGAAATCCGGCGCTTTCAGCGATGCGCGGAACTTTTCCATCCGCGCGCGCGACAGCGCGTTCTCGGTCGCCAGCGCGATCTGCTGCTGCACGATCGGATCCTTGTCCAGGCCGAGCTTGAGCGCCTCATCGGCGAGCTGCTTGTCGAGCAGCATGTTGCGCAGCATGGTTTCGATGCGCTCGGGCTTGGCGACGAAGCCCTTGCGGTCGGTCTCCGGAATACGGTGCACGTAGGCATCGACGTCGCCGAGCGTGACGCGGGCAACGCCCTGAGACACGACGAGGGTGTCCGCATCCGGGTTGCCGGCCGCACCGGCGACGGCGGACGCGAGCAGTCCGGCAGCAAGTATCATGTTACGCATTGAATATCCCTAAAAAAGAAAGGGGGCGCGCCAATAGCGCGCCCTCCGAAACGAGGATTTCGATGGACCGTGACGCGGCGTGCGAGTTCCTTGCCGCGCCCGGAACGACGAACCGCGCCTGCCGGCGCGGTTCGTCGTTTCGTCAATCGATCTGATCGATGACGGTGGGCCAGCCGGTGCCCTGGATCTTCATGTTCTGGATCGTGTTGCCGCAGGTGCCCGAGCAACCGGAATTCGTCAGCGTGCTCAGCGGAGCCTGGATGATGTTCATATAGTAGGTTTCACCCGGCACGAGCTGGCAGGCATTCGTCGCGCTCGGCTGGTAGGCCCAGAGCAGCACGCTGTTGACCTGGCCGTTGTCGACGATGCACTTGACCGTCAGCGGCGCCTGAGCGACCTGCGAGAAATCACCGCAGGTCTTGCTGATCGTGTAGGACATGCGCAGCGTCTGGGGCTGCGTTTCCTCGAAGCGGAACTGACCGGCCATGCCAGGCGGGAAGTTCGACGGCACCGTGAACTTCAGCGCCACGTACTGATTGCGCTGGATCATGATGCGCTGGTTGATGTTCGCCGTGCCCGGGAACGGGCGGTTCGCACCGGCCGGGTTATGACCGAACACGTTTTCGAACAGCGTCAGGTCGGTATCGCGCGCGTCGAGATTGTTGTACTGAACTCGGCCAAAGGTCTGGCGCGTGATGCCCGCGTTGTTGACGCAGGTATCGCCGCCGCCGCCGCCGGTCGTGACCGCGACGTCCTGGGCCGACACGGCCGTGACGCTGGACCCGATCTTCGTGCAGCTCAGTTGGAACTTGTAGTTGCCGACCGTGGCCGGAATCGTGACCGGAACGCTCGCCCCTGCGGCGCACGCCGCCGCATTGGCACAGACATTACCGCTCAGCGGCCAGTTCGAAATGGTAGCCGGCGTGACGCTGCCCGCATAACTGCAGCTGTCGGCACTGGCCGTCCAGGTAATCGTATGCGTGGCGCCCGTCGTCGTGCTGGTCGGAATGTCTGCCGACGTGATGCCGTTCGTGATGACGGGGTCGGAAACCGGCGTCGCGGTCGGACAGTCAGCGCCCGCGAACGCGCCCGTCGCGAGCAACGCGCCGGTCG
This sequence comes from Tahibacter sp., assembly GCF_035481375.1. Classification (GTDB taxonomy): domain Bacteria; phylum Pseudomonadota; class Gammaproteobacteria; order Xanthomonadales; family Rhodanobacteraceae; genus Tahibacter. Next base: position 12,968 of record NZ_DATIGT010000012.1, read on the forward strand.
TCGGATCCATGGTCACGCCGTCGGCGTTCGTCGTGTACTCGCAGACTTTCGGTCCGCTGGGCGACGTCCAGGTGAGCCGCAGCGTCGTCTGCGCATTCGCAGAACCGGAGGCAACCGCGATCGTGAACAACAGCGCGGCGGCTGGCAGGCGCAATGCAGGCATTGACAAGTTCCAATTCAGATGAGAGCGGTCGAATTTTAGCGCCTGATCTGCCCTTGCGTGCAAACCCTTCGTTAAATCAAGTTGCAAGTGAACGGCACCAGACGCCGGCAGACCGGCGCGGGAATCGGCTAAACCAGCTGAAAACGGCCAAAATCGCCGTTCCGGCGGCCCATTGTCGGCCGCAGGCACCAGCCGCAACACAAGTTGCCTTGTATATTAAATTGCATCGCAGGGCTGCTTTGGGCGGTCGGCGCGCGCTGACCGTGGTCGCAAATGCGCGAATACGTCGGCATGGCAACGGTCAAGTTCGCCAACCAGGTACGGCAGTCGCGACGGCTCGTCGCCCCATCGCGGCCACGGCTCGAGCTTCGGACCGGCCCGTCACAAAAAAAGAGAGGGGCCCGAAGGCCCCTCTCCACTACTACTGCATCACTTACGCCTGATAGATCAGGAGCAAGCCGCCGTGCCGTTGGTGCAAGCACGCGAAGCGCGGTGACGGAACAGGCCGCTGTAGTTCGACAGCACGCCCGGGGCCACGTTGGCATTGATGTAGTTGACGGCTTCGAAGCCCGTCGCCGGCAGACCAGCGAACACGTCGCCGTCGATCGAAGCGCGGCTGAAGTGCGGCTGAGCAGCCGGGTTCATGCCGAGGCGCATCCAACCAGCAGCTGCGAACGGCTTGACGTTCGTGACCAGCTTCGAACCCAGCACGCCCGACTCGGTCGGAGCCGTGGAGACGTTCAGGAAGCTGATGACGTTCGTTTCCTTACACAGCGACGAAGCCGGCTGGCCCGGAGGCGGCGGCGAGAAGCCCGGAGCCGGACCGACCGGACGGCCTTCTTCACGATCGTACTGAGCGACTTCGATCTGGGTGCAGGACAGGCCTTCACCGTTACCAGCAGCGTCTTCACCGAAGGTGAAGCGGAACGGCTGGATCGCGCCCGGATCGCCCAGCGCAACGCCGAGGATCTGGTTGTCGACGTAGAAGCGCTTGGTCGGGAAGGTGACAACCCAGTCGGTGTTCGAGCCGACCGACGCGTCAACGTTGTACTCGTTGAACAGGTTGCTCGACATGAACACGGCCGAAACCGCGTCGATGGCGGCCGACGGCGTGCCGGTCGTGTCGTAGTCGGACTGGATCAGCTGACCAGCCGAACCGAACACGTAGGCGGTGGCGATGCCGAGACCCGTGTTGGCCTGAGCCAGCGACGGCGTCAGCGAGGACGTGTCGGAGAACAGCGGGATGATCGTGAAGCCGTCGATCGCGTCAGCGTTGTACGTGTAGAACGTACCCTGAGCGACGTTGACGACGCCACCGGCGCCGAACAGACCGCCGGTCGGAGCCAGCAGCTGGGTGTTCAGCGGGTCGATCGCCTGGACGACGGCGCAGTTCGCCGGGGTGCCGGCGGCCGTGTGGGTCACGGCGGTGCGGAACGTACCCGGGTTCACGAGGTCGGCCATCGAGATCAGCTCGATGTGGCCTTCACGCGTACGCGAGATGTCGGTCGGGCCCGTATCTTCGTTCACGCCGGTGTAAGCGAACGGCAGGAACTCCTGGTACGGACGGCCGGTACCGAGCGAGCCGGTCCACGCGTCCTTGTTCGGCGCCGTGCAGCTCTTGTCGGTGGTGGTGACGGCGGCGCCGTCGCCAGCCAGACCGGCGTCGGACAGCGCGAACACGCTCGCGGTCCACACGTCGAATTCCGACAGGAACAGGTTGAAGTCGAGGACTTCGCGAGAGTTGTGACCCTCGAGGAAGCGGACCTTGACAGCCTTGGCAATGTTGGTGGTGTTGACCACCGACACGATCGTCTGCTGGTTCTTGTTGACGGTGTAGTACGGATAGACCAGAACCTGGCCGGTGCCATCCGGGTTCAGCTCAACGGCGTTCGCGGTGCTGGCGATGCCGGCAAAAGCGGCGAGGCCTGCGACAACCGAAGTCGTCAGATTGTTTCTCTTCATCACAACACTCCTAATGAACCACAGGGCTTTTGCATACAACCGACCATGCTCCTCAACAGCGGTTTTGGCCCGCCTTTTTTGGGCATGGTAGGGCAACAGCGCGCCAATGCTAGAACAAAGGTCATGGCAACGCAATCCCAGGAAAACCGGCTTTTTAGGCCGGCTTATTGAGCCGGAAGGTGATACCACTGCCCCTTGATACGGAGCCATTTTTCCTTCTGGACATCGGTACTTGAGACCGGGCCGGGGACGCCGGCGGCGATCCGCAGCTCGAAATCGACGATGAGGCGGACCGTGCACGTGTCCTCGTCGGGACAGTCCTTGTCCATGAGTTCGACCTTCTTCCAGAGGACCGGCCGGGTCGACATGGAAGCGGCGTACTGATCCTTCGGATGGGTTGCGCGGTAACCCGGTGTCAGGAACTCGTAGGCGTCGGCCGCCTTGCGATCGATCAGGAGCTTCCAGCGCTCGACGGCGCGATCTTCGACGGCCGCGCCCTTCTTCGCGCCGCCGGGACCAGCAGCGCAGCCGGCCAGGAGGCCGAGCAGCGACAACGACAGCACCAGGCTCTGCAGATTCTTCATTCTCGTACTCCGATTCGTTACTTCTGTTTCTTCTTGTCGCTCTTGTCGCCGAACGCGCTCTCCAGCGTATCGCCGCCGGCGCCCTTGATCGGCGGCAGCGATTCGAAGCGACGCTGATATTCCTCGGTGATGCTCTGCGCATCCACCGCGTTGCCGACCACGCGCGGCGTGATCAGGACAATGAGCTCGGTGCGCGTGCGGTTTTTCTTCGTGTGGCCGAACAGGTTGCCGATGATCGGAATGCGGCTGAGACCCGGCACACCGTCCTTGCCGGCGACTTCCGATTCGCCGATCAGGCCGCCGAGCAGCACGGTCTGTCCGCTCTGCACGGCGATCTCGGTTTCGATCTCGCGCTTGGCGACGCTGTAGTTGCCGGTCACGTCCTGCGCGCCCGGCTTGCTGACTTCCTGCGAGACTTCCATGTAGACGAGCCCGCCCGGATTCACGCGCGGCGTCACCGTGAGGATCACGCCGACGTCGCGGAACTGCACCGAGCCGTAGCTGGTGTTGGTATTGGTGTTCGTGCCGGTGTTGATCCCGCTCAGATAGTTCTGCACGACCGGGATCTGGTCACCGACGTTGATGCGCGCTTCCTTGTTGTTGAGCACAACGAGCGACGGAGCCGACAGCGTCTTCGTGTTCGAGCTCGTCTGCAGCGCATTGACGGCAACTTCGATCTCGCTATTGATGAACGAGAAGAACAGGTTCGAGCCACTCGACGACGGCGTGTTGGTGGCGCCGAACAGGCCGCGCTGCTGATTGCCGGGCTGCGAATTGGTGAAGCGGTTGTCGCCCTGGTTGCTCGTGCCGATCAGGCCTTCGAGGAACCAGCGCACGCCGTATTCGAGATCGCCGACGAGCGACACTTCGAGAATCTTGGTTTCGATCTGGACCTGCAGCGGCTCGACGTCGAGACGTTTGATCGCACTCTGGATGATGCCCCACTGGCTCTGCGTCGCCATGACGAGGATCTGGTTGTTCTCCTCGACCGCAGTGATGCGCACTTCGGCCTCGTCGTCGCCGATCGTGAACGAAGCAGCGCCGCCGGTACCGCTGGTCGCGGCTGCCGCCTGCTTCTCGCGCGCGGCTTCGGCGCGACGGCTGCTGTCGTTCGTGCCGCGCACTTCGACCGACTGCAGGCCCGGCGCGACACCGCCGCGCGAACTCGTGC
>NZ_DATIGT010000013.1:0-3198 GCF_035481375.1 Tahibacter sp.
CACGTATCAGGGCGACCTGAAGGTCGATCTCGTGGCACCGGATGGAACGCTGTACAACATCCACAATCGCACCGGCAGCGGCACGGACAACATCAACAAGACCGTGACCCTGAACCTGTCGAGCGAGGCGCTCAACGGCACGTGGAATCTCCGTGTCAACGACAACGCCGGCGGCGACACCGGCAGGATCGACAGCTGGAGCATCACGTTCTGAAGCAACCCAGCGGACGGCGCCTCTTCGGCGCCGTCCGTCGTTTGCGCCATCGCCAACGAATCGACTCAGCCGCCGCGCGGCCGCGCCGCGCCGTCGCTTCACGCCCTTCGTCATGCAGCGGCAGCCGCGCTGCCGCCTGCGGAGATCCGATCATGCATGCATGCCCTGCTTTGCGGAGCCACTTGCTCGTGTTCGTGGCTGCCGTATCCATGACTGCCGCAGCCAGCGCGCAGTCCCTGTCGAATGACGACTCCGAGCGCGGCAGCCGGCCGCGCGAGGAAAGCTGGCAGATCGAGCAGCGCCAGCGGTGGTTCATCCAGTCGCGCGGACTCGACCGCGCCGCCAACGCGAGCGCCGAACGGCGCAATGCCGTGGAAGCGCTGAAGGCCGAGGCCGAGCGACTGGCGCCGTCGCAGCGCGCCGCCGGCGAAACGTGGGCGCCGCTCGGCCCCTCGTCGATGAACATGGGCAACTGGACCATGGGCCGCGTTTCGGGCCGGAACAATGCCGTCACGCCGCATCCCGGCGACGACAATATCGTCTATTTCGGCGCAGCCGCGGGCGGCGTCTGGAAGACCACCAACGGCGGCACGTCGTGGACGCCGCTGTTCGACCAGGTCGGAACGCTGCCGATCGGCGCCGTGTTCGTCGAAGCGTCCGCGCCGGCCAACGTCTGGGCAGGCACGGGCGACAAGAATGGCGGCGGCTGTGCCGGCTATTTCGGCCAGGGCGTCTACCTGTCCACCGACAGCGGCGCGACGTGGCAGGCGCGCAACGGCAGCGGCTCCGGCGCGATGCCACTGTCCATCGTCAATGCCGTGGCCGTGCAGCCGACCAACGCGAACGTCGTGCTGGCCGGCGGCGCGGGCAGCTGCAGCGCGACGGGAACGTTGTCGGGCTCCGGCCTGTACCGCTCCGCCGACCGCGGCGGCAGCTGGACCAAGACCCTCAACGGCAATGTCGAAGACATCGTGTTCGTGCCCGGCACGGCGACGGTGTATGCCGGCGTCGGCGGCGGCGGCGTGTACAAATCCACCGACGGCGGCGCGAGCTGGACCGCCAGCAACAGCGGCCTCGCCGTTTCCGGCAACCGGTTGCGCCTCGCGATGGCGGCGAGCAACACCAACGTGCTGTACGCCCTGCAAAGCGGCAGCCTCTATCGCAGCGCCGACGGCGGGGCCAGCTGGAGCCTGCGCAGCAACAGCGCCTGCGAAGGCCAGTGCACCTACAACCTCGCCATCGACGTGCACCCCACGCAGCCGGACACGATCCTCGTCGGCAGCATCCGTGCGGCGCGCTCGACCAACGGCGGCAGCAGCTTCACCTTCCTCACGACCACCTGGGGCAGCGGCCAGACCGTGCATCAGGACACTCACGTCGTGCGCTATTCGCGTATCGATCCGAATCGTTTCTGGATCGGCAGCGACGGCGGCGTCTGGCGGACCGACAACGGCGGATCCGGCTGGGTGAACATGAATTCCAATCTCAACGTCACGCAGTTCTACGACATCAGCGTGCATCCGACCAATCCGGACATCGTGTTCGGCGGCGCGCAGGACAATTCGTCGTCGTCGCGCACCACGAGCTCGGTCTGGAACCTCACGTTCGTCTCCGGCGACGGCTTCATGAACGCGATCGACGCGACCAACCCGTCCATCGTGTTCCAGACCAGCTATCCCTCGGGCGGTTTCCCGAGCATCTATCGCTCGACCACCGGCGGCGGCGCGAACAGCTTCTCCAAACTGGCGACGACCGGCATGACGTCGTCGTCGAGCTTCCCGTGGGTGACGCCGATGGCGGTCGCCGGCAACCGTCTATTCACTGCGTCCAACGTGGTCTATCGCGCCACCACGTCGGCCAGCCCGATGTCGTGGACGGCCGTCACCGGCAACCTCGGCTCGGCCGTGTCGGTGCTGACGCCGGTGTCGATGGGCGTGCTGATTCCGACCTATGCGGGCACTTCCGGCGGCCGCATCTACGCGACGCCCGACGCCGCCGTGCCCAGCAGCACGTGGACCGACGTCACCGGCAACTACCCGGGCGGCGTGGTCTCGGACATCGCCATGGACCCGCTCAACGCGCAGCGCGTATTCGTCACGCGCGCCGGCTTCGGCGCGTCGCGGCTGTATCGTTCGACCAGCGGCGGCACGAACTGGAGCGCGGTCGGTGCCGGACTGCCGAACGTGCCGGCCAATACCGTCGCGATCGACCCGCAGAACACCAACCGCATCTTCGTCGGCACGGACATCGGCGTCTACGAGAGCGCCGACGGCGGCAACAATTTTGTTGCTTTTTCCACCGGACTGCCGCTCGGCCTCGTCGTCACCGATCTCGAGATCGACGACGCTCCGCACGTGCTCAGCGCCGGCACCTACGGCCGCGGCGCCTGGAAGGTCACGCTCAACAATGGCGGCAACGTGGCGCCGACCGCGAATTTCAGCGTTGCGACCAACGCGCTGACGGCGACCTTCACCGACACCTCGACCGACAGCGACGGCACGATCGCCTCGCGCAGCTGGAACTTCGGCGACGGCGGTACCTCGACGGCGACGAACCCGAGCCACACCTACGTATCGGCGGGCACCTACACGGTCACGCTGACCGTCACCGACAACGCCGGCGCGACCAACACCAGGACCGCGCCGGTCACCGTGACCAGCGGGCCGGGCAACACACCGCCGGTGGCGAATTTCGCATCGTCCGCGAACGGCCTCACTGCGTCCTTCACCGACACCTCGACCGATGCGGACGGCACGATCGCCTCGCGCAGCTGGAACTTCGGCGACGGCGGCACCTCGACCGCGACGAATCCGAGCCGCACGTACGCCGCGGCCGGCACGTACACGGTCACGCTGACGGTCACTGACAACGCCGGCGCGACCAACACCCGGACCGGTTCGGTCACCGTGACCGCGCCGCCGGGCGACACGGTGCTGCAGAACGGTGTGGCGAAGACCGGTCTGTCGATCGCCACGGGCCAGGGC
>NZ_DATIGT010000014.1:0-26614 GCF_035481375.1 Tahibacter sp.
GGGGCGGCGAGGCGGGCGCGATCGAGCGCCTGTGGCAGGGACGCGCGAGCTGGCTCGTCGTCACCGATGGCGCTCGGCCGCTGCAGTGGCATACGCGCACGCGCCGCGGCGTCCTCGACGCCTTTGCCGTGCGTGCGGTCGACACGACCGCCGCCGGCGATGCCTTCGTCGGCGGCCTGCTCGCCTGGCTCGCCCGGCATGACGTCGGCGCGGCCGGACTCGACGCGTTCCTGCAGGACGACGGCGATCGCGACGCCGCGCTGCGCCAGGCCGCGGCGGCCGGCGCGGTGGCGGTCACGCGTCCCGGCGCGTTCGCCGCGATGCCGACGCCGTCCGACCTCGTGACGTTCCTGGAGACGTTCGCATGAACACGCTGCCCGACTTCCGCGACCCGGCATTCCTGCGCAGGCACATCGCCGACACGATGGCGTTCTACCAGCCGCACGCACTGGATCCCGCCGGCGGCTTTTTCCACTATTTCCGCGACGACGGCAGCGTCTACGAGCGCAGCCACCGCCATCTCGTCAGCAGCACGCGCTTCGTCTTCAACTACGCCATGGCGGCGCGCGAATTCGGCGATGCCGGCCATCTGGCCGCGGCGCGCCACGGCCTGGCCTATCTGCGCGACGTGCACCGCGACCCGCGGACCGGCGGCTACGCCTGGACGATCCGCGACGGCCGTCCCGACGACCGCACGAACCACACCTACGGGCTTGCGTTCGTCGTGCTCGCGTATGCGCGTGCGCTGCAGGCCGGCATCGCCGAAGCCGGCGAGTGGCTGCGCGAGACCTGGGACCTGCTCGAAGCGCGCTGCTGGGACGCGGACTACGGCCTGTACCGCGACGAGGCCGACGAACACTGGAACTTTTCCACTTATCGCGGCCAGAATGCGAACATGCATGCCTGCGAAGCGTTGCTCGCCGCGTTCGAGGCGACCGGAGAGCGCCGCTATCTCGAACGCGCGCTGACGCTTGCCGACAACCTCACGCGGCGTCAGGCCGCACTCGCCGGCGGTCTCGTCTGGGAGCACTACGACGCGCAGTGGAATGTCGACTGGGACTATCACCGCGACGATCCCAGGCACCTGTTCCGGCCCTGGGGTTTCCAGCCGGGCCATCAGACCGAATGGAGCAAGCTGCTGCTGATCCTCGATCGCCACTGGCGCGAGCGCGGCGAACCGCAGGCGTGGCTGCTGCCGACCGCGCGACACCTGTTCGACCGCGCCGTGCAGTCGTCGTGGGACGACGAACACGGCGGCCTGCAGTACGGCTTCGCGCCCGACGGCCGCATCTGCGACGACGACAAGTATTTCTGGGTCCAGGCCGAATCGATCGCCGCCGCGGCGCGCCTCGCGCGCGCGACCGGCGACGCGGACTATTGGGGCTGGTACGACCGGCTGTGGACGTACGCGTGGACCCGCTTCGTCGATCACGAACACGGCGCGTGGTACCGCATCCTCGATCGGCGCAACCGCAAATACGACGACGCGAAAAGCCCCGCGGGCAAGACCGACTACCACACGATGGGCGCGTGTTACGACGTCATGCACACGTAGGGCGCAATAACCGAAGGGCATTGCGCCAAATCCGCTTGTCCGGTGGTGTGGGGTTGTCGGCGTAAAGCGTGGTCCGTCGGCGCAATCGGGGCCGCTTGCGCAATGCCCCTCGGTTATTGCGCCTTACGGGGTCTTGCCGACGCGTTTTTTCAGCGCCGTGTAGAACTCGCCGCCGTCGGTTTCCACGCTGACCTTGATGTCGCGGCCGCCGGTGTTGCCGAGGGCGGCGATCACGCGCTCGCGCGTCACTTCGGGACCGCCGTAGAAGTACCAGTCGTGCTGCAGGCGCCAGTCGAGCACGGCGATCAGCTCCGCATGGCCGGCGAGCGCGTCGATCAGGCGCTGTTCGCGCCCGGCGAGTTCGGCGCGCAGCGTCGTGTCGATCTGGCCGACGTAGGGGATGTCGCGCACCTGCGAGACGATCACGAGCCGCGGCGGCAGGCCCGCCGGTGCCGCGTAGTCGTCGCGGAACTCCCAGACGATCGGCAGCTCGTCGCGCTCGGACTCGGCGCGCAGCCAGGTGCCGCGCCGCGCGCCGCCGCGCGACGGGTCGTCGGCCGATGCCGGCGCGGCCTCCGCGGAAGCGGCGGCCGGCGGTGCAGCGGCGGTTTGCGCCGGCGCCGTGGACGGCGCGCAGCCGGCCAGTCCTGCGAGTGTCGCCAGCAACAGCGCAGCGCGCGCGTTCATGCGGCGAGATCGAACAGCGACGGGGTCGCGGCCGCGTCGCCGGCGCCGGGCAGTCCCTCCAGGCCCGGGCAGTCGAGCTGCGCCTGCGCAACGATGCCGGCGGCAAGATTTTTCAACATCTCCACGTTTTCACGAATGCGCGCGCGCACGCCATCGTCGTCGAGCGGGTCGTGCAGCGTGCGGTTGAGTTCGTGGAACCATGGCAGCTCGCCCTGGTCGAGGAACGTGGCCGGATTCGTCGGCGGGTTCAGCGCCATCCAGCGGCGGAAGAACAACTGCATCTCGACGTTGAGCGCGCGCACCGATTCGAGTTCGGCCTTGAGGTCGCTGAACAGGCGCAGGTCGGTCAGGCGGTCCTGGAACACGATCTGGCAGAGCACGCCCCAGTAGTAGGCGTAGTCCCAGATGACCTTCGTCGACATGACCTCGGCGTCGCCGAACAGCGGGTACTGGTCGCGGTACAGGGTCAGCGTCGATTCGTAGAACGAGAAATAGATCTGCTGGTAGATCTTCGCGTAGGGGCCGACCGGATCGCCCTTGCGGTCGTGCTCGATCAGCGCGCAGACATAGCTGTTGGACATGCCGATGAAGTCGCTGCCCGGCGAATAGAACGGATCGAGGAACACGCCGGCCTCGCCGGTGATCGCCCAGCGGTCGCCCGAATACACCTGCTTGCAGCCGTGCGAGAAGCCGCGCAGGAATTTGAAGTCGAGCAGCTTGTCGCGGCGCTTGTCGCATTCGCGCCAGACCAGTGGCTGGAATTCCTTGAGCCACGCCATCGCCTTCTCGAACGTGTTCATGGTTTCGAGCGGATGCATCTTTGCGTCGCAGACGATGCCGACCGAATGCGCGCCGGAGCCCAGCGGAATCAGCCAGACCCAATAGCCCGGGCCGCAGAGATGGTTCGTCGAGCGCCAGCGCTCGGGCGGCGAGCATTCGAGCCGCCAGCGCTCGTCGTTGCACCACTGGTCGATTTCGAGCTTGTCGTCGATGCGGAACCAGACCGAGTTCGCGTCGTGGCCGTTCGCCTCGGCGAGATCGAACTTGCGCTTGAGGATGTTCGCGCGGCCCGCGGCGTCGACGACCCAGCGCGCCTTCGCGACATGCCGCGCGCCATCGCAGTCGTAGCTGACGGTGTGGTCGTCGTTGCCGCTCGCGATGTCGACCGTGCGCACGACCGCGCCGTCGAGGAAGTCGATACCCTTGCGGCGCACTTCCTCGCCGAGATGATTTTCGAGGATGCCGCGATCGAGCTGGTAGGTCGGACGCGGCAGCACCTGGCGCACGCCGAGCTCGGTGACGGCCGGCAGATCCTCGCGGCCTTCCGAATAGAAGAAGCGAAACCCGAACTTGTAGATGTGCTGGGTATGCAGATGCTCGCGCAGGCCGATGACCGTGTCGAAATAATGCGCGCCGATCTCGACGCTCGATTCGCCGACCTTGTGCGCGGCGGGCGGCAGCGGGTGGTTGCGCCGCTCGAGCACGCGCACGGCGATGCCCGGGAATCGCTGGTGCAGTTGCAGCGCGAGGCAGAGCCCCGCCAGGCCGCCGCCGAGAATCACCACGTCGTGTCGCGTTTCGCTCATCGTCCCGTCCTTGCTGCCGAATGTCGTCATGCTGCCGGTCGGCCGGCAGGCCATCTTACCCGGCCGTTCGACCGATGCCGCCCTGAAAAAGCACGTTGCTCCGCCAACCCGTGCCGGCCGTCAGACCGACTGCGGCTTGCCGCCGGCTGCGGCCGCGACGGCGCATTCGCGGCGCATCAGCAGGCCGAGCAGCGGCGAGGTCATCAGCGTGGTCACGACGGCCATGAGCATCAGCATCGTGAAGAGTTCCTTGCCGATCACGCCGACGTCGAGGCCGACCTTGAGCACGATCAGTTCCATGAGGCCGCGCGTGTTCATGAGCGCGCCGAGCGCGCAGGCGTCGCGCCAGTTCATGCCGCACAGGCGCGCGCCGGCCGCGCCGCCGAGCATCTTGCCGGCGACGGCGAGCAGCAGGATCGCGGCCATCGCCGACAGGCCCATGCCGGTGAACGCGTCGGCGCTGGTGTTGAGCCCGGCGAGCGCGAAGAACACCGGCATCAGCACGATCACGGCCACATGCTCGAGACGTTCGACGAGCGTGTCGAGCAGGCGCTCGTCGCGCGGCAGGCAGACGCCGAACAGGAATGCGCCGAACACCTCGTGCAGCTGCAGCCACTGGGTCAGCGCGGCGAACGCGAACGTGACGATCAGCAGCAGCGCGAGCACGGATCCTTCGGGCCGGCCGCCCGCGGCGTGGCGGTGCAGCAGCGCGCCGATCGCCGGGCGCACGAGCGCGAATGCGACGATGCCGAGCACGACGAGCCCGGCCACCGTGCGCGCGAATCCGACCCAGCCGCCGTCAGCGACGATCAGCGCGACGACGAGCGCGAGCAGCATCCAGGCGAACACGTCGGCGACCGCGGCCGAGGTCAGGCCGAGTACGCCGACCGGCGTGTTCGCGAGCCCCTTGTCCTTGAGGATGCGCGCCATGACCGGAAACGCGGTGATCGCCATGGCCGTGGCGACGAACAAGGCGAACGGCAGGAAGCCGACGCCCGGAGGCGCGAGTTCCGGATGCAGCCACGGCGCGATCGCGAAGCCGAGCGCGAACGGCAGCAGCATCGCGAGCCCGCCGACGCGGATCGACGCCGACATCTGCGCGCGCAGCCCGGTCGGCAGACGCAGTTCGGCACCGACGATGAACATGAACAGCACGAGCCCGATCTGGCTGATGCCGGTCAGCGCCGGCAGGCTCTGCGGCGGAAACAACTGCGCGTGCAGGCCCGGCACGAGTTGGCCGAGCGCGATCGGCCCGAGTGCCAGGCCCGCGATCATCTCGCCGATCACCGGCGGCTGGCCGATGCGGCCGAGCACGAGCGACAGCAGTCGCGCCGTACCGAGTATCACGACGAGCTGCAGCAGCAGCAGCGAATGACTCACTCTCAAGCCCTCCCGGCGGCGCCGGCGGGTTCCGGCGGAACGCGAAACCGCGTGCCGTCGGGATCGATCACGTCGATCGGCGTGGCGCGCGCGATCCTGTACGTACGCACTACCGAGCCGACTTCTACCACGCGGCCGAACACGTGCGAGGTGATCCGGCAGAAATCCCGCAGCGGCTTGAAATGGCTGCGGCGGAATTCGCCCGCATAGCGCACCTCGATCGGCACCGCGGCGACGCGCGTGCCGAGCCGGCGCGCGGCTTCGATGAGAATGTCGGCCTCGAACACGAAACCCTGCGGCGCGACGTCGACCGCGAGCCGCACGACTTCGCGCGGATACCAGCGCTGTCCGCTCTGCGAATCGACGAGGCGCTGGCCGACGGCCCAGGCGATGCCCCAGTCGGCGATGTCGTTCGCGACGCGGCGGATCTTCGGCTGTTTCTCGCGGCCGATCAGGCGCGCACCGACGACGATGTGATTCGGCAGGCCCGCAGCGACGCGCAGGAGGCGCGGGATGTCGCCGTAGAAGTGCTGGCCGTCGCCGTCCATCGTGACGACGCCGTCGACGTCGAGTTCGAGCGCGCGGCGAAAGCCCGCGCGCAGCGCGTTGCCCTTGCCGCCCGGACGCTCGTGGCGGATCAGTTCGATCGGCAGGCCGGCCAGCGCGGCGACCGTCCCGTCGCTGGAGCCGTCGTCGACGACGATCACGTGCGGGCTGTACTGCAACGCACCTTCGACGATCGCGCGGATCGCGCGCTCTTCGTTGAGACAGGGAATCAGCACGGCGGCACGCAGGTTCATGGCGCGAACTCCGCCCGCAGGGTCAGCTGCGGCCCGGCGCCGATATGCAGCGTGCGCGGCGCGTTCGCTGCGAGTGCCTGCAGCAGCGCGAGGCCGTCGGCACTGGCGTTCTGCGCGCGCAGCGCCCGCGCCCAGTCGGCATCCACGGCGTCGCGGGCGGCGCCGTCGGCGGCGCGCCGCAGCGCGAGCCGCATGCCCGGTGCCGAATCGGGCGGCGCGAGCACGAAGGCCAGCGCGAACGCACGGTCGAACGGTACGGCCGAATGCAGCGGACCCGGCGCGGCGACGTCGTAGGCTGCGAACAGCACGGGGGCGCCGCTGTCGGCCACCTGGATCGCGGCTTCGAGCAGGCCCGCACCGACGCTGTCGGTCCAGGCGGACAATGCGGTCGCCGGCTCGCGGCAACCCGTCGCGATGCTCCAGTAGCCGGCCGCCGCGTTGTGTACGGAATTGTGGAATTTTGTCGGCGACAGCTCGCGCGGCGTCTGGACCAGCGTCGCGCACATGTAGTCGGTGATCGCGATGTCGCCCTGGGTCGAGCTGAAGATGCAGGGCAGCTGCGCCGGGTCGGCCTGCGCCATCGCGCAGGCTTCGGTCGCGGCCTGCGAGGCATACAGCACGGTGTCCGGCGCGCGCCGGCGTTCCGCCGCGGGCAGCAGGCCGGGCGCGGGACGCGGCGGGTCGGCGCCGTCGAATTCGCGCTCGCCGCGCAGCACGGCCGCGGCGACCGGCCAGCCGGTCAGTCCGGGCCCATAGACGCCGATGCCGGCGACACGTACGACGAGTTCGCTCATGCGCGGCCTCCGCGACCGAACACCAGCACGGCGTTGTTGCCGCCGAAGCCGAACGAGGACGACAGCGCGATCTGCGGCGCACGCTCGACGTTGTCTATCGCGAACTGCGGGCCGCAGGCCGGGTCGGGCGCGGTGCAGTTGAGCGTACCGGGCATGAAGCCGCGGTCGAGGGCGACGAGGCAGGCCACGGCTTCGACGATGCCCGCGGCACCGAGCGTGTGCCCGGTCCAGCCCTTGGTCGAACTGGCGCGCGTGGTCTCGGGAAAGGTCTCGGCGACGACGACGGCTTCGACCGCGTCGTTGGCCGGCGTCGCCGTGCCGTGCATGTTCACGTAGTCGACGGCGGACGCCGCGAGGCCGGCACGCTCCAGCGCGCCGGCGATCGCGAGCCGCGCGCCGAGCCCCTGCGGATGCGGCGAGGACATGTGGTGCGCGTCGCTGGATTCGCCCCAGCCGAGCAGCTGCGGCGCGTCGGCGCGCGCCGCGACGCGTTCGAGCAGCGCGAAACCGGCGGCCTCGCCGATCGAGATGCCGCGGCGCGCGACGTCGAACGGCCGGCACGGCTCGTCGGAGACGAGCTGCAGCGCGTTGAAGCCGTACAGCACGCTGCCGCACAAGGTGTCGACGCCGCCGACGATCGCGGCATCGGCCCAGCCGAGCCGGATCAGGCGTTCGGCCTGGGCGAAGACTTTCGCGCTCGAGGAGCAGGCCGTCGCGACGGTGAAGGCCGGGCCGGTCGCGCCGAGCAATCCCTGCACGAACGCGACGAGCGAATGCGGGGAATGCAGCAGGAAATCGCGGTAGGACGGAATGAACGAGCCGGTCTCGTCGACCCGGCAATAGGCTTCTTCGGTCGCGCCGATGCTCGCGGTCGAGGTGCCCAGCACGACCGCGACGCGGTCGGCGCCGTAGCGCGCGATCGCCTCGCGCGCGGCGGCGAGGAAGCCGTCCTGCTGCAGCCCGAGCCATGCGAGGCGGTTGTTGCGGCAGTCGATCGTCGCGAATTCGCCGGGGACCGGTTCGTCTTCGAGGCCATCGACGCGGCCGATCCAGCACGGCAGCGGATCGCTGCCGAAATCGTTGCTGCGCAGGCCGCCGCGCCGTTGCCGCAGCGACGCGTGGAAGGCGGTCGAGCCGCGGCCTGCGGCCGACGTGGCGGTGTAGGCCGTCACGGCCAGCGGTGAAATCGGTAGTGGCAAGCGCGACGCCCTGAAAGGAAACGGATTCGCCGGCTTGCAAGGCCGGGGCGGCCGACTATACAACGGCGCCTCCGTTCATGAATCCCCGCCGCCGCAAGCCCGATGAGCACTTCGTATTCGCCGTTTCGCGACGGCCCCTGGCGCCACCTGGGCGACCGCGACGTCTGGCATTCGCTGACCGTCAGCGCGCTCGCGGTCGCGCTCACCGGCGGTCTGCTCTGGGTCTGGTTCGTCCTGCGCACGCTCGTGCTCGCGCAACGCGCACCGCTGGCCCCCGCCACGGCGCAGACCTTGCTGCTGTTCGGCAAGCGCCTGGCCGGCGAGGCCATCGACGCCGACTATGCCGCGCGGATCGAGCGCGTCCGCAGCCTGCTCGCGGGGCGCCCGTATGCGCTGCTGCTGCTGGGCGGCCGCACCGGCGCGGGGCTCAGCGAAGCCGCCGCCGCGCTCGCGCGGCTGCGCGAGCAGGGTCTTCCGGCGGATGCGAACGTGCGCTGCGAGGACGCCTCGACCGACACGCTGGAAAATCTGCGCAACGCACGCGACCTGCTCGGCGGCGCCGCCGCCACGCCGGTCGCCCTCGTCAGCAATCGGTATCACCTGCCGCGCTGCCTGCTGCTCGCGCGGTCGCTCGGCTTCGACGCACAGATCGTCGCTGCGGAACCGCGGCTGCGCTGGACGCCGGCGCTGCTCGCGCGCATCGCGCTGGAAGCGAGCTACTGCCTCTGGTTCGACATCGGCCGCCGCTGGGCGCGGCTCATCGGCCACAGGCGCATGGTCGACCGCGTGACCTGAGCGCGATTGCCGCCCGCAGTCGCGCCGCCTACCATGCGCGGCGGGCCGTCCGGCCCGACATCGATGGAGCGAACATGCTGCGTAATAGATTTGTACTTATTTTGCTTCTTCCGATCCTGCTGCTGCTCGCCGGCTGGCGCGAAGCGCCGCTCGTGAATCCCGACCCGATCGCGATTCCGCCGAAGACCCCGAGCGCGGAAGTCGCGAAGATCGTCAAGAAGGCGCTGGTCGGGCGGAAATGGGTCGTCTCCGAAGACAAGCCCGGCGCGATCAAGGCCACGCTGCTCGTCCGCGACCACAAGGCCCGCATCGCGATCGACTGGAATGCGAAGGACATCCGCATCAGCTACATCGACTCGGAAAACCTCAATTTCATGGAAAAAGACGGCAAGAAGCTGATCCACCAGAACTACAACAGCTGGATCAACAACCTCGTCGTCGATATCAGCGGCGAGTTGACGCTGCTGGGAACCTGACCGTAGGTTGGGTTGAGCCGCAGGCGAAGCCCGGCATCGAGGTGTCTGACCAGCGAAGAATGCGTGACGGAGCATCCCTCAGCTTCCCGGAGGCGCTGCTTTCGGCAATACCACGACGTCGGGCTTCGCGTCGCTCAACCCACCCCACGATTCTGCGAAAGCTCTCTCTCATGCCCCACCCCCCTGTCTCCCGCATGCAAACCTTCCTGCACGACCTGCAGGACCGCCTCTGCGCGGCGCTCGAAAGCGCCGACGGACACGCGCGTTTCGCCGAGGACAGCTGGCAGCGCGCCGAGGGCGGCGGCGGGCGGTCGCGCGTGCTCAAGCAGGGGCGCGTGTTCGAGCAGGCCGGCGTCGGGTTCTCGCGCGTGCACGGCGAGCGCATGCCGCCGTCGGCGACGGCGCAGCGGCCCGAACTCGTCGGGCGCAGCTGGAGCGCACTCGGCGTATCGCTGGTGCTGCATCCGCGCAATCCGTACGTGCCGACGACGCACATGAATGTGCGCTACTTCGAAGCGCACAAGCCCGGCGCCGAGCCGGTCTGGTGGTTCGGCGGCGGGTTCGACCTGACCCCGTTCTATCCGTTCGACGAGGACGTGCGTCACTGGCACGAAACCGCGCGCGCGGCCTGCATGCCGTTCGGCGACGCGGTCTATCCGCACTACAAGCGCTGGTGCGACGAGTATTTCTTCCTGAAGCACCGCAACGAGACGCGCGGCGTCGGCGGCCTGTTCTTCGACGATCTGAACGACGGCGGCTTCGAGCGCTGCTTCGCGCTGACGCAGTCGGTCGGCAACGCGTTCCTCGACGCCTACCTGCCGATCGTCGAGCGCCGCGCGGACACGCCGTTCGGCGAGCGCGAACGCGAATTCCAGCTCTACCGGCGCGGCCGCTACGTCGAGTTCAACCTGGTCTGGGACCGCGGCACGTTGTTCGGCCTGCAGTCGGGCGGACGCACCGAATCGATCCTCATGAGCCTGCCGCCGCGCGTGCGATTCGAATACGGCTATCAACCCGAAGCCGGCAGCGACGAGGCACGGCTCGCCGACTACCTCGTGCCGCGCGACTGGCTCTGATGCGCCGCGCGGCGGCGGCACGGAACCTGCAACGCTCCATCGAGATCGGCTAGGCTTGCCGGTCATGCCGGGCCGCCATGAAGGCGGCCCGTTGAATATCCGGGAGACGGCAACGGAAGCCGGTTCCCGCCCAGCGCCGAATGCCCGATCGCCGATGAAATCCCGACTCGACTTCCTGCGCGGCACGGCCCAACTGGCCGGCGAAGGATTTCTCGGCGCGCTCGATGTCGTCGAAGGCATGCATCAGGCCGTGCTCAATCCGTTCGCGCGGCTGCTGCCGTTCGGCCAGCTGCTGACGCGCACGACCGATTTCGTCTATGCGCGACTGCGCGAGGTGGGCCACGTCGCGAGCAGCGCGGCGATCGGTTCGCTCGGCCTCTACGAACGCTACCTGCTGCCGCGCGGCGAAGACGACGCGTTGCCCGGCGTCTCCAGCGCCTGGATCAGTGCGTTGAACGGCGCGGTCGGCGATCACCTCGAAGCGACGCGCAATCCGCTCGCGGTCTCGCTCGCGTTCTGCCGCAATGGTCACGCGCTGACCCTCGATGCCGCGACGCTCGCGCGCGAGCTGCCGTGTGCGAACGGCACGCTGTATGTGCTCGTGCATGGCCTCGGCCTCAACGACAGCCAGTGGGAAGACCGCGACGGCGAGGACTTCGGCACGCGGCTCGAACGCGACCTCGGCGGAAGCGCCGTGCGCCTGCGCTACAACAGCGGCCGGCGCATCTCGACGAACGGCCGCGAGTTCGCGCGCGCGCTGCAGACGCTCCTCGACTCGCATCCGCGCGCGATCGAACGCATCGTGCTCATCGGCCACAGCATGGGCGGCCTGGTCTGCCGCAGCGCCTGCAGTCACGCGGCGCGCGCCGCGCTGCCATGGCGCGAGCGGCTCGTCGCGGCGGTGTGTCTGGGTTCTCCGCACCTGGGCGCGCCGCTCGAACGCATCGGCGGCCGGCTGAGCGCCGCGCTCGAAGCCGTGCCGTACACGCGCGCGCTCGCCAAGCTCACGGAACGCCGCAGCGCCGGCGTCAAGGACTTGCGCCACGGCTGGTGCAGCGACCGAGACCGGCCGCGCGCGCGCAGGGACGACACCGCGATCGAACCGCTGCCGCCGATTCCCGGCGCGCGCTGGTATCTGGCTGCCGCGACGCTGGCCGGCAGCAGCGACGGCACGCGCGCACGCTGGATCGGCGACGGCCTCGTGCCGGTGCCGAGCGCGCTCGGCCAGCATGCGGATCCGCACCAGTCGCTGCAGCTGCCGGCCGAGCGCCGCCACGTGTTCCGCGGCCTCGGCCACATGGATCTGATGAACCATCCGCGCGTCTACGAGCGACTGCGCGAATGGGCCGCCGACTGATCAGTCGCGCGGAATGTTGTGCTTCTGGCGCACCTCGTCGATGCGCGCCTGCACCTTGGCCGGCACGTGGCCCTTCTCGGCCTGTTCGAAGATCTGTCCGAGCACGCGGCGCTCGTCGTCGTCGACCACGTCGTCGCGCAGCGCCAGGCCGAGCAGGAAATTGATCTCGCCGATATCGAGCTGACCGTCGTCGGCGAATACTGGAATCGAACGGAACGCGATCTCGATATGGCTCTTGGCTTGCGGCATGGCACGGCTCCTACGTGGTCAGACGACAGCGCCGCGGCGCGGCGCGGCGGGCGAAAGCCGACGATAGCCTGTCGCCGCCGCCGGTGCGAGCGCATCGCGCCCGCCCACCGGAGAACGCATGCGAGGGCCGCAGCGAACACCATCGGCGACGTCGCGGCAGGGCTGCGCGTATGCTGCGCGCCGTCTCGACGACGGACGGACTTCGCATGACCGACGCCGCGCGCTATCGCCGCGCGAAAGACGAATACCTGCGCCTGAGCGAACTCGACGACGACGCGCGCGAGCGCGCGCTCCTCACCCTCGCCGGCGAAGACGCCGCGCTCGCGGATTCGCTGCGCAAGTTGTTCGACGCGGCCGCGCAGACGATGCCGGCGCTCGACGCCGCGCGCGAGGCGACGCCGCAGATCGCGCGCTATCGCCTGATCCGCGAGATCGGTCGCGGCGGCATGGGCCGCGTCTGGCTCGCCGAGCGCGACGACGGCGGCTTCGCGGGCCGCGTCGCGATCAAGCAGATCGACCGCGAAGCCTGGAGCGCCTCGGACGAACGCCGCTTCGTGCGCGAGCGGCAGATCCTCGCCTCGCTCGATCATCCGAACATCGCGCGCCTCATCGACGGCGGCACCGACGGGAACGGCCGGCCCTTCCTGGCGATCTGGTACATCGACGGCCTGCGCGTCACGCAGTACTGCGAACAGCACGCGCTGAGCGTGCGTGCGCGACTGTCGCTGCTGCGCCGGATCGGCGACGCGGTGGCCTACGCGCATCGCCGGCTCGTCGTGCATCGCGACATCAAGCCCGCGAACATCCTCGTCGACACCGACGGCGAACCGCGCCTGCTCGACTTCGGCATCGCGCGCATGCTCGACGAGGACACCGCGGCGACGGCGACCGGCGCGAGTCCGCTGACCCTGCGCTATGCCGCGCCGGAGCAGATCCGCGGCGAACTCGCCGGCATCCCCGCCGACGTGCACGCGCTCGGCTGCCTGCTCTATGAACTGCTCGCCGGCGAGCCGCCGCACGCCGAGGCGGGCGCCGCGGCGCTGACCCACGCGATCCTGCATCTCGATCCGCCGCCGCCGTCGCAGGTCGCGCGCCGGCGCGGGCGCGCCGCGGTCAGCGCCGACCTCGACGCGATCTGCCTGCGCGCGCTGCGCAAGCGGCCCGAGGACCGCTATCGCAGCGTCGACGACTGGAACGCCGACATCGACCGCGCGATCGCCGGCGAACCGGTGCAGGCGCGCCGGGGCGAACGCGGCTACGCCGCGCGGCGCTGGCTGCGCCGGCGCTGGCCGTGGCTCGCCGCGGCCGGCGTGCTCGTCGGCATTGCGACGTATCACGTGATCAGCATCAATCGCCAGCTCGCCGCGGTCGCGCGCGAACGCGACCGCGCCAGCGAACTCGCCGATTTCGCGATCACGCTGTATCAGTCGGCCAGGCCGGCGGAAATCCGCGCCGGCAGCGTCAGCGCGCTCGATCTGCTCGATCGCACGGCCGCGCGGCTCGACGAGCCGAAGATGGAGAAACTCAAGCCCGAAGTGCGCGCCGCGCTGGTCGCATCGATCGGCCACGTCTATTACGAGATCGGCGTGCGCGATCGCGCCGTGCAGTTGTTCGAGCGCGCGGTCGGCCTGTTCGAGCAGGCCGATCCGGTGCCCGAGGACGACCTCGCGCTGCACATGCGCTATGCCGCGATGGCGCAGTACGACCGCAACCAGGCCGAGGCCGCGCTCGCGTGGATCGAGCGCGCGCTCGCGCGCCGCACGCGGATTGGCGACGACGGCAGCCTGCTGCGCTCGGGCCTCGACCGCGCCGCGGCGATCTATGCGCAGTCGCTCGACCAGCTCGACCGTGCGGCGGAACACACGGCACGCGCGATCGCCGTGCTCGAAGCGAATCTGCCGGACAAGCAGGACGAGCTCGCGCTCGCACTCGGCAACGCCGCGACGCTGGACATCCAGCTCGGCGAACTCGATCGTGCCGAACGGCGGCTCGCGCGGGCGCGCGAACTGGCCAATCGCGAGAGCACGGTCTATTACCGCAGCGACCTGTTCCTGCGCCGCACGCTCGCCAAGGTGCTGTTCGCGAAAGGCCGCCGCGACGAAGGCCTGACGCTGCTGCGCGACGCGCTGGCCGACGCGCGCAGGCTCATGGGCGCGCAGCATCCCGACGTACTCGTGTTCGCGGTGGACTACGGCGGCATCCTGACGCGCGCCGGCCGCCTCGACGACGCCGGCGCCGCCTTCGACGAAGCGCTCGCCGTCGGCAATGCGTCCGCCGGCGACAGCGCGCGCCAGCTGATCGGCGTACGCGCGGCGCGAGCGCGCTGGCTGCTCGCGCGCGACCAGCCGGCCGATGCGGCGAAGGAACTCGAGGCCGTGCTCGCCGAACGCGCGAAGACCCCGCAGCGCGACCGTCGCAGCGCCGCCTACGAACGCGCCGCGCTCGCCTATGCGCGGTGCCGGCTCGGCGAAGCGGAAGCGCCCGCTGCGCTGCGCACGGCGTTGACCGCACCCGAGGCCATCAGCGTCGCGACGCGCCCCGGCGTCGCGGATGATTTCGCGCAGTGGCGTGCGGCGTGTGGATTTTGAGGTGGGAATCGGGAATGGAGAACGGGGAATCGTTCAAGCCGGCGGCGCGCGTCCGCGCTCAAAACGTCCCGCGCCCACATGCAACACGGTAAGACTCCCTCTCCTCCGAGCTTGCCCGGGGAAGAGGGCTGGGGTGAGGGGGAGAAGCTGCCGAGGCGATCACTATCGGTTGTCGCCAGTCGCCGGCTCCGGTATCGCGACAATCAAACAGCTCGCACGCTGGTGTTTCTCCCCCTCACCTACCCTCTCCCCCGGGCAAGCTCGGGGGAGAGGGATCGAAGCGGCATTGCTCTTACGAGTCCCGATTCCCGATTCCCACTTAAGGCACGCACGCCTCACCCGTCCCGTCGACGCACTGCACGCTCGCCGACGGCGTCGCGACGGCGGAGTAGTTCGCAAGCACGCCCTGCTGCGCGCTGGCGTTGACGTAGTTGACGAGACGCAGCGCGATGACGGGCAGGCCGGCCAGGCGCAGCCCTTCGCGCGACGGGCGCAGCGCGATCGGGCCGTTGCCGAAGGTCGGGCGGCCGAGCTTCAGCGTGACCTGCCCGGCCATGTACAGCGGCTCGCCGTTGCCGCCGCCGCAGACCTGGCTCATCGGTCCGTGAAAGCGCGTGCCGAGCAGCGCATCCGGCGGATTGCCGCCGGGCATGGTGACGGCGAGCGCCGTCGCCGGATGGCGCACGCTCGCCTCGCAGCCGCCGAACTGCACGCCGCCGGAGTCGGCGACGATGCCGCCCTCGCGGTCGGTGATGAGCAGCCATTCGCGCTCGATCACCGAGAACGGCGCCTGTGCGTTGTACATCGCGCGAAACGGCGGCAGCGGCGTCGTCGTGCCCGGCGGCAGCAACGCCGGATTCGTATAAAAGCGCTTGGTCGGGAAAACCTGCACGAATGAACTCGTCGCGCCGATGTCGCGGCGCGTGTCGAAGTCGGCCGCGATCTCGCTGGCCGTGAGCACGGCGCTGACCGCGTCGACGGCACGCTCCAGCGGATAGCTCAGTTCGAAGCTGCGGTTGTCGGCGACGACGCGCGCGACCACCGAACGCTCGTCCGGATCGCTGACCGTATCGGCGAGCGTCAGCAGCTGCCGCGCCGACGGTACGAAATGCCGCACGACGCTCGCAGTCGTGCCGCGCGGCGAATCGGCCGGATCGATGCGGAATTCGTCGAGCGGAACGGCCGCGGCGCCGAAGAACGTGCCGGCCGCAACATTGATGACCGCGGCATAGCCGCTGATGCCGCCGCGCGGATTGACGAGATCGCGCAGCGGCTGGTTCGCCCAGTAGCCGCCGGGCGCGGTCCAGGCCGCGGCGAGGCCGGCGCAGTAGCGCGGCACGGCGGCCACGTTGCCGACGTGGCGATCGGTCATCGTGTCGGGCGCGATCGCGGCAATTTCGATCGCCTCGACCCAGCCCTCGCGTTCGCGCGCGGGATCGGCATCGGGCTTGTCGTCGATCCGCAGTTCCTGCAGCCGGCGCCCCGGTTGATTCGGCACGGCGGTCGTCAGCGCCGGGATCACGCAGCTCGCGTCGTCGCTGAGCAGCACCGCGCCGCCGTCTGGCGTGTCCGCGGCGATCGCGCCGCTCCAGCTGTCGCGTCCGGCCAGATAAAGGTTGAACACGAGCGCGGTCTCGCCGATCTGCCCTTCGGCGACGCGCAGCTGCACGACCTTGCCGTGATCGCTGTTGTTCGCGAGCTGCAGCAGGGTCGTGTTGCCCGCTTGAACGTTGTAGTACGGAAAAATCAGCGCCTGCCCTTGATCACGCACGCCGAGTACGACGGCGTGCGCCTGACCCGCGAGCAGCGCGGTCGCGAGCAGCAATCCCTGCTTGATTCGGAACATCCCCGGCCTCCTGACCGCCGCGCGACCGCGCGGCGCGCACGTCGTCTGTGACGGGCGAGGCGCGCAAATCCCCCAGCGCGCGGCGAAACCGGTCAGCCTTCGTCGGGCAGCACGCTCACGAGCACGGTTCCCGGACCCGCATGCGCGGAGATCGCCGCACCCATCGGCACGATCTCGATCGACACTGGACGCAGCGCGTCGCGCAACGCCGCGGCGACGCGACCGGCTTCGGCCAGATTGTCGCAGTGGCCGATCAGGATGCGCCCGCCGCGCTGCGCCGGCGTCAGGCGGCGCAGTACCCAGCGCGCGAAGCGTTCGGGCAGGTCGGCGCGCAGACGCAGTGCCGAACGCAGATGCAGGCGTCCGTCGGCACCGACCGCGGCGATCGGAATCAACCGCAGCCAGCGCGTCAGCGACAGCGTCCAGCGCGGCAGGCGACCGCCGCGGACGACATGGCTGAGGTCGCGCACATAGGCGAACAGCGCGGTCTGCGGCACGAGCGCGGCAATCCGCGTGGCAATTTGCGCACCGGCGAGTCCCTGCGCGGCCAGTTCGGCCGCGCGCTGCGCGAGCAGTCCCTGCGCGCACGAGGCCGTGCGCGAGTCGACCACGGTCACGCGTCCGGCCGCACAGCGTTGCGCGGCGCTCTCGCCGGCCTGCAGCGTGCCGCTGACCGCGCGCGACAGACCGACGTAGACGACCTCGTCGTGATGGCTCAGCAGGAACTCGAACAGGCGCCGGAAGTCGCCCGGCGGCGGCTGCGACGTGCGCGGCAGCGCCGGATTCGTACGCAATTCGTGGAAGAATTCCTTCGGAGACAAAGACACCTTGTCGAGATAGTCCTGCGCGCCGAAATTGAGCCGCACCGGCACGAGATGCAGCGGCAGGCGCTCGAGCGCGTCGTCGGACAGATCGGCCGCCGAATCCGTGACCACGGCGACGCTGAGCCGCGACTGCGTCGCGCGCTGCTGCGCGCGCATGTCGTCGGCCTTGCGGCTGCCGACACGGCCGAAGCGCGCGAGCGCGTCGTAGAGCTGCTGCGGTTCGTCCAGGTGCACGTGCACGCGCAGCTTCTCGCGCGTGCCGGCCAGTACGAGGCTCGAATGATCGAGCGCCTGCAGCGACGCGCGCACGGCGTCGCGGTCGATCGCCTCGGCGCTGAGCACGCATTCGGTGCACCAGCGATGCGTCGCGTCGGGCTCGGGCGCTTCGGCCATGACGCCGGCGTCGCTCTGGAATTCCGCGGCGGCGGCGAGTCCGGCGCGGCCGCGCTGCAGGTAGTCGTCGATGCCGGCCAGCAGCTCGACGAAGCCGAGCGCCCCGGCATCGACGACGCCGGCCTTGCGCAGCACGGCCAGTTGTTCCGGCGTGCGCGCGAGCGCGTCGCGGCTCGCGGCCACGGCACGCGACCAGGCCGTGCGCAGATCGGTATCGCCGTTGCCGGCTTCCCGCCGCAGCGCGGCGGCGAACGCGGCGATGACGGACAGAATCGTCCCTTCGCGCGGCTCGGCGACCGCACCGCGTGCCTGGCGCGCGCCGATATCGACGGCGTCGGCGAGTTCGTCGAGGCCCAGTCGCGGCCGGTCGGCCAGATGCTCCCCGACGCCCTGCAGGAACTGCGCGAGGATCGCGCCCGAATTGCCGCGCGCACCGTCGATCGCCTCGTCGCCGGCGCGCCGCAGCAGGCTGCCGGCGCTGCCCGAACGCCACGGCCGCAGCGCCTGTTCGACGGCGCTCAACGTGAAGGCCAGATTCGACCCGGTATCGCCGTCGGCGACCGGAAACACGTTGATGCGGTTGATCGCGTCACGGCGGGCGAGCACGCGGCGGATGCCGGCCAGCAGTACGCGCTTCAGCGCGACGCCGCCGGGCCGCCAGCCGCGGGGGATCAGATGGAAATCGGCGGGCGCGCTGTTCATGCCCGAGTCTAGCCAGCCGAGCCCGCCCGGTGCGCGCTGCGCTGCAGCGTGAATCTCAGCCGCGGGCAGGGCCGTGCGCAATCGACGCAACCAAGCCTCGCCTCGGCGCATCCATGGAACTGTCCGTCGCTGTCCGCTGTGCCCGCAGCGGACAGTCCGGACAACGGCCATGACTTCAAGCCCTTGTTGCGCAAGGCCGGGGAGCTCGGGAAAGGGTTGGCACGAAGCCTGCTGTAGTCGCGCGACCGCGCTGGCGACACCGGCTCAATCGTGCGAGCATGCCGTCCCGCCAGCGAGCCCGTGCCAGCGTTCCGCCATCCCGGAGCCACCGATGCTCACCTTTTCGCGTTCCCTGATCCTGCTGCTCGGCCTGGCGTTCCTGGCCGGCGCCAGCCATGCAGACGAATACCTGCTCGGCAATCCGGCGCCGGGCGGCGTGGCCCTGGCGCAGTCGCGTCAGGACTGCGACATCCA
Organism: Tahibacter sp.; assembly: GCF_035481375.1. Lineage (GTDB taxonomy): Bacteria > Pseudomonadota > Gammaproteobacteria > Xanthomonadales > Rhodanobacteraceae > Tahibacter. Next base: position 18,782 of record NZ_DATIGT010000014.1, read on the forward strand.
GCCGGGCGGCAACGCACGCGTGATCTACCACGACGGCCAGAGCGCTCCGGTCAGCGTACCGGTCGATGCCCGGGGCACGGTCGGCGAAGAGAATGTGGCGACCGTTCCGGGCGGCGACAACGCACCCTCGTCGTCGCTGCCGTCGGTCGATGCCGTCACCCCGCCGAAGCCGCGCGGCGGCGGCCTGCGCTGGCAGTCGGTGCTGCCCGGCTCGATCAAGTAATTCCGATCAAGCCATCCCGATCGCATAATCCCGACCCCACGACGACCGCGACCGCGTGGCATCGGCATGCCGACGCGGCATCATAGGCGCGTGATCGATTTCTTCCGGCGCCTGCGCGAGCGCCTGAGTCCGCGCCCCCAACCCATCGACGACGCGACCTGGAACCGGGTCGCATCCGACTGCGCGCTCGTTGCGGCGCTGACGCCGGAGAACGCGGCCCGGCTCCGCGGCCTCTGCGAGCGATTCCTGGCCGACAAGCAGTACGTGCCGCTGGCCGGCGTCGAACTCGACGACTACCGCTGTCTCGTGATCGCCGCGCTCGCCTGCCTGCCCGTACTCGATCTCGGCTATGCGCACCTGCGCGGCTGGCGCCGCATCCTCGTCTATCCCGGCGAGTTTCGCGTGCGTCGCGAACATCACGACGAAGACACCGGCGTCGTCACCGAGGGCGACGACGCGCTGATCGGCGAAGCCTGGGAACGCGGTCCGCTCGTGCTGTCCTGGGCCGACATCGAGCAGGACCTCGCCGACCCGCACTCGGGCTTCAACGTCGTCATCCACGAAATCGCGCACAAGCTCGACATGCTCGACGGCGGCAGCGACGGCGTGCCGCCGCTGCCGGCGACGCTGCCGCGCGCCGAATGGATACGCGCATTCCAGCAGGCCTACGACGCGCACTGCACTGCTGTCGACGCGGAACAGGAGACCGCAATCGATCCGTATGCGGCGGAAAGTCCCGACGAGTTCTTCGCCTGTCTCGTCGAGGCCTGGTACTCCGACGAGGCGCTCGTCGCGCGCGAAATGCCGGCGATCGCGGGCCTGCTGCAGCGCCTGTTCCGGCCGGACGCGGCAACGACTGCAATCTGAACGACGCCGCACGGACGGGCGTCGGCCGCACGGGTTTCGGCTACACTGCGGCGGTTTTCTCTGTCGCTTCTGGAGTGGAAGGCATGCGCAGCACCGCGGTTCTGGCTTTGCTCGGATTCGGCCTTCTGGCCTCCTCGTCCGTATCCGCCGACTCGTTCAACGGCACGAATACAGGCGCCATTCCCGATGCACCGGCCGGCTCGCCGAGCTGCGGCGTCAACAACCTGGGCCAGCCGCGCGTCGTCAGTTTCGACGTCAACGGACTTCTCGTCCCGGTCGTCGCCGTCAGCGTCAGCATGAATCTCAACCACACCTGGCGCGGCGACCTCGTCGTCAAGCTGGCCGCTCCCGGCGGCACGCCTTCCAAGATCGTCTTCAGCCACACCGGCTCGAACGTACCCGGCGGCTGCGGCCACAACGGCATTCTCAACGGCCTCTACACCTTCGAAGACACCAGCACCGCCGGTGACTGGTGGGGAGCCGCGTTCTCCACGGTGCCGCCCGGCTCCTACCATGCATCGACGCCGGGCGGTCAGAACCCGGGCGGCGAAGAAGTCCAGCTGTCGACGGAATTCCGCAATCTCGCGCCCGAACTCGCGAACGGCACCTGGACGCTGACGTTCTGGGACGCCGGCGATCCGACCCCGGGCCAGCCCGGCAGCGGTACCGGCTCGGTCAACGCAGCGACGCTCATCATCGACCAGACCGACCAGATCTTCGAAGACGATTTCGAACCGGCGACCTGATCCGGACAGATCCGTCCGTTCGCCGCTGCACCCGCGCCGCCGGCCGCACAGGCCGACGGTCGCGATTGCATACGGATTGACCAACCAGTAGCCTCGCGGATTCGGTCGCAAAGACGATTTCGCAGGTTCTGTTCGCTCATGCTGTGGCCCATCCGTCGCGCTGTCTGCCTGGTTCTGCTGTCCGCTCTTCCCGCCTCCGCCGTCCTCGCCTGCGCCGGCAGCGTCCACATCGAAATCGAGCATGCCGGCGTCTATGCGCTGGATCAGGCCAGCATCGCGGCGGCCGCACCGGGCCTCGCCGGCTGCCCGCGCGAGTCGCTGACCCTGACCCAGCGCGGCCGCGAAGTGCCGATCCGGATCAGCGGCAGCGGCGCGACCCTGCAGCCGGGCGACCGCATCGAATGGATCGGCAAGCCGCTGCACGGACCGCTGTCGTGGTTCGACACCTACAGTTCGGTCAACGTCTACCTGCTCTCGGGCAGCCCCGGTCCGCACGCGCGTTTCGCCGACGCGCCCGCCGTGCCGGGCGGTGCGCCCGCCAGCCTGACGAGGCGCCTGCATCTCGAGCAGGAAAACCTCATGATCCGGCTCAACCACAATCACGTGAAGCAGTGGGAAGAGGCCGATTTCTGGCATTGGGCCAAGCTCACCCACGTCGATCCCGAGCCGTTCTCGTTCGACGCCGACCTGCCCGACCTCGCCGCGCGCGGCGGCACGGCCACGTTCACGCTGAAATTCCGCGGCATGTCGACGGCGCCGCAGGTTCCGCCCGGCCAGACCAAGACGATCGACCACAGCATCGTCGTACAGCTCGGCGGCAAGCCGGTCGCCACGTTCGAGTGGGACGGCCGCAACGAGGTCGAACGCCAGTTCACGCTGCCGGCCGCGGCGCTGCAGGAAAAGGGCAACCGCTTCACGCTGAACGTGCCGAAGCGGCCGGTCAAGCCGAACGATCCGAACTTCGTCGTCGACGTCGTCATGTTCAATTCGATCGACATCGACTATCCGGCCGACGGCGACCTCGCGCGCTCGACCGATGCGTTTCGCGTCGCCGGCGGCGGCAAGGTCTCGCTGCAGCACGGCGGCGGCACGGTCGCGCTGTACGGCGATGACGGCCGGCGCTGGACCGGCACTGGCGGCGACTTCGGCCGCATCGACGCGAACGCGGTCGTGTATCCGGTCGTCGACGATCGCTTCGTCGCGCCGCAGTCCGTGCGCGCCGTCGCCGCAGGCAACTGGCACACGCCGGCCGAACCCGTCGACTACCTCATGATCAGCCACGCGCGCCTGATCGACGCGATCCAGCCGCTCGCCGAATTCCATCGGCGCCGCGGCCTCAAGGTCGCCGTCATCGACGTCAACGACGTCTACGACCAGTTCAACGACGGCATCACGCATCCGCAGGCGATCCGCAACCTGATGCAGCAGGCGTATACGAAGTGGCCCGAGCCGCGGCCGCGCTTCGCGCTGCTCGTCGGCGACGCGAGCTTCGACATCCGCCACCAGCGCATCAACCGGCGCAATCTCGCGAAATGGGCCGATTCGGAACTGCTCGCGCCGGGCCAGTTCGGCGATATCGACAGCACGCCGTATGCCGACACGCCGGCCGACCTCAAGCATCGCGCGCTGATTCCGACCTGGCAGTTCATGTCCTACGACGGCCAGTCGGCGAGCGACAACCACTTCGTCAGCGTCGGCAGCGACCCGCTGCATCCGGTCATCGCGCTCGGCCGCCTGCCGGTCGTCGAGCCGGCCGAGGTCAAGGCCATCGTCGACAAGACCATCAACTACCTGAGCACGCCGCAGCTCGGCGGCTGGCGTCGCGACGTCATGTTCATCACCGACGAGAGCGACTATTTCAAGAACACCTCCGACGAGATCTCCAAGTCGCTCGAAAAGGACGGCTTCCTCAGCGACAAGGTCTACGCGAGCAAGGACGAGAAGGACAACCTCGCGCACCAGTCCTCGATCAAGGACGGCCTCAACGACGGCCGGCTGCTCGTGCACTTCATCGGCCACGGCGGCCGCTACATCTGGCGCACGGGCCCGCCCGACCTGCGCAAGAATCACGACCTGTTCACGCTCGACGACGTGTCGAACCTCAACAACGGCGGCCGCCTGCCGATGGTGCTGTCGATGACCTGCTATTCCGCGCCGTTCGATAACCCGACCGAGGATTCGATCGGCGAACGCTTCCTGCGCGAACCCGGCCGCGGCGCGATCGCGGTGTTCGCAGCGTCGTGGCGCAATTCGCCGTCGGCGCAATACAGCAAGGCCATCGTCAGCGAACTGATCAAGCCGGGCCGCACGATCGGCGAGTCGATCGTCGCCGGCAAGCAGGCCGTCCGCGACGACACGCTCGTGGAAACCTACAACCTGCTCGGCGACCCGGCCGTCGTGCTCGAACGCCCCAACGGCGAGTTCCGCTTCACGCGCGTCGCGCGGCCGTTCGGCCCCGATGCGATCGAAGCGACGATCGACCGCCCGGCATTCCGCGGCAAGGCCGAAGTCAGCTGGCTCGACCGCGACGGCAAGCGCCTGCACTCCACGCGCTTCGTTGTACTCGGCAACCGCTTCACCCTGCCCGAACCGCCGGCCGCCGTGCGCGCCGCCGCCGCCGAAGTGCGCGGCTACATCGCCGACCCGGTCAATCCCTTCGACGCGATCGCGCGCCTCAACCTCGTACCGCGCACCGACGCACAGCCCGAAGAAAAACCGGCCGAGCCGAAGCCGGCCGCCGTCGCCGTGCAGCCGCCGGAAGCCGCGGCCGCGCTGCGCACGACCAGCGATGCGGTCAACACCGGCGATGTGCTGCTGCGTAGTGGCTTTGATGTACCCGTCGAGGCGACGGCGCGTGGCGGTGAAAGCGCGGCGGGAGCGGCGAAGTTTTCCAGCAAGTAAGAAAGCGAGTGTTCGGTGGAGAGCACCCCCACTCTTTTCTCACTCCTCTTCACTCGTTGCTTCGCGCGTTCTCGGCACAACCACTTTCTACAACTGATCGCGCGGGTGTCATCTGATGCGTCGTCGACGAGACGGCTGACGAGCGAATCCGGAGGCATGCGACGGACAAACCCGATGAGCGACCGCACATCGGACAGTTTGCGCGCTGTAGCGAGAGCACCCCGCGGCTGCCGGGTAGACGACCGCACCCAGGCGACTATTCCGCCCCCCTGTTGCGCGCTTCGCGCAAAGCGCACTGAAGACATTTCTCATCACCGCTACCGCGTGCGCCAGCCGTGCCTCCACGGCTCGAATATCTTCCGGATTCCATCGCGCCCGCGAGGTCATTACGCATTCTGCGTCGAACCAGAACTTCACCTCGGCCCCGGCTTTCGTTTCAATTCGCGGCTCGGACAAACGCTTGCCCATGTCGAGCAGGTGATCGACGGCCTGCGCGCGAGCGACGTTGTACGCGGCGCACGAAGAAGTGCTTGCGACTAGGGCGAGCAAGATCGTCATCCTCGCAAACGTCCGAAAGCGGCAGCAACACTACCGCCTCAACCCAAGACCACATCTTTACCACTTCCGCAATCAAGAGCAAATCGCCGCCCATTTTCAGCCAAGAAAACCAGACGATCTCCGTCGACGCACAACAGCTCATCATCCCAATGCTTCTGTCGATGCCAAATAATTTTTCCTGCGTTTGAAACTGCAACAACACCTCCTTCGTATACGCCTATCAGGACGCTGTCTATCTCCAAAAACCTTAGGGAATAGAAACCGGAATCGTCACTGGCCGAACGATGAAGCTCAAGACGATCGACTTGCGCGATCGGACTTCCGGCCAATACAAGCCATACTCTTAGTCCGATCATTACTGCGCAACCGCCCCACCATAGAACCTCTAAAATGGGCACTAGCTTCTTCGAAGCCTCATTGAATCTTAGATCCATGAAGTTTTTTTCTAGAATCAGCCCATCGCGAAACTCAAAAATCAAATCTGCCGCCCTGTCACCCTTGTTCAGTTTCGATCTAATCACTAGTGAACCGCCAAGCACGGTCGCCGTATCGCTGCCAACGAATGTTTCTTCCGTAGTGATCATCTTGTTGTGCCTCCGAGGGATTTGACAGCGTCCCTTAAAGCTTTGTCGTTAGTGACGAGTGGCAAATTGTTTTCGAGCGCCTGCGCCCCAATTATCCCATCACCGAACCGGCCGGGTCGATTTGGACGCATTGCACGGGTAGAAAAGGACACCCACTATTTGGCGTGGGCCGAGCTGAAGGCCGAGGATCCCGGTGTGATACCAGAGCCTGCCGCCAAACTTACCTGCAGAGGTTAGGCGCAAAGCGTCACATCAAGCGAACGAATTGACCCACACCACACCAAGGAGCACGGTCTGGCCTAAGTCAGTCGCTGCGCAAGTCCGATGCCCTTGAGCCATCTCTGCCCCAGACGCTTGGCCATCTCGATCAGATCCTGCGCGGATCCGGAGATTCTGGCCCAGCCGTCGCCATAGCCGCGCACGCGCGCCACGCATCGCTCGTGTGTCGCGTCGAGTCGCTCGATGATCCCCAGTGCGAGACCACTGATCGTTCCGCGCTTTCCCGGCGCCAGCCTCCGGCCGGTCCAGTCAAGTACCTGCAGATAGTCAGCAGCACTGAGCGACAGTCCCACAGACCTCGCGCCTGCCAGTTCGAATTTCAGGCCCTGCGAGGCACAGCTATCTAATCCCTATCAGTTCAGGGCTAGCTGCGCCGCCTAGAATTTTCCCATCGGCAATGGCGACCTTGGCGACAATCTCCTTGGAAGCCGCGGCATCCCATATCGTAGCTTGCACGCAGCCCTCAGCTAATGAAACGTCTTTGATTCCATCCGACGAAATCGAAGGCGTCTTCCACCGCACTCCAGCTCTATCTAAACAAATCATCCGCACGAAGTCCCATGCGATCATAACACCGGCCAATTCATCGACCAGAACACCCATGATCGGGCGAATGGATATCCCCTCCCATTCGGGAGGGTTAAACACGTTCACTATGTATCCTTCGCCGTTCGAGACGACAACAGCATGTGTCCTGTTTGGATGCGCCCCTGAATAACTCACTGAGTTAGGAGACAAGTCACCGTTTTGGAACGTGCCGAACCATGGATCACCGCTATCTGGAAAAAATTCGACACTCACTCCCTCGACGCGAGCATCAGCAATTGCCCCCGGATAGCAAATTATTGCTTTTGAGCAGTCCGTGCCCGACGCGCGCCAAGCATGAAATAGCGCATTGAACGTATTTTGAAATTCACTGTTCATTTGGACGGAAGAATCTGTGAGTGATCACTTCGGTTCTGCCACTGGCTGATGGATTAACTTCAATTTCGAACACACCCTTTACCGTTCTACTCGGCGTGTAGCCGATGATCTTTCGGACTACCTCTCCTCCTATTCTTGTTGAGCGCTTGTCGTAGATCGGCTTGCCAGGCAGAGTAACCGTTCCAGGTTTTGTGTAGAAAAGGACACCCACTATTTGGCGTGGACCGAGCTGAAGGCCGAGGACCCCGGTGTGATACCAGAGCCTGCCGCCAGACTGAACCTGCAGAGGTTAGACGCAAAGCGTCACATCAAGCGAACGAACGAATTGACCCACGCTACATCAAGGGCCACGGTCTGGCCTAAGCCAGCCGCTGCGCCAGTCCGATGCCCTTGAGCCATCTCTGCCCCAGACGCTTGGCCATCTCGATCAGATCCTGCGCGGATCCGGAGATTCTGGCCCAGCCGCCGCCATAGCCGCGAACGCGCGACGCCCATCGCTCGTGTGTCGCGTCGAGTCGCTCGATGATCGCTGGCGCGGGACCACTGATCCTTCCGCGCTTTCCCGGCGCCAGCCTCCGACCCGTCCAGTCAAGTACCTGCAGATAATCAACAACACTGAGCGACAGTCCCACAGACGATATTCCGACTATCGGGCGGAGCAGCGCACCGAGCGACTCAGGTCGCAGACGACCTACTCTCACTCGCTCGCCCGCACTCGTGTGCGTCGACGACTCCAGTTGATCGGCGATTC
>NZ_DATIGT010000015.1:0-5361 GCF_035481375.1 Tahibacter sp.
AAGATCATTCGCCCGAGCGCCAACTACACCGGTCCGGAAGATCTCAAGTTCGTGCCGATCGAGCAGCGCAAGTAACCCAAGCCAACGCCAAGGCCTCATGAACACTGCCCATCGCAAACGCCTGCCCGGAACCGAGCTCGATTACTTCGACGCGCGCGAAGCCGTCGACGCGATCCGCCCGGGTGCCTGGGCCGGACTGCCGTACACCGCGCGCGTGCATGCCGAGAACCTGGTCCGCCGCGCCGATCCGGCGATCCTCGCCGACTCGCTCACGCAGTTGATCGAACGCCGTCGCGACCGCGACTTCCCGTGGTTCCCGGCGCGCGTGGTCTGCCACGACATCCTCGGCCAGACCGCGCTCGTCGATCTCGCCGGCCTGCGCGACGCGATCGCCGACCAGGGCGGCGATCCGGCGAAAGTGAATCCGGTCGTGCCGGTGCAACTGATCGTCGATCATTCGCTCGCCGTGGAATGCGGCGGCTACGACCCGAACGCGTTCGCGAAGAATCGCGCGATCGAAGACCGCCGCAACGAAGACCGCTTCCATTTCATCGACTGGACCAAGCGCGCGTTCAAGAACGTCGATGTGATTCCGCCGGGCAACGGGATCATGCATCAGATCAATCTGGAGAAGATGTCGCCGGTGATCCATGCCGAGGACGGCGTGGCCTATCCGGATACCTGCGTGGGCACCGACAGCCACACGCCGCACGTCGATGCGCTCGGCGTGATCGCGGTCGGCGTCGGCGGCCTCGAAGCCGAGAACGTCATGCTCGGCCGCGCGTCGTGGATGCGCCTGCCCGACATCGTCTGCGTCGAACTCGCGGGCCGCCCGCAGCCCGGCATCACCGCGACCGACATCGTGCTCGCGCTGACGGAATTCCTGCGCCAGTCCAAGGTGGTCGGCGCCTACCTCGAATTCCGCGGCGAAGGCGCCGCGGCGCTCGGCGTCGGCGACCGCGCGACGATCTCGAACATGGCGCCCGAATACGGCGCGACCGCGGCGATGTTCTTCATCGACGACAAGACGCTGGCCTATCTGCGCCTGACCGGCCGCAGCGACGAGCAGGTACGCCTCGTCGAAACCTATGCGAAGACCGCGGGCCTCTGGGCCGACGCGCTCGCGACCGCCGAGTACGAACGCACCTTGCATTTCGACCTCGCCGGCGTCGAGCGCAACATGGCCGGCCCGTCGAACCCGCACAAGCGCCTGCCGACCTCCGCGCTCGCCGAACGCGGCATCGCGGTCGGCCTCGACGCGGCGCGCGCGCAGGAGGCGCAGGGCCTGATGCCCGACGGCGCCGTGATCATCGCGGCGATCACGAGCTGCACGAACACCTCCAATCCGCGCAACGTGATCGCCGCCGCGTTGCTCGCGCGCAACGCGAACGCGCGCGGCCTCGTGCGCAAGCCCTGGGTCAAGACCTCGCTCGCGCCGGGCTCGAAAGCCGTGCAGCTGTATCTCGAGGAGGCGGGCCTTTTGCCTGAACTCGAAAAACTCGGCTTCGGCATCGTCGCGTTCGCCTGCACGACCTGCAACGGCATGAGCGGCGCGCTCGATCCGGCGATCCAGCAGGAGATCGTCGAGCGCGATCTCTATGCGACGGCGGTGCTGTCGGGGAACCGCAATTTCGACGGCCGCATCCATCCCTATGCGAAGCAGGCGTTCCTCGCCTCGCCGCCGCTCGTGATCGCCTATGCGATCGCCGGCACGATCCGCTTCGACATCGAGAAAGACGCGCTCGGCCACGCCGCCGACGGCACGCCGGTCACGCTCGCGGACATCTGGCCCGGCGACGCGGAGATCGACGCGATCGTCGCGAGCAGCGTGAAACCCGAACAGTTCCGCAAAGTGTACGAGCCGATGTTCCGCGTGAGCGTCGTGCACGGCGAAAAAGCCGCGCCGCTGTACGACTGGCGTCCGCAGAGCACCTATATCCGCCGTCCGCCGTACTGGGAAGGCGCGCTGGCCGGCGAGCGCACGCTGCGCGGCATGCGTGCGCTCGCCGTCCTCGGCGACAACATCACGACCGACCATCTGTCGCCGTCGAATGCGATCCTGCTCGACAGCGCCGCCGGCGAATACCTCGCGCGCATGGGCCTGCCCGAAGAGGACTTCAATTCCTACGCGACGCACCGCGGCGACCACCTGACCGCGCAGCGCGCGACCTTCGCGAACCCGCAGCTCGTCAACGAGATGGCCGTCGTCGACGGCCAGGTGAAGAAGGGCTCGCTCGCACGTCTCGAACCCGAAGGACGCGTCCTGCGCATGTGGGAAACGATCGAGACGTACATGGAACGGCGCCAGCCGCTGATCATCATCGCCGGTGCCGACTACGGCCAGGGTTCGTCGCGCGACTGGGCCGCGAAGGGCGTGCGCCTGGCTGGCGTCGAAGCCATCGTCGCCGAAGGCTTCGAGCGCATCCACCGCACCAACCTCATCGGCATGGGCGTGCTGCCGCTCGAATTCAAAGCCGGCACTGATCGCAAGACGCTCGCGATCGACGGCACCGAGACCTTCGACGTCGTCGGCGAACGCCGTCCGCGCGCCGATCTGACACTGGTGATCCGCCGCCGCAACGGCGAGGTCGTCGAGACGGCCGTCACCTGCCGGCTTGATACCGCCGAGGAAGTCTCGATCTACGAAGCCGGCGGCGTGCTGCAGCGCTTCGCGCAGGATTTCCTCGAATCCTCGGCACAGGCCGCCTGAATCACCGCACTGCATCGCCCGCGTTCGTCCTCATCCCTGCAAGGAGGTCACGTCATGCCCGGTACCGTCACGCTGCACCGCGTCCTGCGCGCTCCGCCCGATCGCATCTACCGCGCGTTCATCGATCCGGCCGCCATGGTCAAATGGCTGCCGCCGCACGGCTTCACCGGCACCGTGCATGCGATGGATGCACGCGTCGGCGGCAGCTACCGCATGTCGTTCACGAACTTCGGCACCGGCAGCAGCCATGCGTTCGGCGGCACGTATCTCGAACTCGTGCCCGGCGAGAAGCTGCGCTACAACGACCAGTTCGAGAGCGCGGACCTGCCCGGCCAGATGGAAGTGACCATCTCGCTGAAGCCCGTGATGGTCGGCACCGAGGTGCATATCGTGCAGCAGGGCATTCCCGACGCGATTCCGGTCGAGTTCTGCTACGTCGGCTGGCAGGAATCGCTGGCCCTGCTCGCGCAGCTCGTCGAGCCCGAAATCCCCGACAATCCCTGATCGTACACAGATCCACAGTTACGGAACGCGCAACCGCATGAGCCACGCACCGCAGATCCGCATTCCCGCCGTGTACATGCGCGGCGGCACGAGCAAGGGCGTCTTCTTTCGCCTGGACGACCTTCCCGAAGCCGCACGCGCGCCCGGTCCGGCGCGCGACGCGCTGCTGCTGCGCGTGATCGGCAGCCCCGATCCCTACGGCAAGCAGATCGACGGCATGGGCGGCGCGACGTCCAGCACGAGCAAGACCGTGATCGTGTCGCGCAGCACGCGGCCCGACCACGACGTCGACTATCTGTTCGGCCAGGTGTCGATCGACCAGCCCTGCGTCGACTGGTCGGGCAACTGCGGCAACCTGTCGGCCGCGGTCGGGCCGTTCGCGATCGCGAGCGGCCTGATCGACGCGGTGCGGATTCCGAAAGACGGGCTCTGCACCGTGCGCATCTGGCAGGCCAACATCGGCAAGACCATCGTCGCGCACGTGCCGATCACGGCGGGCGACGTGCAGGAGACCGGCGACTTCGAACTCGACGGCGTGACGTTTCCGGCCGCCGAGGTGCAGGTCGAATTCCTCGATCCCGCCGACGACGGCGAGGACGGCGGCGCGATGTTCCCGACCGGCAACCTCGTCGACGCGCTGGAAGTCCCGGGCGTCGGCACGCTGCAGGCGACGCTGATCAACGCGGGCATCCCGACGATCTTCGTCAATGCGCAGGACATCGGCTATGCCGGAACCGAACTGCAGGGCGCGATCAACGAAGATCCGAAGGCGCTCGCGAAGTTCGAGACGATCCGCGCCTACGGCGCGCTGCGCATGGGCCTGATCGCCGACATCGGCGAGGCGGCGAAGCGCCAGCACACGCCGAAAGTCGCTTTCGTATCAAAGCCGGCGACGTATACCGCATCGAGCGGCAGGGCCGTCGAGGCCGGCGAGATCGACCTCAACGTGCGCGCGCTGTCGATGGGCAAGCTGCATCACGCGATGATGGGCACCGCCGCCGTCGCGATCGGCACGGCCGCGGCGATTCCCGGCACGCTCGTGAACCTCGCCGCCGGCGGCGGCGTGCGCAACGCCGTGCGCTTCGGCCATCCTTCGGGCACCCTGCGCGTCGGCGCCGAGGCGCACGGGACCGACGGCCAGTGGACCGTCACGCGCGCGATCATGAGCCGCAGCGCGCGCGTACTGATGGAAGGGCAGGTGCGCGTTCCGGCGTAACGACGCGCGACGGCGGCGTCCGAAACGGCGTGCGTCGCGGCGAGCCGAGGGCGAACCGCAACATCGCGGTGGCCACGCGGCGAAGAACCCACGTCGAGGCGACGCGCAGCATTGTTCAACTGTTGCGCCCGTCTGCCTCCGCCCGGCGCTCGCCGGAAGCGAACACCTCGATATGGGGTTCGCCCGTCGGGCTCGCCGCCAACTACCTGTGGCTCTGTACCCAGCGCACGATATCCGCGCTGCTCATCACGCCGCTCTGCCGCGCGACTTCGCCGCCGCCGCGGATCAGCACCAGCGTCGGAATGCTGCGGATCGCATAGCGCGCCGACAGCGCCGGCTCGGCGTCGGAGTCGACCTTCGCGAGCCGCACCTGCGGTTCCAGCGACTTTGCCGCGGCCTCGAACTGCGGTGCCATCGTGCGGCAGGGGCCGCACCACGCGGCCCAGAAATCCACGAGCAGCGGCAGCTCCGAACGCACCGCGTGCGCGTCGAAGTTCGCCGCCGACAGCGCGACCGGGTGCGCCGTGAACAGCGCTTCGCGACAACGGCCGCAGACCGGCCCCGCGACCAGCCGCGCGTGAGGCACGCGGTTCAGGGTATGGCATTGCGGACAGGCGACGAGCACGGTATCGGTCATGACGTTCTCCGGAATCATGGCCGCGTAGGTTGGGTTGAGCGCAGCGAAACCCAACACCGAGGTGTCTGCGCAACACACGACCCTGCCGGATGAACTCCGTCAGCGCCGGCGTTCTCCGGAATCATGGCCGCGTGTTGCGTTGAGCGCGGCGAACCGCCGCACCGGGGCATCTCCGCAACAAGGTAACCAGGCCCGAGGAACGCCCCTCACCGCCGCTCGAACTGGCTTCCGAAGATCGTGTCGTTCGCAAACAGCCGCAGCACGCCGAAATCGTAGTCGCCGGTGCTGACGCGC
>NZ_DATIGT010000016.1:0-6320 GCF_035481375.1 Tahibacter sp.
GCGCGATGCGGCCGGACGCGGGGTTTCGCGGGCCGATTTCTCGCCGGCATCGGCCTCGCCGTCGGACGCTGCTTCGTCCGCGTCCGCGTCAGGCACTTCCCAGCGCGCGAACGGATTCATCGCCTTGACCTTGCTGGTCACGCGCGCGACTGTCGCGAGGGCTTCCTTGGTCGCCGTGACCGACCATTCCCAGACGCGGCGTTCGTCCACGCCGGTGAACGCGCGGAACGCGTCGACGAGGCTGTCGGCCGGTGCCGCCCCCATCTTCGCGAACGCTTCGGCGCGACGGCCGATCGCATACGTCGTCGCTGCGTTGCCGAGCGCGCTCGTCAGCACGCCGACCAGCGGCGCGACGCGGCCGAACACGGTGCCGCCGAGCTTGCTGCCGAAGCGGCCGAGAATGCGCCGGCCGATCGCGTCGACGCCGAGGCTCGCGCCGGCACCCAGTGCGCTGATCTGCGCGATCAGCGGTTTGCGCAGCGGCTCGGGCAGCGGCAGTTCGTACAGCGTCAGCGTGTCCTCGATGAGCTTTTCCTGGATCGCGCCGACGGCCGCGGCGTCGGCCAGCTCGCCGAGCGCGAAGCGCAGCAGCACGCCCGCACCGGGAATCGCGCCGACCAGCGCCGACAGCGCGCCGACGCCGGCCGCCTTGACGCAGGCCGCACGCAGCAGCGCCTGGAACCGCGCGTCGCGGTCGTTTTCCAGCGCTGCAGGCGCGCGTTTGGCAGGAATCTCCGTGCTAGGCTTTCGCGATGCCATCATCCACCTCGTCGTTTGCTGCGCTGTGGCAGCTGATCCGTCATGCGCGGCCCTACCGCGCGCGTTTCATCGCCGCGAGCCTCTGCTCGGTGGCGAACAAGTTGTTCGACGTCGCACCCGAAATCCTCATCGGCATCGCGATCGACGTCGTCGTGCGCGGGCAGGCGTCGTTCGTCGCGGGCTTCGGCGTCACCGACCCGCTGCAGCAAGTCTACCTGCTGGGCGCGCTGACGTTGGCCATCTGGGTGTTCGAGTCGATCTTCGAATTCGCCTACATGGTGCTCTGGCGCAACCTCGCCCAGGACCTCCAGCACGAACTGCGCACGTCGGCCTATGCCCATGTGCAGAACCTCGACCTCGCCTATTTCGAAGACCGCTCCTCGGGCGGACTCGTCGCCGTGCTCAACGACGACGTGAACCAGCTCGAACGCTTTCTCAATGGCGGCGCGAGCGATCTGATCCAAGTGGTGGTCACGGTGATTGCGTGCGGCGCGGTGTTCTTCGCGATCTCGCCGCAGATCGCGCTGCTCGCGTTCACGCCGATCCCGGTCATTCTCTGGGGCGCCTTCTATTTCCAGCGCAAGGCCGGGCCGCGCTACGACGTGGTGCGCGAGAAAGTCGCCGCGCTGTCGAGCCGGCTGGCGAACAACCTCGCCGGCATCGCGACGATCCGCAGCTTCGCGGCCGAGCAGCGCGAGCGCGAGCGCCTCGCGAGCGAAAGCCTGGCCTACGTCGCCGCCAATCGCCATGCGATCCGGCTCGGCGCGGCGTTCGTGCCGCTGATCCGCATGGCGATCCTGTTCGGATTCCTCTGCACCTTCGTGCGCGGCGGCCAACTCGTGCTCGAAGGACAGCTGCAGGCCGGCTTCTACGCCGTGCTCGTGTTCCTGACCCAGCGGCTGCTCTGGCCGCTGACGAGGCTCGCCGAAACCGTCGACCTGTTCGAACGCGCGATGGCGTCGACGCGGCGCATCCTGGGACTCCTCGCCACGCCGATCACGATCCGCGACAGCGACCAGACCTTGCCCGACCATCCGGCGCGCGGCGACCTCGCGCTCGAGGACCTGCATTTCGCCTATGCGAACGGCAGCGAGGTGCTGCACGGTGTCACGCTCGACGTGCCGGCGGGCCGGACGCTCGCGCTGGTCGGCGCAACCGGCGGCGGCAAGTCGTCGCTGATCAAGCTGCTGCTGCGCTTCTACGAGCCGACGCAGGGCCGCATCCGCCTCGACGGCCGCGACATCGCGAACTATCCGCTGAACTGGCTGCGCAGCCAGATCGGCTGGGTCGCGCAGGACGTGTTCCTGTTCGACGGCACGGTGCGCGAGAACATCGCCTACGGCCGGCCCGGCGCGAGCGAGGCCGACATCGTCGCGGCCGCGGTCGCCGCCGAGGCGCAGGAATTCATCCTGCGCCTGCCGCAGGGATACGACACGCGCGTCGGCGAGCGCGGCGTGAAGCTCTCCGGCGGCCAGCGCCAGCGCCTGTCGATCGCACGCGCGCTGCTCAAGGATCCGCCGGTGCTGCTGCTCGACGAGGCCACCAGCGCCGTCGACAACGAAACCGAGGCGGCGATCCAGCGCTCGCTCGCGCGACTTGCGCACCAGCGCACCGTCGTCGTCATCGCGCACCGCCTGTCGACCATCGTTCACGCCGACCAGATCGCCGTGCTCGACAACGGCCGCGTCGCCGAACTCGGCACACACGCGGAACTCATCGCGCGCGGCGGCAGCTATGCGGCGCTGTGGCGGGTGCAGACCGGTGCGGCCGCGTAGGGCGCAATAACCGAAGCGCATTGCGCCGAGTCCGTTGCCGGCCCACCGTTGGCGTGTTGGCGAAAGGCGCGGCGTGTTTGTTTTTTTTTTGTGGGTGGGGCGGGTGTGAGACGGCGCAACGCGCTTCGGCTATTGCGCCCGACAGATGCTGGCTACGCTATCCTTGCGCGTTCGCTTTCAAGGGCTTCTCCCATGTCCGACCTGGATCGCCACGACACCATTCGCGCCGTGCACTGGCGCGGCGACCGCCTGAGCCTGCTCGATCAGCGCCGCCTGCCGTTCGAGGAAGTCTTCGTCGACTGCGCGAGCGCGGCCGAGGTGGCGCAGGCGATCAAGGATCTCGTCGTGCGCGGCGCGCCGGCGATCGGCATCGCGGCGGCCTGGGGCGTCGTGCTCGCGGCGCGCGACGAGCCGGAGCGGCTCGACGAGGCGGTCCGCGTGCTGCGCGCGTCGCGTCCGACCGCCGTCAACCTGATGTGGGCGCTCGACCGCATGCAGGGCATCGGCGCCGACGTCGCCGCGCTCGCCGCCGAAGCCCAGGCGATCCAGGACGAAGATCTCGCTGCGAACCGCCACATGGGCGAACTCGGCGCCGCGCTGCTCGACGGCGGCGGCGTGCTCACGCACTGCAATACCGGCTCGCTCGCGACCGCGGGCTTCGGTACCGCGCTCGGCGTGATCCGCAGCGGCTTCGCCGCCGGAAAGATCGCACGGGTCTATGCCGGCGAGACGCGTCCGTGGCTGCAGGGCGCGCGCCTGACCATGTTCGAACTCGTGCGCGACGGCATTCCGGCGCAGCTCATCGCCGACTCGGCGGCCTCGCATCTGATGCGCAGCGGCGCGGTGCAATGGGTCATCGTCGGCGCGGATCGCATCGCGGCCAACGGCGACACCGCGAACAAGATCGGCACGTACCAGCTGGCGATCGCCGCGCGCCACCACGGCGTGAAATTCATGGTCGTCGCGCCGTCGTCGACGGTCGACATGGCCACGCCCGACGGTGCCGCGATCGAGATCGAGCTGCGCGCTGCGGACGAGCTGCTCGGCGTCGGCGGCAAGCGCACGGTCGTCGACGGCGCGGAAGCCTGGAATCCCGTATTCGACGTGACGCCGGCCTCGCTGATCGATGCGATCGTGACCGAGCGCGGCGTGATCGCGCATCCGGATCGCCGGTCGATGGAAAACCTGTTCGTGCCCGGCCATGGCTGATCCGATGTCAGCCGATTCGACGAGCGCCGTCCTGATGAATTCCGATCTGACGAAGCCGGCGCGCGCGCGCCGCGTCGCGGTGCTGGTTCCCTGCTACAACGAAGCAATCGCGATCGCCGCGGTCATCGCCGATTTCCGGCGCGCGCTGCCCGACGCGGCGATCCACGTGTTCGACAACAATTCGCGCGACGGCACCGCGCAGGTCGCCGCCGAAGCGGGTGCGATCGTGCACAGCGTGAAGCTGCAGGGCAAAGGCCATGTCGTGCGGCGCATGTTCGCGGACATCGAGGCCGACGCCTATGTCATGGTCGACGGCGACGACACCTACGACGCGGCGAGCGCGCCGGCGCTCGTGGCGCGGCTGTTCGCCGAGAACCTCGACATGGTCGTCGGCGTGCGCGAACCGATCCATGCCGACGTGCACCGGCCCGGCCATGCGTTCGGCAATCGCATGCTCACGGGCTTCCTGAGCCAGCTGTTCGGCCGCAACTGCTCCGACATCCTGTCGGGCTACCGCGTGTTCTCGCGGCGCTTCGCGAAATCGTTCCCGGTGCTGAGCAAGGGCTTCGAGATCGAAACCGAACTGACCGTGCATGCGCTCGAACTCAAGATGGCCGTGGCCGAAGTCGGTACGCCGTTCAAGGAACGGCCTGAAGGCTCGCACAGCAAGCTGTCGACGGTGCGCGACGGCATCCGCATCGTCGTCACGATGGTGCGCCTGTTCGGCGCCGAGCGTCCGCTCGCGTTCTATTCGGCGATCGCGGCCGCGCTCGCGATCGTCGCGGTCGCCCTGGCCGTGCCGCTGTTCGTGACCTACGCGGCGACCGGCCTCGTGCCGCGCTTCCCGACCGCGATCCTGTCGACCGGCCTCATGCTGCTCGCGGCGCTGTCGTTCTTCGCCGGGCTGATCCTCGACACGGTCACGCGCGGCCGGCGCGAACTGAAGATGCTGGCCTATCTCGGTCATCCGGCGCCGGAGTAGGCGATGTCGCAGTTCCTGCTGTTCTGCATCGGCGGCGTCATCGGCTTCATCGTCGACGCCGGCACCCTGCGCCTGCTCGTCAGCGGGCTGCAGATGGACGCCTACGCCGCGCGCCTCGTGTCGTTTCTCTGCGCCGCGACCGCAACCTGGCTCTGGAACCGCCACAACACGTTCCGCGGCACACGCCGCTACGGGCTGTTCGGCGAATGGGCGCGGTACCTGCTCGCGATGAGCGGCGGCTTCATGGTGAACTACGGGGCCTATGCGATTTTGTATACCTTTGTGCCGCTCGTGCGGCGCTATCCGGAGCTCGGCGTCGCCGCCGGCTCGGCCGCCGGCCTCGTCGTGAACTACGTGTCGTCGCGCTGGTGGATCTATCGCCGCGACGCGAAGGCCCCGGCGGAATGAACCACCGCGCGGCGGCTCAGCCGCCGCAGCGCGCGTAGTCGGGCAGATTCCTGCCGAGCACGATGTCGCGTTCGACCTGCCAGGTTCCCGACGCATCGCGCTTCGCCTCGACGACGCCGCTGCCGCCGCGTCCGTCGTGCGAAGTCGAACTCGCCTTCAGCCGCGGATCGTCGCGGAAATTCACGTCGTCGATGTAGTAGGTGCAGCGCCCCGGCTCGATCACGTGCACGTGGATGTGCTCCGGAACGCTCGTGCCGGGATAGCCCGCCGGCCGTATCGTGTCGAAGCCGAAGCGACCCTGCGCATTGCTGAGCGCCCAGCCGCGCAGGCGGCCGTGGCGGCGCGCCGCGGCGTCGTCCTGCGCGGGATCGCGTGGATAGCGTCCGCTCGCATCGGTCTGATAGGCGTAGACGACGATGCCGGCGACGGGCTTGCCGTTCGCGTCGAGCGTGCGTCCGCGCCACTGCAACGGTTCGCCGGCTTCCCCGGCGGGCGCGATCCGCGCGATCGCCGGCGGCGCCGCCGGGCGGCCGACGAAGACGGCCTCGCAGCCGTCGCAGGCACCGAGCACGGGTTCCGTGGCGACGGCATGCAACGGCGCGAGCAGTGCGGCGGCGAGGGCGATGCGTTTCATGGCGGGTCTCCTCAGGTCGGCGACAGCGCGGCATTGCCCCAGCCGTCGAGCGCGGAACGGCGGCGCGCGGCCGGCGCGAACGCCGTCGCCGCGCAGATCAGCACGAGCGGCGCGAACGGATGCAGATAGCGGAACGAGACGATGTGCGAGAACAGCAGCTGGCCGGCGACGAGTCCGCACGCGGTCAGCGCGAGCAGCACGGCGACGCTGCGCCGGCGCGTCCAGAGCCGCAGCGCCGCGATCAGCGCCAGCGGTGCGAGCGCGAACAGGCAGGCGACCAGCCAGGCGCCGCCGCGCTCGAACCAGCGCACCGCGAGATTGCGCACGGCGTGGACCTGCGCTGCGTCGTAGTTCAGGCGTTCGCGCACCGAGGCGGCCATCGGCGCGCTGAGCGGACGTTCGCCGATGTCGTCGGCCATGCGCGCTGCGGTCTGGTCGGCGGCGAAATAGTCGCGCGTCGTCGGAATCGCGAGGCGCACGAGGCCGAGCGGATCGTCGCGCAGCGCCTCCGACGCGATGTGCCGCGCGTGGCGTTCGGTGTCGGGGCCGGGGG
>NZ_DATIGT010000017.1:0-34089 GCF_035481375.1 Tahibacter sp.
GCCGTCGCCGAAGGTCCAGCTGCGCGACGTGATCGTGCCGTCGGAGTCGCTGGAGCTGTCGGTGAAGTTCGCAACCAGACCGCTGGTCGTGCTGCTGAAGTTCGCGATCGGGGCCACGTTGCCGCCACCGCCCGTCGACAGATTGCCGGTTGCGGCCAGCGCGTACTTCTGCGGACCCGTCGGCACGTTGATGCCGCGCACGCGGACCGTATAGGTGCCGGCTGCCGGGTTCGCGAAGCTGATGCGATGCACGTTGTTGCGGTTGTCGTAGTTCGTCGTCGCGATGCTCTGGGTCGGCACCGAGTTCGACGGCGTCGGGCTGGCCGGCAGCTTCTGCGTCCAGACATCGCCGTTCGGCGCGACGACTTCGAGACGAAGGCCGTTCACGAGCGCCGGGTTCGCGTTGACCGCGGCGGCCACGTCCGTCCAGGTCAGCGCGATGTTGAGCGGCGTGCCCGCCGTCACCGTCAGCGTGTGGGTGTCCACGCCATTGGTGGCCAGCCCCGTCGGCGCGTCATGGATGTACAGCTTGCTGCCGTCGCCGTTGAAGTACAGCGAGTCGTCGAGCAGGATGCGGCCCCAGCCCTGCGAGGTGCCCGGCGAGGTGCCGGCGCCCGTACCGGTCATCGGCATCGCGCCGGCGATCAGGATGGACTTGACCAGCGCGCCCGACGGATTCGCGATCGCATTCGCGGCGACCTTCTGGCCGGTCGGGTAGAAGCCGCGCTGCAGGTACTCGCGCACGAGCGCGGCAAGGCCGGCGGCGGTCGGCGTGGCCATCGAGGTGCCGCTCATCGTCGCCGTGCCGCAGGCGTTGCGGCCGGCAGAAACGATGCTCGAACCCTGCGCCGTGATGTCGGGCTTGGTGCGGCTGTCGAGCGTCGGGCCGCGCGAGGAGAAGCTCGCCATGCCGTTGGCCGACGTGCCGCGGCCGGTCGCGCCGACCGTGATCACGTTCTTCGCGTTGCCGGGGCTGCCGACGTTGTTGCCGGCCGGGCAGGTCGATGCGTCGTTGCCGGCGGCGAACAGCAGCACGAGGTCGCTGCGGTCGCGCGTGACATTGTCGGCATCGCGCGCCTGGGCGTCATAGGTGACCGTACAGCCGGAAACGCAGGTTCCCGTGGTCGGGTTCACGCAGCCGCCGCCCCAGGAGTTGCTGTGGAGGCGCGCGCCGTTGGTATAGGCCGTGTTCGCGGCGTGGTACGGGTTGCCGCCCTGAGTGTTGAGGTAGGCGAGATTCGAGCCGGTTTCCTGCATCACGAGCTTGGCGCCCGGCGCCGTGCCGTCGAGATCGGTGTTGCCCCCCGGCGTCGTGAAGTTGGCGCAGTCGACCGGGTTGGCCGGATTGTTGCCGAGGATGGAGCCGGCGACGTGCGTGCCGTGGCCGTGCGGGTCGGTCGGCGAGTTGCCGGTCAGGCCCGACCACTTGTAGTAGGCGATGACCTTGCGCGCGGCGTTGTTCGGCGAGGCGATCGGCGCGCACGAGGCGCCGGACGAGCAGTTGCTGACCGGCGGCGCCTGGGCCGCGTCGTTGAACGCGCAGTTGGCGAAGTGCAGGCCGGTGTCGAGTTCGCCGACGACCTGGCCGCAGCCGTAGAGGCCGCGATTGAAGACCGGCATGAGCGGCGACGGGCTGTTGACGTTGCTCTGATGCAGCCAGTCGGCCTGCGAGTTGAGCAGCACCATCGGCCAGCGGAAACCGATGGCGGCGACGTTGGGATCGACCGCGAGCTGGTCGACCGCGGCACGCAGGCTGGCGCGCTCGAAGCGTGCGACCACGCGCGTATCGGGGCCGGCCGTAATGGTGTTGACGAACGACAGGCCCGGCGTGCTCATGACCGCCGCTTCGACGCTCGCGCGAGCCGCCGAGTCGTGCATGCTGATCACGAGCTCGCTGACGCCCGCGGCTTCGGCGATGTTCTCGCCCTTGAGCTCGTTGGCGATGTTCAGGTCGACCTTGAAGGCCGGCAGGAAAGGACCGCTGTAGAGCGTGCCCGGAATCGGCGCGGGACGCGTGCCGTCGGCCTTGGCGCGCACGATGAACGCGTAGTGCGGCGCATAGCCCAGGATCTGATAGCCGGCTTCGACCGCGGCGCGGCGCTGCTCGGTGATCGGACCGTCGAACTTGATCAGGCGCAGCGGCGAGTCCTTGAACGACTCGGGCCTGCCGAGCGCGGCGAGATCCGGGTTGGTGAGCGTGACGGTGCCGGAGCAGACGTCCTGCTGCGCGCTGGAGAACGAGACGACACAGCGCTCGCTGCCGTCACGGCTGCCGTCGGACCCGCCGACGGTGATGCGGGTGTCGGACCCCATGACCGAGGCCGACAAGGCAATACCAATACCGATGAACAAAGATGTACGCATCGCGAGAATTCCTTGGATAGCGGAACTTGCTGCCCTGTCGGCGCCGGACCCCCGTGCGGCGAAAACAGTGGCGTGAATGTCGGCCTGCGGATGCGAGTCCGGGCCGATCGCGAAGGGCGGCATGGCGTGCGGCGGGATGGGGACCGAAAGGGCCGGTCGGCGCTCGCCGGTGGCGAACGCTCCCGCGCGGCATCGTCATGCAGCGATGCAGCGGCAAGGCGAGTTAGGCGTACTACGCGGTGATGCACCTCCACGGTCCGTGGTAGCCGAGGCGTCGGGCGCCTGTGTCCCCCCGGGCGTCCGGGCTGGCCGGACACCTGCGGCCGCGCCTCCCCGCGCGACCGGTCAAAACACACTCGTCATCCGACGGGGCTGAAGCTCATCGGGCATCCGTCGGGCACGGTGTCTGGTCGTATGGTCACGACCGACGCCTGCTGCGGACCCCGGGGCAATCGCTGGGCCGGGCTGACAACGCCGCAGCATGTTCGATGGCGCATGGTCGCGACCTTGCGCAATTTCTCAAAAATATATTCGCGTCGTCCGGCGATCGGCCCAGGACGAGAATCACGTCTCAAATCATTGATTGCGCAGGTGATGCCGCGGCGGACGCCGGGAAAGGTCCGGACCGGTTCGCGCCGCGGCGCCGGCCTTTCTGCGCAGGTCACATCGGCGACGGGCCGGCAGACGGCCGCGCCGGCGTTCGAAGCCTCGGTGCCGGCACGCGTGCGACCAGGAGCCCGCGACGGCCGGCATCGGTTCGATTCGAGGAAGCGGGCGGGAAAAATCCGGCGGTCAGGCCGTCGCGGATTCCGGGGCGCCCGACCAGCACAGCAGCGACACGCGGGCGCCGCCGCCGGTACCGTCGGCGATTTCGAGCCGGAAGCTGTGCAGCCGCACGATGGCCGCGACGATCGCGAGCCCGAGTCCGTGGCCTTCCTCGGCCGGCGTCCCGGCGCTGCGGTAGAAGCGCTGCACGACCGAGCCGCGGTCGCCGGGCCGGATGCCGGGGCCGCCGTCGATGACGTCGATGCGCGGTCCCTGCGGCTCGACCGTCGTGTGCACGCGCACACGGCCGTGCGGCGGCGTGAACTTGATCGCGTTGTCGACGAGGTTCGACAGCGCCTCGAACACCAGGTGCGGGTCGCCGCGCAGCGGCGGCACGTCGCCGGCCGTGTCGAGCGTGAACGCGATCTGCTTGTCCTCGGCCAGCGGCGCGTAGATCTCGCCGACGTGCTTGAGGGTCGCGGCGAGATCGACCTCGGCGAAGCCGGCGCGGCGATGCAGGTCTTCGAGTTCGGACACGCGCAGCAGCGCGCGGAAGCGGTCGAGCAGCGCGTCGGCATCGGCGATCGTCGCCTCGATCAGTTCCGCGCGCGGATCGCCTTCCGGCGTTTCGCGCTGCAGCCGGTGCAACTGCGCGCGCAGCCGCGTCAGCGGCGTGCGCAGGTTGTGCGCGATGTTGTCGCAGACGCCCTTGACCTCGCCCATGAGCCGCTCGATCTCGTCGAGCATGCTGTTGACGATGCCGGCGAGCAGATCGATCTCGTCGCGGCGCGACGACAGCGGCAGACGACGGCGCAGATCGCCGCGCATGATCGGCTGCACGGCGGCTTCCATTGCGCGCACGCGCCGCAGCGGCCGGCGGCTCAGCAGCAGCGCGCCGATGAAGCCCGGGATCACGATCAGCGGAAGGCCCCAGAGCACCGCGCGCTGGATGATCGCGCCGACTGCCTCGATCACGCTGGTGTCGCGCACGAACACGAGCAGTTCGCCGCTGCGCAGCCGCACCGCGACGCCGCGCGCGCGCACGGGATGCAGGCCTTCGACGCGCTCCACGCCCTGCGGCAGCGAGTGCAGCTTGCCGTCGAGCGGCATGCCCTCGGGAATGCGCGCGAGATTGCCCGAGATGCGTCGTCCCGCGTCGTCGAACAGACCGTGCGAAATGATGTCGCGCAGGTCCAGCGACTCGGTGATCGCGAGCGCCTCGGGCAGGCGCGCGCGGTCGATGTCGCGGTAGTACTGCGCGATGTGGTCGATCTTCAGATCGACGAGGTTCGACAGATAGCGGCGCGTGTCCCACTGGATCACGCCGATCAGCGCCACGCACCAGAGCGCGAACAGTCCGCCGTAGACGAGCAGCAGACGGGACGTGCCGGTGCGCCAGAGATCAGTCGGCTTCAAGCAGATACCCCGAGCCGCGCACCGTGCGGATGAGCGCCGGGCTGCCCGGCACGTCGATCTTGCGGCGCAGGCGGCCGATGTGGACTTCGATGACGTTGGTGCCGGGGTCGAAGTGATAGCCCCAGACCGCTTCGAAAATCATGGTGCGCGTCAGCACCTGGCCCGACTGGCGCACGAGGAATTCGAGCAGGCGGAATTCGGTCGGCAGCAGTTCGAGCTCGACGCCGCCGCGCCGCGCGACGCGCGTGATCAGGTCGAGTTCGAGATCGGCGACGCGCAGCGCCGTTTCACGCGCCGCCGCGCCGTGCCGGCGCAGCAGCACTTCGACGCGCGCCGCCATCTCGTCGGGGCTGAAGGGCTTGGTCAGGTAGTCGTCGCCGCCCGCGCGCAGGCCGCGCACGCGCTCGTCGACATCCGACAGCGCGCTGATCATGAGCACCGGCGTCTGCACGCCGCATTCGCGCAGCCGCGTGACGAGGCTGAGCCCGTCGAGCTCCGGCAGCATGCGGTCGAGCGTGATCACGTCGTAGCCGCCGTCGCGCGCGCGCTCGTAGCCGTCCCGGCCGTTGGCTGCCCAGTCCACGGCCAGCCCGCGGCGTGTCAGCTCGGCCACGATCTCGCCGGCGGTCACGGTGTCGTCTTCGATGGTCAGCGCGCGGGGCATTGCGAAAGGAGGCCGGCGGGGGAGGTCGCTATCGTCCACGGCTGCGCGGCACGGTGCAAATGAAGCTGGCGTTAGTCGGGAATGGGTGTCGACCGAGTGGAGCGGAGCAGCGAATCGAGCAAAAGTCGCTTCGAGCGGATGACGTTGCCCCACCGACACCTCCCGACCCAACCCCTCCTTGAAGGGGCGGGGCTTGTATCGGCTCTGCCCTGACGATTCCCGGTTCCCGATTCCCAGCCCTACCGCCTCACGTCGAACCGGTCGCCCATCGCCTGCTCGACGCGCTCGACGCCGACGGCCAGCGCGTCGCCCGGGATCGAATGCTTGAGGCAACCCGCGGCCAGGCCGAAGCGCAGGCTCGCTTCCTCGTCCATGCCGCTGAAAATTCCGTGCAGCACCCCGGCGGCGAAGGCATCGCCGGCACCGATGCGATCGACGATGCCGTCGAGGCGCCGGGCCGGCAGCTGCCAGTCGCGGTCGCGCCGATAGCACTGCGCGGAAAGATCGTGGCAGTCGACGCTGTGCTGTTCGCGATGCGTGCTGACGAGGCGCCGTATCGTCGGAAATGCCGCGAACGCCGCGTCGGCCGCGGCGCGCTCGCGCTGCGCCGCCGGCAGCGTCGAGAAATCGCGCCGCAGCACGATGCCGATGTCGCGGTGGTCGGCGAACACGGTGTCGGCGCAGGCCAGCAGCTCGGCGAGTATCGCGGCCGGATCGCCGTCCCAGGCGCGCCACAGGGTCGCGCGGAAATTGCCGTCGAAGACGACATGGATCCCGGCCGCGCGCGCCGCGCGCGCCGCGGCGATCGCGGCGTCGGCGCAGGCGCGGCCCAGGGCCGGCGTGACGCCGGACAGATGCAGGCAGTCGGCACCGGCGAGCAGCGTGGGCCAGTCGTAGTCAGCCGGATCCGCGGACGAGAACGCGGATCCTGCGCGGTCGTAGAGCACGTCGCTCGGTCGCGCGAGCGCGCCGGTTTCGAGGAAATATAGGCCCATGCGGCCGGCGCGGTAACGCACGCGCGTCGTGTCGACGCCGTGGCGGCGCAATTCGCCGACCGCGGCGCGGCCCAGCGCGTTGTCGGCGACCTGGCCTATGCAGCCGGCCGAATGGCCGAACGCGGCGAGCGCGACGGCGACGTTGGCCTCGGCGCCGCCGACCTGCACATCAAGTCGCGGGGACTGCAGCAGCAGTTCGCGGCCGGGGCTCGACAGACGCAGCAGCAGTTCGCCGAAACAGAGAAAACGGACGCTCATTGCCTATCCTCGGAGCCGCGGCCGGTCGCGCCGGCGTGAATGAAGCGTGGTGGCGGGTTTGGGCATGCTGCAGCGCACTGTCTCGCGGGAGGAGCGGGACAATCGGTGTCTGATGACGAAGATCTCTCGGCTAACATACTGAAATACTCACATTTGTCGACGCGGACGCCGATCGTGTCGGCGCGCCGGGGCGGGTAAGGCGATGACGTTAACATTGCGTTTTTACTCATCTTGTTGCTGCGCTGCGGTGTTTGTTAGGCTGTTGTCCACCGGTGTCATCGCCAAGAATTAACCGAAAATGCCACCGGTGTCATCCGCATGATCGCGCCGCCGGGGCGTGCGCGCAGGCCTGCTACAGGAGGGAGTAGACGTGGGAACCCGCATCAGCCGCACCGGCCGTCCGCTGTTGACGACGCTTTCCGGCGCCATCTTGATTTCGCTCTACGGTCTGCCGGCGCACGTGCTCGCAGCCGAACCGGTGCAACCCGACGCGGGCGCGTCGACGCAACCCGACGCCGATGCCGAGACCGCGCAGCCCGCGGCGGGCGGCGAGGAAAAGCTCGAGGAAATCGTCGTCACCTACCGCCAGAGCCTGGTACAGGCACTGGAGGCCAAGCGCGATTTCACGACGCAGACCGACGTGATCATGGCCGAGGACATCGGCAAGTTCCCGGATCTGAATCTCGCCGAATCGCTGCAGCGCATTCCGGGCATCTCGATCGCGCGCGATGCTGGCGAGGGCCGCCAGATCTCCGTGCGTGGCCTCGGTCCGGACTTCACGCGCGTGCGCATCAACGGGATGGAGGGGCTGTCGACGACCGGCGGCACCGATTCGTCCGGCGGCAACAACCGCGGCCGCGCATTCGACTTCAACGTGTTCGCTTCGGAATTGTTCAATCGTATTGAAGTACACAAGACGTCGTCGGCGGAAATCCAGGAAGGCTCGCTCGGTGCGACCGTCGACCTGCACACGCCGCGGCCGTTCGACTTCGACCGCTTCACGTTCGTGAGCTCGGGCAATCTCGGCTACAACGACCTGTCGGAAGAAACCAATCCGCGCGCCTCCGCGCTCGTCAGCAACACGTTCTTCGACGGCCGGTTCGGCGCGCTGTTCTCGATCGCCTACAGCGACCGCGCGCTGACCCAGGAAGGGTCGAGCACCGTGCGCTGGGACAACGGCACGAGCAGCGGCGGCTTCAATCCGAATTCGCCGTTCACCCAGGCCGGCGCGGCGACGACCTTCCATCCGCGCATTCCGCGCTATGGCGTGCTGGAACACGACCAGGAACGCCTCGGCATCACGAGCGCGTTCCAGTGGCAGGCTACCGACCGCACGGTGGCCTCGCTCGATCTGCTCTACGCCGACTTCGACGCCAAGCGCACCGAGAACTTCCTCGAGGCCGTGTCGTTCAGCCGCAGCGGCGCGAGCGGCAAGCCGCAGACCATCGTCCGCGACGGCGCGGTCAGCAACGGCAATCTCGTCTACGGCGTGTTCGACGACGTCGACGTGCGCTCGGAATCGCGCTACGACGAACTCGCGACGACCTTCGAGCAGGCCAATCTCAACCTCGACCACGAATTCAGCGACAGCTTCCGCATGAATGCGCTGGTCGGCCACTCGCGCTCGGACTTCGACAACCCGATCCAGACCACGATCACGCTCGACCGCGCGAATACCGACGGCTATTCCTGGGACTATCGCGGCAACGACCGTCTGCCGCTGATCGACTACGGCTTCGACGTCGCCGATCCGAACAACTGGACCTTCGCCAACGGCCTGTCGGAAATCCGCCTGCGTCCGAACGCGACGTCGAACCTCTACACGAACCAGCAGCTCAATTTCGCCTGGGATGCGGCGTCGGCCTTCACGCTCAAGGGCGGCGTCGATTTCAAGGCCTACAAGTTCTCGACCTTCGAAGCGCGCCGCGCGTCGGAAGTCAGCGTGCCGAACCTGCCGGCCGGAACGTCGCTGTCGGATCTCACGCGGCTGCTCGTGTTCGGCAACAACCTCGACATGCCCGGCGGCAGCGACACGCGCTTCCTGATTCCGGACATCGATGCGTTCGCGAACCTGTTCGACATCTACAGCGGGCAGGGCACGTTCACGGTGTCGCCGTCGGCGTCGGGCGCGATCGGCAACAACCGCAGCGTCAAGGAGCGCGACCGCGGCGGCTGGTTCCAGGGCGATTTCGAGACCTCGACCTTCGGCATTCCGCTGCGCGGCAACTTCGGCGTGCGCTACGTGCGCACCGAGCAGGAATCGACCGGCTTCGCGATCATCAACGGCCGCCCGACGCAGACCACGGTCGAGCGCGAATACAGCGACACCTTGCCGTCGGCGAACTTCGTCTGGGATCTCAGCGATGACCTGCTGCTGCGCCTCGGCGCGGCGAAGGTGATGGCGCGGCCGGGCCTGGGCAATCTCACGCCGGGCGTCAGTGTCAGCGTCAGCGGCGGCAACCGCGTCGTGACCGGCGGCGATCCGTTCCTCGATCCGTTCCGCGCGAAGACCTTCGATCTCGGCCTCGAATGGTATTTCGCGCCCGAGTCGGTGCTCGGCGCGGCGATCTTCTACAAGGACATCGAGTCGTTCGTGCAGACCTCGCGCGAAACGCGGCCGTTCAACACCTCGGGTCTGCCGGCGAGCCTGCTCGAAGGCACCGGCGCGTCGCCGACCGACGATTTCCAGTTCAACATTCCGACCAACACGCCCGGCGGCAACCTGCGCGGCATCGAACTGTCCTATCAGCAGCCGTTTACGTTCCTGCCGGGGTTCTGGAGCAATTTCGGCGCGATCCTCAACTACACCTACGTCGATTCGAAGATCCAGTACGTGACGTCGAGCGGCGCGAATTCGCTGAAGACCGATCTGCTGGGCCTGTCGAAGAACGCCTACAACGCGACGCTGTACTACGAAAAGGACAGCTTCAGCGCACGCGTCTCGACGGCGTACCGCAACGGCTATCTGACGACGGTGCCGGGCCGCAACAACAACGACATGGAAGGCACGAA
This sequence comes from Tahibacter sp., assembly GCF_035481375.1. Classification (GTDB taxonomy): domain Bacteria; phylum Pseudomonadota; class Gammaproteobacteria; order Xanthomonadales; family Rhodanobacteraceae; genus Tahibacter. The sequence goes on from NZ_DATIGT010000017.1 coordinate 9,475, forward strand.
GGGCACGACGAACGTCGATTTCATGGCCACGTGGAAGATGAACGACCACGTCGAGTTCACGGTCGAGGCGGTCAATCTCACCGACGAATACAACGATCAATGGGTCGACTCGGTCGGCGACCGCACATCGGTCTACGATCACACGGGCCGCGAGTTCTTCGTCGGCGTGCGTTTCCGCAACTGATCTCGCGGTTCACCGCGGTCGCCGGGCGGGGCGTGCAGCGCAACGTCCCGCCGGCGCCTGCGGTGCCGGGACGCGGAACGACGATCGATGCGCACGCAGCGCCGCCGCGCGTTCTCCCCATGACTGCTCACGCGTGACGACAACCACCATGTCCCTGTCGCGTCGTCGTCTCCTGCAGTTCTGCGTCCTGGCACCGCTGGTGCCGGCGGGCTGCATGCCCCGTCCGTCCGGCCGTTTCGACGCGCGCGTGAGTCGCCGGAGGGACGCGCCGGCTCACGTATCAATAGCCACGGTTCCACACTTCAACTCCGTCTCCGATGCGATCGCCGCGGCGCCGTCCGCGGGCGGCACGCCGTTCCGCATCTTCGTCGACGCGGGCCTCTGGGACGAGAAGATCGTCGTCGACAGGCCCGACGTGCATCTGGTCGGTGCGGGCCGCGAGCGTTGCCGGATCGGCTCGGACCGCGCCGCCGGCCATCGCCGTCCCGACGGCGAGCCCTGGGGAACCTGGGGCTGCGCGAGCGTGATCGTGCGCGCGCCGGGTTTTCGCGCGCGCGCGCTGACGTTCGAGAACCGCTTCGACTATCTCGGCCATCTGGCCAGGCCGGTGCTCGAAACCGTCGGCGCCAACGGCGCGCAGGCGGTAGCGCTGATGTTCGATCAGGGTTCGGACCGCGCGCTGATCGAAGACTGCACCATCGACGGCCATCAGGACACGTTGTTCGCCGAGGCCGGCCGCAGCTGGCTGCGCCGTTGCCGCGTTCGCGGCAGCGTCGATTTCCTGTTCGGCGCGGGCGACTGCGTGCTCGACGACTGCGAGATCGTCTCGCGCTTTCGTCCGGGCAAGGAGCGCCAGGGCTATCTCACGGCGCCGTCGACGCCGGCGTCGCAGGAACGCGGACTGCTGCTGCGCCGCTGCACGCTGTCGCGCGAACCGCCGGTGCCCGACGCGAGCGTCGCGCTGGGCCGTCCGTGGCGCCCGACACGGACCTTCGCCGACGGCCGCTACGGCGACCCGGCCGTGCGCGGCAGCGCGCTGTTCGTCGACTGCGCGATGGACGCACACATCGACGCGAACGGCTGGGATGCGATGAGCTACATCGCGCGCGACGGCAGCCGCGTGATGTTCGACCCGGGCGACGCACGCTTCGGCGAGGCGGGCAGCCACGGGCCGGGGGCGATGCGCGGCGAACGCAGGCCGATCCTCGATGAAGCGACGGCAACGGCATTGCGGCGATATCGGCCGTTCTGAATCAGTCCGAGACTTCTATGCCGAATCGGTGTGCCGAAAACCGGACACTGCGCGGTGCGTGCCGTGCACGCTCGGCACAGCGCTCTCCGGTCCGTCGGGCGTTCGCAGGCGCATAACCCTGCGTCGAAAGCTGAAGCGGCGCAGCCACGCCGGGCACTCGTCCCAGGCGCAGACGTCTTTCGCTTTCTCTATTTCCTGCCATCTCTATTCCCTGCTTACCTGGGCCGCCGCTTCTCCGGCAACCCCGCCTTCGGCATCAGCGTCTCCAAATCCCATTCGCTCTCGACGAACGCGCGAAACGTCGCCGCGTCTGCGGGATAGCCGCCGACCTCGCTCTCGCTGTCGATGATCTTTCCGCGGCCCTCGGCGGTGTCGGCAACGATGCGCGCGTCGATGCCGTCGCGGTCCCACGGCCGGGCGCCGACATCTTCGAGCACGGCGTCCTGCACGTCGGCCGCGGCCAGCGGCTTCACGCCGTAGGGCAGGGCCGGCGGCTTCTTCAGCAATGTCCATTTCGCCGCCGTCGTCGTGTAGCGGCCGAGTTCCGGCAGCGCGCGGCCGAGGCGATCGACCGAGAGATTGTCGTGCAGATACAGATCGACGTTGCCGGAGCCGCCGAGCATGAACAGCGCGACGTCCCCGGGCGTGGACGGCCCGGCGCGCAGCACGTTGCCGATCAGGCCGAGCGCGCCGGTCTCGCGTGTGCGGTCGCCCCATTCCTCGCGGATCAGGTTGTAGTGCACGGCGCGCGGACCCGGGTCGTAGATCAGGTTGTTGACCATGAGCCCGCGCGCGCCGCCCTTGAACAGCACGCTGCGTTCGTAGTTGTGCGCGTAGAGGTTGCCGACGATGAGGATGTCGCTGACGTTGTCATGGATAAGCGAGCCCTTGGAATGCTCGCCCTTGGCATGTGTGGAATGCGCGAGCCCCTCGGCGATCAGGTTGTTGCTGAAGGTGATGCGATGCGACACCGCATCGCGCCAGGCATCGGGCGTGTCGCCGATGAAGCGCGCGCCGGATGCGGAGAGGTTCTCGTCGGTCGCCCAGGTCAGGCTGCAGTGGTCGACGATGACGTCGCGCGCGCCGGTCAGCGTGGACAGCGCATCGACGTCCCATTGTCCACCTTTGTGCACGCCGGCCTCGCCCGGGCGTATGCGGATGTGGCGCACGACCACGTCGTGCGTCGCGATGTCGACGCCGCCGCGGATCAGCGTGATGCCCGGCGAGGGCGCGGTCTGGCCGGCGACCGTCAGGAACGGTTCGCGGATCGCGATCTCGCTGCGGCCCAGGTCGATGACCCCGCCGACTTCGAACACGACGATGCGCGGTCCCGGCGTATTCAGCGCTTCGGTCAGCGACCCCGGGCCGGTCGGCTTCAGCGTCGTGACGCGGATGATCTTGCCGCCGCGTCCGCCGGGGGTCATCGCGGCCCAGCCCTGCGCGCCGGGAAATGCCGGAACGTCGGCGGCAGGGGCGGGTGGCAGGATCGACAGCGCGAGCAGGGCGGCGGCGATGCGCGCGAACACGGGACGGGCGGGGCGTGGCGCCATGACGTTCTTGACTCCTCGGCGGTGCGGCGATGGACGGTACCGGCGGCAAGTGTGCCGGCACAGCGGTTTTCGCGCCGCAGGGGCGCCGCCGGATTGTAAATGACACCGGTTTCCTTTATACAGCCCTTGCGCCGCCCGGCGCCGCAGTCCGCAACAGCGCGGTGCGACGGAACAGGATCCGTGGACGAGGAGAGGCATGAGCGAATCGCTGGCTTTACGTGCGGATTCCCGCATCGACGCGGTCGCCGACGCGCTCGTGGCCGCGCGCCGGTCGGGCAGGGCGCTCGCGCGCTTTCCCGAGGCGCTGCCGGTCGACCTCGAATATGCCTACCGGTGTCAGGATGCGGTGATCGCACGCTGGCCCGACCGCGTCGCCGGCTGGAAGGTCGGCTACATCGCGCCGGAGCGGCGTGACGCCGGCGGCGATCCGCGCCTGGTCGGTCCGATCTTTGCGTCGCATATCGCGCGTCCCGCGGACGGCAGCGGCGAGTTCCCCGTGATCGCCGGCGGCTTTGCCGCGGTCGAAGCCGAATTCGTGTTCCGCCTCGCGCGCGACATCGCGCCGCGCGCCGCCGCCTGGAGCGTCGAGGACGCCGCGGCCGAAGTCGCAGCGCTGCACGTCGGCGTGGAACTCGCGGGCAGCCCGATGGCCGACATCAACGTGCAGGGGCCGTGTGCGGTCGTGGCCGACTGCGGCAACAATGCCGGGCTGCTGTTGGGGCCGGAAATCGCGAACTGGCAGGATTGCGCGATGGAGGAACTGATCTGCAGCACCTGGATTGCCGGCGAACTGGTCGGCCGCGGCGGCGCCGCGACGCTGGCCGGCGGTCCGCTCGCCGCACTTGCGTTCGCGCTGACGCGCAACGCGCGCCGCGGCCGCGGGTTCGCCGCGGGCGATCTCATCACGACCGGTGCGGCGACCGGCATCCACGACATCGTCGCGGGCCAGCACGCGACCGTCGATTTCGGCATTCACGGCCGGCTGCATTGCCGCGCCGTCGCGAGGACACCGGCATGACGACACGGCGACAGTTTCTCGGAGCGACGGCGCTGACGCTCGGTGCGGCCGCGACCCGGGTGCGCGCCGCGACGGCGCGCCTCGATCTCGCGGCGACCGACGTGCACGTGCGCGGCTATCCGACGGTCGAGGCACTGCGCTGGATCGGTGAACAACTGGAAAAAGAAACCGACGGACGCCTCGGCGTGCGGCTCTACCACTCGGGCCAGCTCGGCCGCGAATCGGACCTGATCGACCTCGCGCGCTTCGGCGCGATCGACATCGCGCGCGTGAACATGGCTGCGCTCAACAATCCGTTTCCGGCGACGCGCGTGCTCTGCCTGCCTTACGTGTTCGACGACACCGCGCACATGCGCCGTGCGCTCGACGGCGCGGTCGGCCAGGACATCCTCGGCCGCTTCGCCGACCGCGATCTCGTCGGCCTCGCGTTCTACGATTCGGGCGCACGCTGCGTCTACAACACCAAGCGGCCGATCGTGACGCCGGACGACCTGCACGGCCTCAAGATCCGCGTGCCGCCGTCGGACATCTTCATGCACCTGATCCGCACGCTCGGCGCGAATCCGACGCCGCTGCCCTACGGCGAGGTCTATTCCGCGCTGCAGACGCACCTGATCGACGGCGCCGAGAACAACTGGCAGAGCTTCCACACGACGCGCCAGTTCGAAGCCGCGCGCTACTGGTCCTACAGCGGCCATTCGTATTCGCCCGAAGCGCTGCTGCTGTCGCGTCGCCGCTTCGACGCGCTTCGACCCGACGACCGCGAGCGGCTGCTCGACATCGCCAAGCGCTCGGTCGCCTACATGCGCTCGCTCTGGGACGAATCGGAACGCACCGCGCGCGAATACGTGCTCGCGCGCGGCGTGCAGGCGAATGCGGTCGACCGCGCCGCGTTCGAGCGCGCTGCGGCCCCGGTCGTCGCGCACTATCGCAAGGATGCCGAGGTCGACCGCTATTGGCGCGCGATCCGCGACCTGTCCGGCGCGGCGTAGATCAAACCCCCAGGGGAGGATATACGCGATCGGAATCAAACCCTCGCCTTCAGGGGGAGGGCATGGGTGGGGATGGGGTTTCGCCTCTACGCCTTCCCGCAGCGTATAAAAATATATGAATGGTCGCGGCCGCAGGCTGCGACGAACGGGAGGAAGGATGCAAAGCGAAACCGAAGCGGGACTGTTGCCGCGTATCGCACGCCTCGCGCTGCTGATCGCCGGCACGGCGCTCGTCGTGTTGGCCGCGGTGCAGGCGTGGCAGGTCGTCGCACGCTATCTGCTCAACGATTCGCCGGGCTGGACCGAGCCGCTGTCGCTGCTGCTGCTGAACACGGCGATGAGTCTCGGCGCCGCCGCGGCCGTCCATCAGCGCGCGCACTTCGGATTTCCGCTGCTCGTGCACATGGCGCCGCCGCCGCTGCGGCGTGCGCTCGAAACGTTTTCCTCGCTGCTCGTCGCCGGACTCGGCGCGACGCTCGCGATCGGCGGCGTCACGCTGCTCGCCGACGGCTGGAGCGTGCGCATGGCCGGCACGGTGCTGCCGCAGGGACTAATGTTCCTGCCGCTGTCGCTCGGCGGCGCGCTGATGAGCGCGTTCGCGCTCGCGCAGCTCGCGCCGCGTCCGGCAGCCGCGCCGGCGGAGGTGCGCTGATGGCCGCGGCCCTGCTGTTCGGCATGTTCCTCCTGCTGTTGCTGACCGGCGTGCCGGTCGCGTTCGCGCTGCTCGGCGCGTCGCTGGCGACCCTGCTCTTCATCGGCATGCCCGCGCTCGTGCTCGTGCAGCAGACCGTGTCCGGCGCGAGCGCGGCATCGCTGATCGCGATTCCGCTGTTCATCTTCGCCGGCGAAATCATGCTGCGCGGCGGCATCTCCGAGCGTCTGATCGCGCTCGCGAGTTCGCTGGTCGGCCATCTGCGCGGCGGCCTCGGACAGGTCAGCGTGCTGTCGTCGCTGTTCTTCGGCGGCGTGTCGGGCTCGGCGATCGCCGATGTGTCGGCGATCGGCGGCGCGATGATTCCGCAGATGGTCCAGCGCGGCTTCGATCGCGATTTCGCGGTCAACGTGACGATGACCGCGGCGCTCGTCGCGCTGCTCGTACCGCCGTCGCACAACCTGATCCTGTATTCCGCCGCGGCCGGCGGCGGCATCTCGATCGCCGACCTGTTCGCCGCCGGCGTGATACCGGCACTGCTGCTGACCGCGACGGTAATGCTGACCGCGTGGATCATCGCGCGCCGCCGCGGCTATGCGGTCGAGGCGTTTCCGGGCTTCGGCATGGTGCTGCGCCGGCTGATCGCGGCGTTGCCGGGGCTGCTGCTCGTCGCGCTGATCTTCGTCGGTATCCGCGCCGGCATCTTCACCGCGGTGGAAAGCGCGGCGATCGCGGTCTGCTATGCGCTGCTCGTGACGAGCGTCCTGTATCGCCAGGTCTCGCGCGCCGATTTCGTCGCGACCATGGTCCACGCGGCGCGCACGACCGGCATGATCCTGTTCGTGATCGCCTCGGCCGCATGCTTCGGCTGGCTGCTCGCATATCTGCAGGTGCCCGCCGCCGCCGTGGCGCTCCTGACCGGCCTCGATGCGAGTCCGCAGCTCCTGCTGCTGCTCATGATCCTGATCCTGCTCGTGCTCGGCACCTTCATGGATCTCGCGCCGCTGATCATCATCTGCACGCCGATCTTCCTGCCGGTCGCCAAGGCCATCGGCGTCGACCCGGTGCATTTCGGCGTGATCCTGATCCTGAAGGGCGGCATCGGCCTGATCACGCCGCCGCTGGGATCGGTGCTGTTCGTCGGCACGGCCATCGGCAAGATCAGCATCGGCGAAGCGCTGCGCTCGATCTGGCCGTTCTATCTGGCCTCGCTCGCCGTGCTCATGATCGTCGCGTTCGTGCCGGAACTCTCGCTGTGGCTGCCGCGCGTGCTGAAGTAGCGTGCGGATGCACGGCGCGGGCTAGAATCGGTTCCGCCGCTGCCCTGGACACTTCTGCATGACCCGACGCTCCCGCGACACGAGCACCGCACCGGATTCGCCGCCGGTGCGCGGCGGAACGATCAACGACATTGCGCGTCTCGCCGGCGTCTCGAAGAAGACGGTCTCCCGCGTCATCAACCGTTCGCCGCTCGTGCAGCAGGAAACACGCGAGAAGATCGAGGCGCTGATCCGCGAAGTCGGCTACGTGCCCGATCCGATGGCGCGCGGGCTCGCGTTCCGCAAGTCGTTCCTGATCGGCATGGTCTATGACAACCCGAACGCGCAGTACATCGTCAACATGCAGGAGGGCGCGCTCGCGAGCCTGCGCGGCTCGGGCTTCGAGCTCGTCGTGCATCCCTGCGACAGCAAGAGCGAGGACTACATCGAAGGCGTCCGGCATTTCGTGCTGCAGCACCGCCTGCACGGCGTGATCCTCGTGCCGCGCGTATCGGAAGACGGCGCGCTCGTGGAAATGCTGCAGCAGGCCGGCTGCCGCTACGCGCGCATCGCCGCGGTGTCGCTCGACGAGCCCGCGCGCATGATCGCGACCAACGACCGCCTCGGCGCGGTCGAGGTCGCGAACTACCTGGAGTCGCTGGGGCACCGCAACATCGGCCTGATCACGGGTCCACAACGCTATTTGTCTACTCGCGAGCGCGGCGCCGGCTTCCTGCAGGCGCTGTCGCGCCGCGGCATCGAGCTGCCGCCGGACAACATCGTCGAAGGCGGCTACACCTTCGAATCCGGCGTGGCCTGCGCCGAGCGGCTGCTCGCGCTCGACCCGCGCCCGACCGCGATCTTCACGCTCAACGACGAGATGGCCGCGGGCGTCTACAAGGCCGCGTTCAAGATCGGGCTCGCCGTGCCCGACGATCTGTCCGTCGTCGGCTTCGACGACTCGCCGCTGGCCTCGCGCCTGTGGCCGTCGCTGAGTTCCGTGCGCCTGCCGATCCGCGACATGGGCTCGTTCGCCGCGGCCATGCTGATCGCGAACGAAGACGCCGCGCGCGCCGCGCCGCTGATCGCGCCGCATCTGGTCGTCCGCGAGTCGTGCCATCCCCCCAAAAATGGCGGGCGTGGGGCGCACTAAGCGCAGCGCATTGCGCCGGCCGCCCCGGCGCATCGCGCCCGCAATGCAACGCGTAGCGTCCGGAACGACGCGAAGAGGCCGACATCTCGCGAACCCAAGGCTTGCAGGGCACGGGGTTTCGCGGCCTTGCAGGGATTGGGTTTCGGTTGGGACCCGGCGCAAGGCCCTTCGGCGCGGAGTCGGTTGGCGCAATGCGCCGCGCGCCCGACGTCCGGCTGGGACTGTCCACGGTGATGACACCGGTTACCTCGCTCGCTATGATCACCTGGTCCGCCACCCTGCCGCGAGAGCGTCCATGTATCGCAAGACCTACCACGCCTGCCATCCCGACTCGATGCAGGGCGTCAGCAACGAAGCGCTGCGCGAGCGCTTCCTGATCGGCGATCTGTTCGTCGACGACACCGTCGTTCTCAATTACACGCACTACGAACGCTTCGTGATCGGCGGCGCGGCACCGACGGCCGGACCGGTTTCGCTGCCGCAGCAGAACGCGCCGGCCTCGGCCGCGGGCAAGCCCTTCCTCGAACGGCGCGAACTCGGCGCGGTCAACGTCGGCGCCGGCGCGGGCCGCATTCGCGTCGACGGGCAGGTCTTCGAGCTTCAGCCGCGCGACGCGCTGTATCTGCCGATGGGCTGCGCCGACGTGCAGTTCGAATCGGTGTCCGCCGACGCGCCCGCGCGCTTCTATCTCGCGTCCACGCCGGCGCACGCGCGCTACGACATCGTCCACATTTCCATCGACAAGGCCGTGCCGCTGCAGCGCGGCGCGCTGGCCACGTCGAACGAGCGCACGATCTACCAGTACATCGTGCCGACCACCTGCAAGTCGTGCCAGCTGCTGCTGGGCCTGACGCTGCTCAACACGGGCTCGGTCTGGAACACGATGCCGCCGCACCTGCACGACCGCCGCAGCGAGGTCTATTTCTATTTCGATCTCGGCGCGAACGACCGCGTGTTCCACTTCATGGGCGAGCCCGATGCCGCGCGACATCTCGTCGTCGCGAACCACGAGGCCGTGGTCTCGCCGCCGTGGTCGATCCACATGGGCTCGGGCACGGCGAACTACGGCTTCATCTGGGCGATGGGCGGCGAGAACCTCGACTACACCGACATGGCCGTGCTTGATATTTGTCAGCTGAAATAGCTCGGCGGCCTCTGCGGCGTCGCTCGGGTTCGTGCTGCATTCCTCCACAACCCCGCCAGCCGTCCGCGTTGCGAACGACTGGCCGCCCCCTTGATTTCATGGGGGCTCCACGGCCGCACGTGTTCAGGGGTTTTCCTGCTGACGGAACAACTCGACGTGAGACACCTATGACCCATCCGTTCGACCTCGCCGGCCGCGTCGCGCTCGTGACCGGCGCGAACACCGGCCTCGGCCAGGCCATCGCGATCGCACTCGCGCAGGCCGGCGCCGACATCGCCGCGATCGGCCGCTCCGCACCCGACGAGACCGCCGCGGCCGTCGCCGCGGCGGGGCGCCGGCTCAGTTGGGTCGAAACCGGACTCGACGACGTCGCCGCGCTGGGCGGCGCCGTCGCGACGGCCGTCGAGCGGCTCGGCCGCGCCGACATACTCGTGAACAATGCGGGCACGATCCGCCGCAACGCCGCGCTCGATTTCAGCGAGGACGACTGGGACGCCGTGCTCGGCGTGAACCTGAAGTCCGCGTTCTTCCTGGCCCAGGCGTTCGCGCGCCACTGCGTCGCGGCCGGGCAGGGCGGCAAGATCATCAACATCGCCTCGATGCTGTCGTTCCAGGGCGGCATCCGCGTCGCATCGTATACCGCGAGCAAAAGTGGACTCCTCGGCCTGACGCGCCTGCTCGCCAACGAATGGGCGGCGCAGGGCATCAACGTGAACGCGATCGCGCCGGGCTATTTCGCGACGGCGAACACGAGCGCGCTGCGCGCCGACCAGCAGCGCAACCGCGACATCCTCGCGCGGATTCCGGCCGGACGCTGGGGCGATCCGGCCGATCTCGGCGGTGCCGCCGTGTTCCTCGCCTCGCGCGCGGCCGACTACGTGCACGGGGCCGTGCTGCCGGTCGACGGCGGCTGGCTCGCCCGCTAGCCATGCTCGCGCGCGCCGCACTGCGGATCGTGCTTGCCGCGTTCGCGTCGGCGGCGTCGGCGCAGCAGCGCATCGCGCCGCCGCTGCGCATCGTGATCGCGGGCGACTCCACCGCGAGCGAATACGATGCGGCGCGCTGGCCGCGGCGCGGCTGGGGCCAGGAATTGCCGGGCTGGTTCGATGCCTCGGTCGAGGTCCGCAACCGGGCGCAGAGCGGACGCAGTTCGCGCAGCTTCATCGAGCAGGGCTGGCTCTACGACGTCGCGCGCGACCTGCGCCGCGGCGATCTGCTGCTGATCCAGTTCGGCCACAACGACGAAAAGCGCGACGATCCGGCCCGCTACAACGAACCGCAGCAGGCGTTTCCGCTGTGGCTGCGGCAATACCTCGAGCTCGCGCGCCGGACCGGCGCGACGCCCGTGCTGCTGACGCCGGTCGCGCGCCGCCATTTCGTTTCCGGTCGTGCGACCGACCTGCACGGTCCTTACGCCGAAGCCGTGCGCGCGCTGTCGCGCCGGGAGCGCGTCGCGCTCGTCGATCTCGGCATGACGAGCCTGCGCTGGCTCGACGGGCTCGGCGAGGACGCGTCGCGCGCGTTCTACCTGCACGTGCCGGAGCAGAACCTGCGCGACAACACGCATTTCCATCAGCGCGGCGCCGCGGCCGTGGCCTGCCTCGTCGTCCAGGGACTGCGCGCGCAGGGACTGGTCGACGCCGCGCGTCTGCGCCGCGACACCGACTGCGGCATTCCCGACGACACCGACACCGTGCGGCCGGGCGCCTCGCGCATCGCGCGCGACGGCGAGTACCGGCGCGCGCAGCCTTCGCCGCACGGCGGCGGCGGCAGCACGATTGCCTATCCGCTGTTCGCGGACGTCGCCGATCTCGATATCGTGCTGCGCCGCCGCGTGCTGCCGCCCGGCGCCGGCATCGGTCTGCATCGCCACACCCACGACGAGATCTACTACGTGCTGTCGGGCCGCGGCCGCTACGTACTCGACGGCGTCACGCACGACGTGGGACCGGGCGACGCGCTGCTGACGCGCACGGGCAGCAGCCACGCGTTGTTTCAGACGGGCGAGGCGGACCTCGTGATTCTTATCAACTACCGGGTAATCCGGGAGAAGAACTAGCGGCCAGCAGGTAACAGCCAGGGGGGAACCGGCAGGCACCGCAGCGGTGTGCGTTGCTTTTCACTGGTTCCCGTCTACTGTCCTCTATTTGTTCTTCGCTCCCGCACGACCTGCGCCAGAATGCTGACCGCGATTTCCTGCGGTGTCTCCGCGGCGATGTCGAGGCCGACCGGCGCCTGCAGGCGCGCAAGCGTTTCGGCGTGCTCGGGCAGGGCATCGAGCACTTCGCGGATGCGACGGCGGCTGCCCATCATGCCGATGAACGCCGGCGGGCGGCGGCAGAGTTCGCGCAGGCTCGCGATGTCGGCGGCGAAATCGCGATTGAGCAGCACGGCGTAGACGGCGCGCGTCGTGTCGAGCGCCTTCGCGAGCTGCGCGTAGTCGCCGCGATACGCGGTCGCGCCTGCAAATGCATCGCCGGCGAAGCAGTCGGCGCGCGTGTCGAACACGGCGATGTCGAAGTCGAGCAGCCGCGCGGCCTCGCAGAGCGCGGTGCCGCAGTGTCCGGCGCCGACGATCAGCAGCCGCGGGTTCGGCTGCAGCGGCACGGCGTGGTCGGGGGCAGGCAGCGTGACGGCGTGGCCGTGGGACAGCCGTGCCGCGGCTCCGGCAGCCGCCGCGCGATCGGGTTCGCCCGACCAGCGCCGCAGCTGCAGCTGCATGCGGCCGCCGCAGATGCCGGCCGAACCGGTGCCGCCGCCGAGATCGATGGTCAGCGCCTCGATGCCGTCGACAGCCGCGTCGAGCTGCGCACGCGCCGCGGCGATCGTGCGCGCCTCGGCCAGCCCGCCGCCGATGCTGAACGCCGTGTCGTGCGACGTGACGAGCATGCGCGCGCCGCGCTTGCGCGGCGTCGCGCCGATCGTCTCGACGACCGTGACGACGACGACGGTGTCGCGCTGCAGCCACTGCGCAAGCTGCGCAAACAGGCGTTCATCCATGGCGTCGCGACGCAGGTTGGCGGTGAGCCTCAGGCGACCCCCGACATCGCCGTGTTTCCGCGGTGCGGAGCCCGTGCCGGTGACAGCGGCTCGACGCGCTGCCTCGACCAGGCCGCACGCGGTCTCCTTCGCCCAGCGCACGCCCAATGCGGCCACCTCGATGCGGGGATTCGCCCTTCGGGCTCACCGCGGACCTACGTGATCCCTCAGACATCGAGCGCTTCAGCCACGGCGAGGGGTTCGACCGCGCGCGCGCGTTCGATCGCCACGAACACGGCTTCGGGTGTGGCCGGCGATGTCAGCACGACCGGACGCGGCGTCGTCGCGAAGGCGCCGATCGCCTCGCGCAGCGCCTCGCGCACGCTCAGCGCGAGCATCAGCGGCGGTTCGCCGACGCCCTTGCTGTGGAAGATCACGTTCGTGCTCGGCGCGCGCGAGCGGCGGAACAGGCTCACGCGGAAATCGTGCGGCACTTCGCCGAGCGTCGGGATCTTGTAGGTGCTCGGCGCGTCGGTCAGCAGCCGGCCTTTGTCGTTCCAGCGCAGTTCCTCGCAGGTCAGCCAGCCCATGCCCTGGACGAAGCCGCCTTCGATCTGGCCGCGGTCGATGAGTTCGGCCAGCGAGTCGCCGACGTCGTGCAGCAGGTCGACGCGGCGCAGCGTGTGCACGCCGGTAAAACCGCAGACTTCCACTTCGCTGACGGCCGCGCCGAACGCGAAGTAGTAGAACGGATGGCCGCGGCCCTGCTTCGGATCCCAGCTGAGTCCCGGCGTGCGGTAGTAGCCGGTTGCCGACAGGCTGATGCGCGCGTTGTAGGCGGCATGCACGACCTCGGCGAACGCGAGCCCGCCCTGGGCATCGGTAGCGCTGACGCAGCCGTCGGCGAAGCGTACGTGTTCCGGCGCACAGCCGAGCATGCTCGCAGCCACGGGCACGAGACGGTCGCGCAGCGTTTCGCAGGCGGCCTTCACCGCCTGGCCGTTGAGGTCGGAGCCGCTGCTGGCCGCCGTCGCCGAGGTGTTCGGCACCTTGTCGGTGCTCGTCGGCATCACGTGGATCGTGCCCGCGTCGACGCCGAGCACGCGGCTCGCGACCGCGAGCATCTTCGTGTGCAGGCCCTGGCCCATCTCGGTGCCGCCGTGATTGAGCTGGATGCTGCCGTCGGTGTAGATGTGGACGAGTGCGCCGGCCTGGTTGTATTCGGTCTTGTTGAACGAGATGCCGAACTTCACCGGCGTGATCGCGATGCCGCGCTTGACGTCGCGATGCGCCGCGTTGAACTGCGCGATCGCGCGGCGGCGCGCATCGAAGTCGCTGTCGCGCTTGAGCCGGGCCCAGAGTTCCGGCAGGTGGTTGTCGACGACGGGCTGGCCGTAAGGCGTCTCGTTGCGCGCGCCGTCGCCGTCGTCGCGATAGAAGTTCCGCTCGCGCACGCGCTCGGCCGGCAGATTCAGTTCGGCCGCGATGCGCGCGAGGATGTCTTCGCCGACCAGCATGCCCTGCGGCCCGCCGAAGCCGCGAAACGCCGTGTTCGAGGCGAGATTCGTCTTCGCGATGCGGCCGACGATCTCGACGTGCGGGCAGAAATAGGCATTGTCCACATGGACCATCGCGCGCATCAGCACCGGCGGCGACAGGTCGCAGCTCCAGCCGCCGTCGGCGTAGAGCGCCACTCGCAGCGCATGCAGCACGCCGTCGTCGTCGAAGCCCGCTTCGTAGCGCGCGAAGAACGGATGGCGCTTGCCGGTCATCTGCATGTCGAGCTGGCGCGACAGCTTGATGCGCACGGGGCGGCCGGTGGTCCAGGCCGCGAGTGCGGCGATCGCGGCCGACGGATTGGCCTGGGTTTCCTTGCCGCCGAAGCCGCCGCCCATGCGCAGGCAGCGGCAGACCACGCGGTTGGACGCGATGCCGAGCACGCGCGCGACGATGATCTGGGTCTCGGTCGGATGCTGCGTCGACGAGGTGATCTGGATCAGACCGTCGGCGTCGAGCTGCACCCAGCTCGCCTGGGTCTCGAGATAGAAATGGTCCTGCCCGCCGATCGTGACTTCGCCGCAGACGCGATGCGGCGCGAGGTCGAGCGCGGTCGCCGCGTCGCCGCGCGCGACGCGCGCCGGCGGCAGATGGAACTGCTCGCGCGCGATCGCGTCGGCGATCGACAGGCATGGCGCCAGCGGCGCGTAGTCGACCTGCACGCAGGCCGCGGCGGCGCGCGCCTGCGCTTCGTCGGCGGCGACGACCCAGGCGACGGCCTGGCCGTGGAAACGCACGGTGTCCGTGGCGATCAGCGGCTCGTCGTGCAAGATCGGGCCGGTGTCGTTTTCGCCGGGCACGTCGGCGGCCGTGAGCACGCGCACGACGCCGGGCATGCGCGCCGCGTCGCCCGCGTCGATGCGCAGGATCCGTGCGTGCGCATGCGGCGACTGCACCGGCCAGAGGCTCAGCAGCCCCTGCGGCGGATGCTGCTCGTCGGTGTAGATCGCGGTGCCGCAGACGTGGCCTTCGGCGCTTTCGTGCGTGCGCGGTTTCATGCGGCCGCTCCCGGCGCGCGGGTCGCGTCGGATTTCGCCGCTCCGGGCAGGTGAGTCGCGACGAATTTTGCGAACAGGCCGGCGCAGAGCGCGCGGCGATAGTCGGCGCCGGCGCGGTGATCGTCGAGCGGCGTGAACGCGTCGCGCAGCAGATCCTGCGCGGCGTTCACGGTGTCCGCGTCGAGCCGGCGCCCGAGCAGGTACGCCTCGACATTCACGGCGCGCCGCGGGGTTGCGGCGACGCCGCCATAGGCCAGGCGCGCGCGTTCGACGCGATGCGCCGCATCGAGCACGAGATCGAACACGGCCGCGACGATGCTGATGTCGTCGGTCTGGCGCTTGGCGACCTTGTAGGACGCGCTCAGGTGCGTCTGCGCCGGAGCCGTCGCGGTGCGCGGCACCGTCACCGCGACGACGAGTTCGTCGGGCTGGCGCGCGGTCTTGCGGTAGTCGTGGAAATAGTCGGTGATCGCGATGTCGCGTCCACCGGCCGGGCCGTGCAGGTGCACGGTGGCATCGAGCGCGAGCAGCACCGGCAGCAGGTCGCCGATCGGCGAGGCCGTGCCGAGGTTGCCGCCGAACGTCGCGCGATTGCGCACCTGACGCGCGGCGAACCACGGCAGCATCTGGTCGAGTGCCGGAAACACGCCGGCGAGCCGCGTTTCGAGCTGGCTCAGCGGCAGGCCGGCGCCGATGCGCACGGCGTCGTCGGCGATATCCAGCGCCTGCAGTTCGGCGATCCGGTCGAGCGCGATGAACGCGGTCGCGACGCGCCGGCCGTGACTGAGTTCGACGCCGAGATCGGTCGCGCCGCCGATCCAGACGGCCTGCGGAACCTGCTGCTTCAGCGCGATCGCGTCGGCGATCGTCGTCGGGCTGTGATAGCCGGCGAGCTCGCCCGCGGGCGTCGTCACCGGCTCGCGCAGGCGCGCGGCGAACGCATCGTCGACGACCGGCTGGCGCGCAAGCGCTGCCGCGGCGTCGCGGATCGGCCGGTAGCCGGTGCAGCGGCAGAGATTGCCTTCGATCGCGGCGTCGCCGAGGTCGCCGCCGTAGTAGCCGGCGAACAGGCTCATGACGAAGCCCGGCGTGCAATAGCCGCACTGCGAGCCGGCGCAGTCGACGAGCGCCTGCTGCACCGGGTGCAGCGATCCGCCGGGCCCGCGCAGCGCTTCGACGGTCAGGACTTCGCGGCCGGGCAGGGCGCCGAGCGGCAGCAGGCAGCTGTTCACCGCGGTCATTCGTGTCGTGCCGTCGGCGTCGGCCTGCAGCAGCGCGACGGTGCAGGCGCCGCAGTCGCCGTCGGCACAGCCTTCCTTGGTGCCGGCCAGTTGCTGGCGCCGGAGCCAGCGCAGCAGGGATTCGGTCGGGTCGCTGCCGGCCAGGTCGACGGGCCGGCGGTTCAGCTGAAACGTACAGGGTTTCGTCATCGCCAGAGAGTAGCGCGGCGCGCGCGGCTTGGCACGGTGGTGCGCTGCAGGCGGCAGGCCCATCTTTGCGCGCCTGCGGCGATGGTGCAGACTGCGGCGCCACGCACGCCACGCGCCAACGGAGCCGCCGTGAATCCCGATCGTCAGAACCTGCGCGCGTTCGCTCGCGCCATGCCGAAGGCGGAACTGCACATCCATATCGAAGGTTCGCTCGAACCCGAGCTGATCTTCGCGCTGGCCGCGCGCAACGGCGTGACCCTGCCATATCCCGACGTCGAATCGCTGCGTGCGGCGTACGCGTTCACGAACCTGCAGAGCTTCCTCGACATCTACTACGCCGGCGCGAGCGTGCTGCTGCACGAGCGGGATTTCTTCGACATGGCCTGGGCCTATTTCGAGCGCGCGAATGCCGACAACGTCGTCCATGCCGAGCTGTTCTTCGATCCGCAGACGCATACCGACCGCGGCGTGCCGATCGCCGCGGTCATCGACGGGCTGCATCGCGCCTGCGTCAGGGCGCAGGACGAACTCGGCATCCGCGCCGAGCTGATCCTCTGCTTCCTGCGGCATCTGAGCGAAGAGGCCGCGTTCGCGACGCTGGACATGGCCAGGCCGCATCGCGACAAATTCATCGGGGTGGGCCTCGATTCCAGCGAAGTCGGCCATCCGCCCGAAAAATTCGAGCGCGTGTTCGCCGCGGCGCGCGCGCTGGGCCTGCGCGCGGTCGCGCATGCCGGCGAGGAAGGCCCGCCGCAGTACATCCGCGATGCGCTCGACCGCCTCGCCGTCGAGCGCGTCGACCACGGCGTGCAGGCGCTGCGCGACCCGGAACTCGTCGCGCGCCTCGTGCGCGAACGCATTCCGCTGACCGTCTGCCCGCTGTCCAACATCAAGCTCTGCGTGTTCAAGGATCTGCGCGAGCACAACCTGCGCGATCTCCTGAACCGCGGGCTCGTCGCGACCGTGAATTCCGACGATCCGGCCTATTTCGGCGGCTACATCAACCAGAATTTCGTCGAGACGCTCGACGCGCTCGACCTCAGCGGCGCGGAGATCGCGACCCTCGCGCGCAACAGCTTCGAGGCGAGCTTCGCGAGCGACGCCGACAAGGCGCGCTACCGCGCCGCGCTCGACGCCTGCTGCCGCGATTTCGGCATCGCCGCGTGACGGGAAGCGCGGCGCGCCTGCGTACTCGGGGAGGAACCGGCCGCACACGCCTGCGCGGCCGGCGGCAGTCGTCGCACCGCGTCAACGCCAACGGGAGGAATCACGCATGGGAAAACTGACTACGCACGTTCTGGATACCGCGACCGGCAAGCCCGCGGCCGGCGTCGCGATCGAGCTCTACGGCATCGCCGTCGGCGCACGGCTGCTGCTCGTCCGCGCGACGACGAACGCCGACGGCCGCTGCGACGCGCCGCTGCTGGCCGACTACAAATTCCAGGCCGGCGTCTACGAACTCGATTTCCGCATCGGCGACTACTTCGCCGCGCAGGGCATCGCGCTGCCGCAGCCGCGCTTCATCGACGTCGTCACGCTGCGCGTCGGCATCGCCGACCCGAGCTCGCACTGTCACGTGCCGCTGCTCGCCTCGCCGTATGCCTACAGCACGTACCGCGGTTCCTGAGGGCGACGCGTGGGCGATTACGTCATCGAGTGCGTCACGTTCCTGCTGCGCTGGCTGCATGTCGTCGCGGCCATCGCCTGGATCGGCGAGTCGTTCTACTTCGTCGCGCTCGATCGCGGCCTGGCGCCGCCGAAGGATGCCGAGCCGAATCTCTGCGGCGAATCCTGGTCGGTCCACGGCGGCGGCTTCTACCGCAAGCAGAAATACCTGCCGGCGCCGCGGGAGCTGCCGGCGGACGTGCATTGGTCCAAATGGAAATCGTATACGACGTGGATGTCGGGCTTCGCGCTGCTGAGCGTCGTCTATCTGTTCTCGCCGCAGGTCTGGCTCGTCGATCCCGCGGTCGCCGTGTGGACGCCGAATCAGGCCGTGCTGCTGGCGCTCGCGTTCCTGGTGCTCGGCTGGCTCTGCTACGACGGTCTGTGCCGCCTGTTCCATGATCGCGACGACATGCTCGGCGCCGCGGTCGCCGGGCTCGTGCTGCTGCTCTGCTACGCGACGACGCACGTCTTCGCCGGCCGCGCCGCGTTCCTGCTGACCGGCGCGGTGCTCGGCACGATCATGTCGGCGAACGTGTTCTTCGTGATCATCCCGGGCCAGGAGAGGATCATCGCGGCGCTGCAGCGCGGCGAGGCGCCCGATCCGGAACCCGGACGCCGCGGCAAGCAGCGCTCGGTGCACAACACCTATTTCACCTTGCCGGTCGTGTTCGCGATGCTGAGCACGCACTATGCGACGGCCTATGCGCATGCCGATGCGTGGCTCGTGCTCGCGGCGTTCATGGCCGCCGGCGCGCTGATCCGGCAGTTCTTCGTGCTCTGGCACAGCGGCGGCCGCGCGTGGTGGCTGCTCGGCGCGGGCGGATTCGTGCTGCTGGCCGTGTTCGCCTGGATCCGGCCGCTGCCACGCGTGCCGGTCGCGCCGCCGGTGGCAAGCGCGAGCGCCGGCACCGTCACGGCCACCGCGACCGTTGCCGCGGCCGTCCCTCCGCCCGACACGCAGGCGATACAGGTGCTGCTGACGCGCCACTGCGCGCAATGCCATTCCGCGACGCCGACGCTGATGGGGGTTGCACCCAAGGGCATCACCTTCGACACACCGCAGCAGATCGAGTCGCGTGCGGCCGTCATCGAACGCCAGGTCAGCGTGCTGCGCGTGATGCCGCCGGGCAACCTCACGCAGATGAGCGACGCCGAACGCGAACTCGTCTCGCGATGGCTTCAACGTAGGGCGCAATAAGCGCAGCGCATTGCGCCAAGCCCGACCAGCCCCCGCCGCCGTGATTGTCGGCGCAAGACGAGATGCCGACGCTTCGAAATCCCGGGGCAACGATGCCGGAGGATGGGCTCGATGGGGTTGGGTTGTTGCGGGGGGACGGAGCTCGTGTCGAGCCGACGATCGGAGCGGTGGGGATTGGACGGGCTTGGCGCAATGCGCTGCGCTTATTGCGCCCTGCGTGGCCTTGCCGAGGATCGCCGACGCGGTCACTATCGGCCCGTTTTCCACATCGCCGCGGAGTGCACCATGTCCGATCCCCGCTTGAACTTCTGGTGGCGCTGGCTGTTCGGCGTGACCGTGCTCACCGTCGCGTTCGGGCTGTTCCTGATGCTCGCGCCGGGGCTGACGCGGCAGGGTTTCTCGCTGCTGTTCTATTCGACGCCTTCGCAATTCGAGGCCTTCGGCGCCGATGCCGTGCGCTACGTCGAATTCATCCACGGCGCGCTCGGCGCGGCGATCACGGGCTGGGGCGTCGTGCTCGCGGCAGTCGCACTCGGACCGTTCCGCCGCGGCACGCGCGAAGGCTGGCTCGCGATTGCGGCCTCGCTCTTCGCATGGTTCGTACCCGACGTGATCGTCTCGCTGTGGTTCGGCTTCTGGCAGAACGTCGTGCTCGACGGCGTGTTTGCCGTGCTTTACGCCGCGCCGCTCGTGGCCATGCGAGGGTTGCGACGCGGCCCGCGAGCCATCTCGCGGCGTTCCGGCTAGCGGCTGCGGCTCTCGGTCAGGATCACGCGCACGAAACCTTCGTGCGATGAATTTCAACGGCGCGCACCGGTGCTCCAGGAACATTCGCCGTCGGGCGGCACCGATTCGTCCGCGCAGCGCACAGCGGAGAGGGGGGCACGCTTCCGCAGTCCGAAACGTTCGGCGCCGATGCGGTGCGCTACGTCGAATTCATCCATGGTGCGCTCGGTGCCGCGATCACGGGCTGGGCGTCGTGCTCGACGGCGTGTTCGCGGCGCTCTGAGCCGCACTGCTCGTCGCCATGCGCGATCTGGCAAAGGCGGCGTAGATCACCAGGCAGGCAACAGGCCCGGCGTGACGCCGGGCCTGTTGCCTGCGTCGTTTACGGCGCGCCGCAGAACGCGACGGTCGCCGAGGCATACGGCGAGGCTGACACGCGCGTGTCGGCGCTGTAGCGCTCATAGGCGACGCCGTTGACCGTCGTGATCCATTGCGTGATCGGCGTCGTGCCGGCGGGGCAGGTGCCGTTCGTCGCCGGCACGGCGTGGAACGCGACGCCTTCGCTGACGAGCGGCAGCTGCGCGGCGAACGCCGAGCAGCGCGCCGGATCGATGCTGTAGACATGACGCACGGTCGACGGATCGTAGTACCGGCAGACCGGCCGCAGGTCGGCGCGCGCCGTTGCGCGCGTCCAGGCCTTGAACACGTCGTCGGTGCGGCTCACGCGGGCGCCGGCGGCATTGGCCAGACGCATGACGTCCTCGCCGCTCGCGGTGCGGTAGTAGCGTGTCGGGCCGTCGATCGCGCCGGCGTCGCTCGCGTACTCGAGCACGTAGGCGACATCGCCCGCATAGGCGGCGCGGGCGGCGACGGCGTCGTCCGTGAAATCGGTGAACAGGCCGTCGACGCCGGCCGCGAACAGTTGCTGGTATTCCGACGTCGCCGCGCCGACGCGGCCCGTGCCCCCGGCGTAGTCGCGCGCGAACGGCCAGTCGGTGCGAATCGTATACGGGTGGACGACGAGACCTGCCGCATGCGCGTCGGCGACGAGATTGCTGTTCGCGCGGCTGACGCCGTCGGCCTCGTTCACGCTGCCGTCGCCGTTCACGTCGCGCGGGCTGCCGTCGGCATTGAAGGCAATCGCCTTGACGCCGATGAACTGGCGCTTCCACGGACCGACGCCGTCGGCATAGGTCTTGATCTCGGCGAGACCGGCCGGCGTGATCAGGTCGGCGTAGGTGCGGCGGTCGCCGCTCGCGATGAAGTCCCACGGCGCGCTGTCGACGTCGTTGGGCAGATAGACGCAGTTGCCGGTCTTCAGGTCGTTGTCGTAGCACGACAGCAGCTGCACGAGCCGCACGGCGGTCATCGTGCGCAGCTGCTTGAGATTGCCGACTTCGAACGACTGGATCACGACCGGATCGGTCTTGCGCGTCCAGCCCGCGGCAACCAGCGTATCGACGAGCTTGCGTTCGAGCGGCAGGTTCTGTTGCTGGTGCCAGGTCGGGTGCTTGGTTTCCGGGTAGATGCCGATCGTGCGGCCCGTGCGCGCCGATTCCTTCTTCGCGAGGTCGATGACTTCCTGGAACGTCGGGATCTCGAACGCGTTGTCGAAGCGCTTGTTGCGCGAGGCGACGCGCTCGCGCGCGCGGAGTTCCTTGATCTCGGCCAGCGTGAAGTCGCTCGCGAACCAGTCGTCGTACTCGATGCCGTCGATCTTGGCCTTGCGCTTGCGCGCGGCAAACTTCGCGAGGCTCGCGACGTTCGTCGTGCCGCCGAGCACCGGCTCATGCCGCGCGATCAGCACGCCGTCCTTGGTCGAGACGAGATCGGGCTCGATGAAGTCCGCGCCCATCGCGATCGCGGTGCGATACGACTCGAGCGTGTGCTCGGGCAGATAGCCGGAGGCGCCGCGATGGCCGATGACGAGCGGTGCCGCGCGGTCGAGCGTCGGAAATTCGGCGGCGTGGAGCGAGGCGATGCCGGCGGTGCAGGCGAGGGCGAGAAGGCAGCGGGCGAGCGTCGAGGTGCGCATTCAGGGGTTCCCAACGTGAAGTTGTGGAACCGTAGCGATGCGATATGACGCGACGATGAAGTCGCGTGGACGCTATGCGTACGCGTTTCGGCAGTGTGACGCAGATCGCACGCGGAGGCGTTGCGACGATGCGGCCAGCCTCAGGCTGGCCACACTGACTAGGGTTCGCCGTCCCAGTAGTCGACGCTGCTGCCGCCGCGCTGGATCACTTCGAACGCATTGCCCGAGGCCAGGCTGCCTTCGGCGAGGAACTTGCCGGAGTCCGGGTATTCGCAGATTTCCGGATCGTCAGTCGTGCTGATCGCGAGGTATTTGAGCGGCGCATCCGAGGTATTGAGGATCTGGTGCGGATAATCCGGGCCCGGTGGAATGAACACCACATCGCCGGCTTTCAGCGGCAGCAGTTCGCCGGCCACGCGCAGCGTGCCGCTGCCTTCGAGGATCACGAACATTTCTTCCTGCGCGTGATGCAGGTGATACGGACAGACGCGCTTTCCCGGTGCGACGATCTGGATCGTCGCACCGAGTTTTTTCGCGGCAGTGCCTTCGGCGAGATACGCGCGCTCGCAGTCGTAGTGCGGTTCGCGCACGCGACGCTGCTTCGCGATGTCGTTGACGTTCCGGATCAGGCGGTCGTGCAGTGGGGGCTTGTGCTCGGACATGGCGGTTTCCGGTAACGAGGTCCGAGCGAGCGTAAACGGCCTGCGGCGCGTGAGATAGCGCAGGGCGCACAATTTGTCGACGCGCTTGAAAGCGTGAAAGGCCGCTGCCAGGAACCGCGCGGTTCCGACGGCCTTTCACGCCCAACGAGCGGGGCAAGGATGGGATGAGTTTCCGGTTCAGCCTATGCGCCGGCCAAACGCTTCACGTCATCGACAGCTGCCGAAGCGATCCGGACTCGCACCCGGGCCGCCGCGCGGACCCGGCGGATTTTCCCAGTTCGTGCCCGGGCCGCCGCGCGGACCCGGCGGGTTGTCGTCCATGTCGTTCCAGCAATGTCGCGACTGGTTCCACAGGCCGTAGCGCGGGTGGTAGTAGCCGTAGCGGTCGTTGAAATAGAAGCCGTCATCGCGCAGCGTGAAGCGATAGCGCTTTGTGCCGTAGCGGAAATCGCGGTAATCGGGCGACGTGCCCGGACCGCCGCGCCAGCCCGGCGGATTTTCCCAGTTCGTGCCGGGGCCGCCGCGCAGACCCGGCGGGTTGTCGTCGCGGTCGCGCGGATAGTCGCGCGCGCCGGCCGCGCCTGCGAAGGCGAGCGCCGCGGCGGTGAGAATAAGCAGACGAGGCAATTTCATGGCGAACTCCTGCGTGATTGCTTGGTTTTCCCAACGGTGTTCAGCGCGATCACGTTGACGCCGCGACCGTGAATGCCGAGGGAAAAACGCGTGGGAGTACGCGCGGCTGATGTCACGCGTTCAGCGGCATGAAAATCACGTGTAGAGCAGGTTTCGCGACAGCGAACCCAGCGCGTAGGTTGGGTTGAGCCACAGGCGAAGCCCAACACCGAAGTGACTGCGCCAGCGAAGATCCCCGGGCGGGGGAGCGTCGGCCAACCGCCGTATCACATTGCTAACTTTGCCGCAAAAGCAACCACTGTCGCGGCAGCTCGGCCTCGTCGCAGTTGTTCCCGGGCCCAGCCCGATCGATGACGAGGAAATCGCTGACCGCTTCGAGCGCGAGCAGCGGGTGATGCCAGGTGCCTGCGCGATAGTTGACGCCCTGGCCTTCACGCGCGAGGAAGGCGCGCGGCACGGACTGCGGATCGCTCGCGACGACGACGAGATAGGGTTGCGCGCCCAGCGGCACGAAGGCCTGGCTGCCGAGCGGATGGCGTTCGAGCATCGACACGACGAACGGAAGCTCGCGCGGCTGCGCGCGAAAGATGCTGACGATGGTACGGCCGTCTTCGCGCCCGGTATCGACCGTCGCGAGATCGTGGAAGCGCTGCGTCGTCCCGCTGTTGATCGCGTACGACTGCGCGGCGCCGGCGGCTTCGATGACCTCGCCGAATTCCGCGAAGGCCTCGCGCGTCAGCGCTTCGATCGCGAGCGGCTGCGCGTCCGCGCTCATGCGGGTCGACCGCGCAGCCGCAGCCGCGACACGCCCCCATCCGGATGGATGTTGAAGCGCACGTGCGTGACCGGCGCGTGGGCGGCGATCTCCTCGCGGAAATGATGCTCGTGGTCCATCTGCAGTTTCTGCTCGGGCAGCAGCAGCGGCCAGAACATTGCCTGCGTCACGAGCGACTGCGGCGTGCCGGCGGCGATGGCCGCGCCCTGCAGCGAACAGCGGTCCGGGTAGTTGCCCTTGAAATGCGCGGTATCGACGTCGATCGCTTCGATGACGCCGGGCAGCGCGAGCGCGACGATGCACCAGTCGTTGCCGGGTTCGCGGCGCCGCCGCGTTTCCCAGCCGTCGCCCATGTTCACGCCGCGGCCCGGCAGCAGCAGCCGGCTCGCCGGCCCGAAATGCTCGTTGTTCGCCGCAACGATCTGCGCGCCGTTCAGCGCGCTCGCGAGGTCGACGAGTCCGTCGGCTTCGGGCTCGCCGCCGAACTGCGGCGCCGCGTAGACGCGCAGCCGCGCGAGGCCGCCGTCGGGATAGAGGTTCACGCGCAGATGCGTGCACGGCGTCTCGTCGGCGACCGCAAAATAGTGATGGCTGTTGCCGCCGAGATTCACGGCCGGCAGCAGCGGCGTCCACTCGGTGTGCGCATCGGGATCGCTGCCGATCAGATAACACGCATCGATCGACGCGGCCGGCGGAAAGTTGCCGGTGAAGTGGCTCGTATCGAGGTCGACGCCGTGCACGCGGCCCGGC
>NZ_DATIGT010000018.1:0-1552 GCF_035481375.1 Tahibacter sp.
AGTCTACTCCCCAAAAAAGAAGGCCCCGCGAGCGGGGCCTTCGTCAGCAGCAGATGGACGCCGACGCGACGATCAGCCGGCCTTCTTCTCGCCGGCCTTCAGCGTTTCGGTCGTGATGTGGATCTTCACCTCGTCGCTCACGTTCGGCACGTAGTTGCCCATGCCGAAGTCGGAACGCTTGACCGTCGTCCACGCGTCGAAGCCCGCGGCCGGCTTCTTGGCCATCGGGTGGTCGCCGATCTTGTTGACGGTCACGTCGAGCACGGCCGGCTTGGTGACGCCGTGGATCGTCAGGTCGCCGGTGACCTTGAGCTTGTTGTCGCCGGCCTTCTCGACCTTCGTGCTCTTGAACGTCGCGGTCGGGAACTTCGCGAGATCGAAGAAGTCGCCGCTGCGCAGGTGCTCGTCGAATTTCGGCACGTCGGTGCGCAGGCTGTCGACGGGGATCGTGACCGAGACTGACGACTTGGTCAGGTCGGCCGTGTCGAGCAGCACTTCGCCCTCGACCTTGGAGAAGCGCGCCGACGGATTCGACAGACCGAAATGCGTCCACGAGAACACGACGTTGGTGTGGTTGCCGTCGAACTCGTACTTGTCGGCGGCGCCGGCGGCGAACGAGGCGGCAGTCAGGGCTGCAGCGAGAGCGAGCTTGCGAATCATGAAGAACCTCCGGGTAGGTGGTACTGCGGGTCAGGCGATGCGGCAGGCCTGATCGAAACTGAAGCGAGGATTGCGCGGTTTCAGGACGGCGGGATTGCCGTAACCGATGTTGACGAGGAAATTGGACTTGACCTGCGTGCCCGGGAAGAACAGCTCGTCGGCGAGCGCGTTGTTGAAGCCGGACATCGGACCGCAGTCGAGCCCGAGCGCGCGCGCGGCGATGATCAGATAGGCGCCCTGCAGCGAGGCGTTGCGGAACGCGGTGTTGTGGATGACCTCGGGCTTGCCTTCGAACCACGAGCGCGCGCCGGTGTTCGGAAACAGGAAATCCATGTGTTCGTAGAACGCGTAGTCGCTGCCGATCAGCGCGGTGACCGGCGCGGCCATGGTCTGCGCGACGTTGCCGCCGTCGAGCGTGCGCTGCAGCAGCGCCTTGGCCTCGGGCGAGCGGATGAACACGATGCGCGCGGGCGAGCAGTTCGCGCTGGTCGGCGCCATCTTCGCGAGATCGTAGATCCGCGCGAGCTGGTCGTCGGTCACGGGGCGGTCGAGCCAGGCCCGGTCCGATCCGCGGAACGTGCGGGCTTCGTTGAACAGCTGGTCGAGAGCGGCGGCGTCAATGGGAGTGTGCGACATGAATCTTCCTGGCAGCGACCGCGGCTATCCTGAGGACGCGCAGTGTAGGTTGAGGTGAAAAGCGGGTCATTGTGCCCGCCGAAAACAGATTGGTGAACTGCGCTCTACAATGCCCGCCCTTCGTGCAGAAACTGTCCATGCCGGAAACAACGACGACCTGCTGGGTGATCACCGACGGCGCCGCCGGCAATGAGCGACAGGCGCTCGCGCTGGCCGGCCGGCTCGGCGGACCGGTGCGGGTCTGGCAGCTCGAACC
>NZ_DATIGT010000019.1:0-28278 GCF_035481375.1 Tahibacter sp.
CGCGAGCAGCGTCTCGGTCTTTTCCTCGGTCAGCAGCAGTTCGAGCCGCGGAAAGCGGGTGCGCAGCCCCGGAATCACATGCGGCAGCAGATACGGGCCGAGCGTCGGGAAGATGCCGAGGCGCAGACTGCCCGATTCGGGGTCCTTCGTGCGCCGCGCGATCGCGCGGATCTGTTCGACCTCGTCGAGCACATGGCGCGCGCGCGTCGCAATCTCGCGCCCGACCTCGGTCAGCAGTATCTTGCGCGGGGTTCGTTCGACCAGCGCCACGTCGAGCTCGTCTTCCAGCTTCTTGATCTGGGTGGACAGCGTGGGTTGGCTGACGAAACTCGCATCGGCGGCGCGGCCGAAGTGCTTGTGTTCGGCCAGGGCGACCAGATAACGCAGATCTCGCAGGTTCATGGCGATGTCATAGCCCGAATCTATCGTCGCGATGCTATCAATTGATTGGCTAGATGGAAATGCGGCGCGTAAGCTGCGCCGGTCCGTTTTACTCCCTTCGACCGAAGGGACTCGCATTCAACCCCAAGGAGTGAACCATGCTCAGCGTTGGTGAGAAGTTTCCGCAGTTCAACGTCAAGGCCACCGTTTCGACGGATCTGAAGAACGCCTTCGTCGACATCAACAACGACACCTACAAGGGCAAGTGGCTCGTCGTGTTCTTCTATCCGAAGGACTTCACCTTCGTCTGCCCGACCGAGATCACCGGCTTCGCCAAGCTCAACCAGGCCTTCCTCGACCGCGACGCGCAGGTCCTGACCGGTTCGACCGACTCGGAATTCGTGCACCACGCATGGCGCACGCATCACAAGGACCTCAACGGTCTGCCGTTCCCGATGCTGGCCGACGTCAAGCGCGAACTGACCTCGGCGCTGGGCATCCTCGACAAGGAAGCCGGCGTGGCGCAGCGCGCGACGTTCATCGTCGACCCGCAGGGCATCATCCGCTTCGTCTATGTGACCGACCTGTCGGTCGGCCGCAATCCGGAAGAAGTGCTGCGCGTGCTCGACGCGCTGCAGACCGACGAACTCTGCCCGTGCAACTGGCACCAGGGCGAAGACGTCATCAAGGTCGCCTGATCGCGACCGCTCCGCTCGCCGGCATTGCCGGCGAGCGGTTCCCGCGATGCGCCCGGCGCATCGCGCAATTCGACGGCCGGCCGGGCCACGCGCGATTTCCCCGCCGCAATCCGGCCTGTCAGTCCATTTTTATCTTTTGATAACAAGTGCCGATCCGCAGCCGCGGTCGCGCCGCAGAGGAGCGCTTCATGAGTGTCGCCGAACTCAAGTCCCAGATCCCCGACTACGCCAAGGATCTGCGTCTCAACCTCGATTCCGTGCTCAGCGAAGGCGGTGCGCCGGGCCTGAGCCGCAAGCAGATCGCACTGATCGCGCTGGCCTCGGCCATCGCGTCGCGCCACGAACCGCTGGTCGCGGCGCTGGCGGCCGAAGGTGCCGCGCACGCGAGCGAAGCCGAACTCAACGGCGCGCGCACGGCGGCTGCGATCATGGCGATGAACAACGTCTACTACCGCTTCACGCATCTCGTGGGCGACACCGAATATGCAAGCCTGCGCGCCGGACTGCGCATGAACGCGATGGCCAATCCCGGCTGCGACAAGGTCGACTTCGAGCTGTGCTCGCTGGCGGTTTCGGCGATCAACGGCTGCGGCATGTGCATGGACTCGCACGAGAAGACGCTGCGCAAGCATGAACTCACCGTGCAGGCCGTGCAGAGCGCCGTGCGCATCGCCGCGGTCGTGCATGCGGCGGCCGTGACGCTGGAACAGCGCGGCTGAGTCGGACGCGCCCACGCGTCCACGCAACGAAAAACGCGGCGCGAGGCCGCGTTTTTCGTTGCGGAGCCCGGAACGCCGATCAGGCGAATTCGAGGTTCTTCTCGAAGCTCTTGAGTTCGTGACGCGACAGCGCGAGGTTCGACTTCGAGCGATCGAGCACGACATAGAGAAACAGCGCGCTGTTGCGCTCGAGCGGGCGGATCAGGTGGTACTGGCGCTCCAGGCTGATCAGGATGTCCTCGATCGAGTCGTTGAGCTTCAGCGACGCCGCGACGCGGCGCTTGGATTTGACGACTTCCGCGTTGCCGCTGGCCGCGAGGTCGAGATCGACGCCGCCGCCGCCGAGCTTGGCCAGCGCCATGCCGCTGTCGGAATCGACGAGCGCCGCGCCGACGAAGCCGTCGATGCCCGAAAGGGGAGTGAGGTCGAGTTTTGCCATGGCAGTTTTCCCTGGAGAGTGAAGGCCCGCAGTCGGCGGGCGGCGGTCAAGTCGTCGCGACGGCGGCCGCCTGATGGCGGTCCAGCCATTCGTCGACGGCCGCGCCGATTTCGGCTGCAGTCGTGCGTGTTTCGTGCAGCAGGATGCCGAGATTCGTGGTCGGCCGCGCGAGCGTCGACACGACGAACAGTTCGCGCCGGCTCGGCACGCGCTGCGCGAGCAGCGTTCCGTTCATCGCGTTGACGACGACATATTGCGAGCGGTCGATGCGGACTTCGCGGCCGATCGTTTCGCCGAGCGCGACCATCGAACCGATCATCGCGGCGATGCGCTGCGGATCGGCATCGTTGTCGACGACGTGCGATACGAGGCGTCCATCCACGGTCGCAATCACGCAGCCGATCGCGGCCGGCACGCGCTGGTGCAGTGCGCGGACGGCATCGTCGATCGCGGTCCGGAGGATCTGCGGAAGCGTGCGGGAGAGCGGCGTCATGGCGTCCTCGCGTGCTGCACGAAGTGCAGCCATTCGTCGGTTTCGGCAGCCGCATCCGCGTCGCTGCGGCCGGCGGATTCGATCTGGGAAAACAGCAGGTCGAGCACGCCGAGCACGTCGTCGCGGCGGCGTACGTCGGCATCGACGACCGGCAGGAACTGGCCGCGCGCCGCGATGGCGTCGACGTAGTCGTCGAGCCCCGGCCGCGCATGCGTGTCGAGCCGGCCGACCGCGACGACGACGCGGCCGGCGTCGATCTGCGCGGCGAATGCGTCGAGGAAATGGGCCAGGTCGGCGAGCGGATCGGGGCGCGAGTTGTCGAGCAGCACGACGACGCCGAGCGCGCCTTCGGCCAGCAGCGGCCACATGAATTCGAAACGGCGCTGTCCCGGCGAGCCGTACAGATGCACGACGTGTCCCGTGTCGAGCGTGAGTTCGCCGTAGTCCATCGCGACCGTGGTCTCGGCCTTGTTGCATTCGTCCAGATCGGTGTTCGCGACTTCAGTGCTGATGGGCTCGATTGCGCTGATCGCGCGGATCGCGGTGGTCTTGCCGGCGCCCATCGGACCTGCGAACAGCAGCTTGATCTCGCTCATGGCCGCGCGATCCCGAGCGTGCGGCGCAGCGCCGAGACCGCGGCCCGGTCCGCGGCGTCGTTGCGCGGCGAAGGCGGCAGTGCGATGCGCGGAGGCGCCGCCGCCGCCGCGGCGTCGTGAAAGAAATCGCAGACGAAGCAGGCGTTGAGGAAGCCGTCGACGACGGCGCGCGGTGCGATGCCGCGTGCCTGCAGGCTGGTCCGGTCGTTGTCGCCGTTGCGCAGATAGTTGATGAGTTCGGCAAAGCTCGCGTGGCCGCCCGCGGCGAGGTAGGGCCAGCCCTTGAGGCGCAGACGCTCGACCGCGCGCAGCGCCGGCAGCGTGCCCTGTTCGCCGGACAGCAGGCCGAGCTGCCACAGCAGCGGCTTCATCGAGACGCCCGTACCGCCGGCGGCGTCGCCGTGGCGCGGAACCAGGTCCCAGCCGCCGCGTGCCATGGCCGCGACGAGTGCGGCCGCGTCGGGCCGGTCGTCGAGGGAGGCGTAGCGTGCCGTCGCGCTGCGCAGGTCGATGCGCGCGACGGTGCGTTCGCCGATATTCAGATCAGCGGCGTCGAACGCGTTCTGCGTGCGCAGTTCGCACCAGCGCTGCAGCCATTGCCGCGCGAGCGCCGACGGAGAGGACGGCGGCGGCGTCGCCGGAGCGGCACCGCGCGCGACGATCATCGTGGCGATGCCGTCGAGTGCCGCCGTCATCGCGCCGGCGCGCCAGGCGCCTTCGATGACGACGGTCTCGCTGCGGCCGTCGCGGCACCGGACATGGGCGAGCAGGTCCGGCGAAATCGCCTGGCCGTCTTCGCCGTGCAGTCGGAACGTCACGTCGGCATCGGCTGCATCGCTGAGCCGCCAGCGCGCGGCGTGATGCCGCTGTTCGCGCAGCAGGCCGTGCAGCATGCGCTCGACCAGCGATTTCAGATGGGTCGGCAGCGCGACCGCGATCGAAAACGGCGCCTCGTCGTGCGTGTTCATCATTGTCAAGACCACTGTGCGACAGCCCCGGTTGCCCAGGTTCGGGACGAACGCGCCCGTCGGCGTGCGCGTATCGCGACCGATCCGGTTTCTCGTGCGAATTGCTAACTGACGGCCTGTCGACCGGTGGGTCACAGGCAATGACATTCCAACCGCCATACGGGGTCGGCGGGAGGATTGTGGACTGTGGAGATCAGAAACGGCTCACAAAGAAATGCAAACAAATGAGAATCTTGCATATCTCAACTGCGACGACGTGACCTGCCCGAAGCCCATACTGGACCTTCGTACGATTGCGTTTGCCCGATTCAAACGCCACGGACGTATGAATTCCGGGCGGCCGCGGCGACCTCGACAGGCTTGCGCTGCCGCAGCGCTTTAAACCGTTCACCGCGCGCGTGCATCCGAACGACGTGCCGGCGTATCGAATGCCCGGCCCCCTTACAGCGAGCGAACCATGAAACGACTTCTCTGCGTGTCCGTTCTCGTTGCCGTCGCCGGTGCCGCTTCCGCCGACGACTGCGCCTTCCAGGCCAGGCGCGACCTCGACCTTCCGGCGGCGGGCGTCAAGCAACTGAAGCTGCAGACGCAGGCGGGCGACCTGCGGATTGTCGGCGTGGCCGGTCTGTCGACCGTCGAATTCCGCGGCAAGGCCTGCGCATCGACGGCCGAGCAGCTCGAAAAGCTGACGCTGCAGCACACCGCGGGCGCCGGCCGGCTCGACGTGAACACCACGGCTCCCGGCGACAACGACTTCAAGCTGTTCGGCTCGAACTACGCCTATATCGATCTCGAAGTGCGCATGCCGCAGGCGCTCGCACTCGAACTCGCCGACTCCTCGGGTGACACCGAAATCGCCGACGCCGGTCCGGTGGACCTGACCGACAGCTCCGGCGACATCAAGATCCGCGATCCGCGCGGCGACGTGCGCGTGCGCGATACCTCGGGCGACATCGACATCGATGAGGCCCAGGGCGCCATCACGATCGCGAGCGACAGCTCGGGCGATATCGAAATCGACGGTGCGCGGCGCGACGTCCTCGTCGAGGACGACAGCTCCGGCGACATCGAGATCGACAAGGTCGGCGGCAACGTGCGCGTCGGCCGCGACAGCTCGGGCGACATCAAGATCCGCCATGTCGCCGGCAGCGCCGAAGTCGGCAGCGACAGCAGCGGCATGATCTACGCGGACGACATCAAGGGCGATTTCCGCGTCGCGAGCAAGTCGGGCGGGCGCAGCAGCATCGAGTACGCCGACATCGGCGGCAAGGTCAGCGTGCCCGACTACGATTGAGGCAGCGGCGCCGGGCGCCCCCGGTGCTTGGGCGGCGACGACGCCGATGCTAGCCTCCGCCGGTTGCGCGGAGGATGGCGGATGAACGCATGGCGTCGGACGGCGGTGCTGTTGCTGTGGGCCTGGAGCGGTTTCGCGGCGGCGGATCAGCCGCCGCTCGGGAAGCTGCCTGAATCCGCGGTGCCGCTGCACTACGCGCTGCGTTTCCGCATCGATCCGGCGGCGGAAGGTTTCAGCGCGGCCGCAGCGATCCGCATCGCGCTGCGCGCGCCCTCCGATCACGTCTGGCTGCATGCGCGAGCCATGGACGTCGAGCGCGTCGAGTGGCGGGACGCCGCCGGGCGCACGCGCAAAGCCCGCTTCGTACCGATAAAGGACCGCGACGTCGCGCGCGTGGATTTCGGCGAGCGCGTCGCGGCGCAGGAACTCACGCTGCAGTTCGCCTACCGCGCGCGCTACAACGCGCAGCTCGAAGGGCTGTTCCGCACGCAGCGCGCGGGCAAGCCCTACGTCGTCACGCAGATGGAGCCGGTCAGCGCGCGGCGCGCGTTCCCGGGCTTCGACGAGCCGCGTTTCAAGACGCCGTTCGATCTGAGCATCGAACTGCCGGCCGGCGCGAAGGCCGTCGCGAACACGGCTCAGGTAACCGAAGAACCGCTCGACGGCGGCTGGCGCCGCATCAGCTTCCGCACGACGCCGAAACTGCCGACCTATCTGGTCGCGCTTGGCGTCGGCCCCTGGGACATCGTCGACGGCAAACCGATCGCACCGACGCGCTGGCGCGAAACGCCGGTGCCGCTGCGCGCAGTCGCGCCGCAGGGCGAGGGGCATCGCCTGGCCGAAGTGCTCGAGGCGACGCCGGCGATTCTCACGGCGCTCGAAGACTATTTCGGCTATCCGTATGCCTTCGGAAAGCTCGACCTGCTCGCCGCGCCGGACTTCAGCGCCGGTGCGATGGAGAATCCGGGCCTCGTGGTCTTTCGCGAATCGCTGCTGCTGCTCGACCGCAATACGCCGACCTTCCTGCGGCGCGCATCGTTCGAGGTCAACGCGCACGAACTTGCCCACCAGTGGTTCGGCGACACGGTCACGATGCCGTGGTGGGACGACCTGTGGCTCAACGAAGCGTTCGCGACCTGGATGGAAGGACGCATCACGCAGCGATTGCGCCCGGCCCATCGCGCCGACCTGCAGGGCATCGCCGCGGCACAGCATGCGATGGCCGCGGACAGTCTCGCGAGCGCGCGCCGCGTGCGGCAGCCGATCCGCGACAACGGCGACATCGAAGGCGCGTTCGACAGCCTGACCTACGGCAAGGGCGCCGCGGTGCTCGGCATGTTCGAAGCCTGGCTCGGCGAGAACGTGTTCCGCGAAGGACTGCGCCAGTACATGCGCGATCACGCGTTCGCGAGCGCGACGTCGGATGACCTGATCGCGGCGCTGCAGAAAGCCGGCGACAAGGACGCGCGCTTCGGCGCGGCGGTGCGCAGCTTTCTGGACCAGCCCGGCGTGCCGCTGGTGCGCAGCGAGCTGACCTGCGACGGCGGCAAGCCGCAGCTCGCGCTCGTGCAGCAGCGCTATTTTCCGCTCGGCTCCGGCGGCAATGCCGCCGAACAGCGCTGGGGCATTCCGTTCTGCGTGCGACTGCAGCAGGGCGAGACCGCGTCGACGCAATGCCGGCTGTTCGACACGGCGTCCACGGCCATGCCGCTCGACGGTCCCTGTCCCGACTGGTATCTGCCGAACGCGCAGGCGCGCGGCTACTACCGCGTCGCGCTCGCCCGGACGGATCTCGCTGCACTGACGCGCGTCGCGGGCAAGCTCGACGATCGCGAGCAGCTCGCCTACGCCGACGCGATCAAGGCCGGATTCGAGCGCGGCGACGTCGATGCCGCGGCGGTGCTCGATGCGATCGGGCAGTTGTCCGCGGCCAGGACGCGCGAAGCCGCGTTCGCACTGCGGGAAACGCTGGTCTGGATCCGGCGCAATCTCGCCGACGACGCGACGCGCGCGGCGATCGACGCCTACGTCGAGCGGCGCTACCTGCCGCGCCTGACCGCGCTCGGCTATCTGCGGCGCGACGGCGAAAGCGAAGACGACGCGCTGTGGCGCGCCGATCTCGTCGAGCTGCTCGCGCGCACGATCGAGAGCAAGCCGGTGCGCGCCGTGCTGGTCGCGCAGGGCAAGGCCGTGCTCGCGGGCGACGGCAACGGGCGACTGAGGTTCGGCGCGGCGAACTACGATCTGCTGGGCAGTGTGCTTGCGGTCACGGTGCAGGAGCTCGGGGCGCCCGCCGTCGACGCGCTGCTCGCCGAACTCGCGAACAACAGCGACGCGACGCTCCGGCTGAGCATGGCCATGGCGCTCGGCGCGACGGTCGATGCGAAGCTCGGCGAGCGCGTGCGCGAATTCGCGATCGGGCCGGGCGCCAGGATCGGCGAGACCGCCCGCATCCTGCGCACGCATCAATACGAGCCGCGCAATCGCGCGGCGCTGTGGGCCTGGTTCCAGCGCCGCTATGCCGAAGTCGTCGCGCACACGCCGGCCTTCGTTCACGGCGATCTGCCGGAACTCGTCGCCGAGGGCTGGTGCGAACGCGGCCAGGCGCGCAGCGTCGCGCAGTTCTTCGCGCGCGACGCCGGCAAGGTCGACGGCACCGCGCAGGGCCTCGCCCGGGCCGAGGAAGCGATCGTCCTGTGCGCCGCGCAGCGCGAGAAGCATGGGGCGGCTGCGCTGCAGCGCTGGGCGGAGAGTCAGGAAAAGAGGGAGTAGGAGTAGCAACTCGAGAAAGCTTGCTTCGCGGGGATCTGCGAATCCGACTGATGGCTGACGCCGACGGTGCCGAGACTCCAGCTCCTAAAAAGCGCGTCTCTAGTTACTCTCGACCCTTCCTCGCTACCATCCGCTCACAGGAGGGGCGGGCGATGAACGACTCGGATACCGGCCGCGGCCGGTTCGCGCAGGTGCCGGAGCGCAACACGTCGGACAACATCCTGCGGACCGCGCAGCAGCATCATGTGCACCTGTCGGCGATGGCCGACACGAAGGCGAACATCATCATCACGGTATCGTCGATCGTGCTGACGCTGTCGCTGGGCCGGCTCGACGAGCCCGGCCTGCGCGTGGCGGTGCTGATCCTGATCGGCTTCACGCTGCTCGCGCTGCTGCTCGCGATCCTCGCCGTGCTGCCGAAATACCGTCCGCTGCGGCTCGACAGCGAAGTGCTGCCGCCGCACTTCAATCTGCTGTTCTTCGGCCATTTCTCGGAAATCTCGCGCGAACGCTTCCTCGACGAGATGGCGCGCACGCTTGCGCCCGACGGCTCGATCTACGAGGCCCAGGCCAAGGATCTCTATTCGCTCGGCATCTATCTCGCGCGCCACAAGTATCGTTATCTGCGTTTGAGCTATTTGTTTTTTCTGGCGGGGTTCGTGCTGGCAAGCGCGGAGCAGGCGCTGCGGCTGGCGCTCGCGTGACTTGGAGACCGAGAAAAGAGTGCAAGGGAGTGAGAAACGGGTAAAGGCACAGCGCAACGCGGCTCGCGATTCCCGCTCCTCGGCACTCGTTCCTTGTCACGTCTTTCGCGGGCTGACCCACATCGCGATGTCGGCGTCGAAGACGACGTCGTTCTGTGCGTCGCGCACTTCGACGATCGCATGCAGCTCCTGGGCGACAGTCGGATCGGCGACGGCGGGCACGGTCGCGGTAGCGGTCATCGTGCCGGTCGCCTTTTTCAGATAGCGCACGCTCATGCCTTTCGGAATCCAGCGCATCGCGTCGGGAATCGTCGCGTCGGTCGCGAGGCCGCCGGCCATCTCGGCCATGTTGCACAGTGCGATCGCGTGCACGGTGCCGATGTGGTTCTGTACGCGGCGGCGCTGCCGGATGCGCACGACGCAGCGGCCGGCCGCCAGTTCGTCGACGGCCGGCGCGATGCTCGAGAAGTAGGGGGCGCGCCAGCAGATCAGCCGCGAGTAGAGCCAGCGGCCCGCCGCGGACTTGCCGCAGCGGCGGAACAGTTGCAGAGCCTGTGAAGCCATGGACGGACCTTGCGCGAATTGGCGGAATCGCCGGCCGCCGCGCACGCGGCGGCCGGCATCGCAGGACTCAGGCGACGGAGCGCAGCACGGTCTTGCCGTGCTTGACCGCGGCTTCGAGGTCGCGCGGATCGAAGTCGTCGACGCTGATGAACTCGAATGTCGCCGCGCGCACGCGTTCGAGCAGCTTGCGCTCCTCGCTCGTGATGCCGCCGGCGGCTTCGGCTTCGGCGAGCTGGCCGGCGTAGTCGTAGGCCTTGACCTCGATCGTCTTGACGGCCTTGAGGAACTTGCGTTCGACCGGCTCGGCCGCGATCACGTCGGCGAGCAGCGCGTTCATGCGGCCGATCGGGTTGTTCGCGCTCGGCGTCAGATAGACGTCGCCGGCGAGGCGGTCGCGCGTCTCGTTCGGCGTGCAGAGGATCGCGGCGACGCGGCGGCCGAGGCGGTCCGACGGCGGCACTTCGCGGCGGCCTAGCGGGAAGATCAGCACGCGCAGCAGCCAGGCGACCGGGCGCAGCGGGAAGTTGCGCAGCACGCCGTCGAGCGCCATCTGCATGCGCCAGACGCTGTCGTGGAACGCCCACGCGAGCATCGGCTGGTCCGCGACCGGACGGCCCTGGTCTTCATAGCGCTTGAGCATCGCCGAGGCGATGTACAGATTCGACAGCACGTCGCCGAGGCGCGCCGACAGTTTTTCCTTGAACTTGAGCTTGCCGCCGAGAATCAGCATCGACGTGTCCGCCGTCAGCGCGAGCGCCGCGGCGTAGCGATTGAGCTTGCGGTAGAAGCGGCGCGTGTATTTGTCGCCCGGCGCCGAGCCGATCTTCGCGTGGGTCAGGCCCAGCACGAAGCTGCGCACCGCGTTGGAGATCGCAAAGCCGATGTGGCCGAACAGCGCCTTGTCGAAGGCCTTGAGGCGCTCGGCATAGTCGGCGATCTGCGTCGCTTCCATTTCCTTGAGCACGAACGGATGGCAGCGGATCGCGCCCTGGCCGAAGATCATCATGCTGCGCGTGAGGATGTTCGCACCCTCGACGGTGATCGCGATCGGCGCGCCCTGCCACGCGCGGCCCGCGTAGTTCTTCGGGCCGAGGATCACGCCCTTGCCGCCGTGCACGTCCATGACGTCCTTGGCGATCTCGCGGCCGAGTTCGGTCGCGTGGTACTTCGCGATCGCCGACGGCACCGACGGTTTTTCGCCGCGATCGACGGCCGCCGCCGTCGCGCGCGACAGTGCGCTGATGGCATAGGTATAGCCGCCGATGCGTGCGAGCGCTTCCTCGACACCTTCGAAGCGGCCGATCGCCATGCCGAACTGCTTGCGGATGCGCGCATAGGCGCCTGTCGCGATCGAGCCGATGCGCGCCGCACCGGTGGCGTTGGACGGCAGCGAGATCGCGCGGCCGACCGACAGGCACTCGACGAGCATGCGCCAGCCTTCGCCGGCCATTTCCGGGCCGCCGATCAGCTGCGACAGCGGTACGAATACGTCCTTGCCGCGCACCGGCCCGTTCTGGAACGGAATGTTCAGCGGCATGTGGCGGCGGCCGATTTCCAGTCCCTTCGTATCGCGCGGCAGCAGCGCGAGCGTGATGCCGAGATCCTCGGTGTCGCCGAGCAGCTTTTCCGGGTCGTACATGCGGAACGCGAGACCGACGACGGTCGCGATCGGCGCCAGCGTGATGTAGCGCTTGTCGAAGGTCAGGCGCACGCCGAGCACGTTCGCGCCGTTCCACTCGCCCTTGCAGACCACGCCGTAGTCGGGAATCGAGGTCGCGTCCGAGCCGGCATAGGGGCCGGTCAGCGCGAAGCACGGAATCTCGCGGCCGTCGGCGAGGCGCGGCAGGTAATAGTCTTTTTGTTCCTTCGTGCCATAGTGCAGCAGCAACTCGGCCGGGCCCAGCGAATTCGGTACGGCGACGGTGGAGCCTATCGTCGTGGAGATGCTCGCGAGCTTCTGCAGCACCACCGAGTGCGCGAGCGCCGAGAACTGCAGACCGCCGTATTCGCGCGGAATGATCATGCCGAAGAACTTGTTCTTCTTGAGGAACTCCCAGACCGGCGGCGGCAGGTCGGCGAGTTCGTGCGTGATCTCCCAGTCGTTGACCATGCGGCAGAGCTCTTCGACCGGGCCGTCGAGGAACGCGCGTTCGTCGGCCGACAGCGTCGGTACCGGCTCGCGCAGCAGGCGGTTCCAGTTCGGCTTGCCGCTGAACAGCTCGCCCTCGAAGCCGACAGTGCCGGCCTCCAGCGCGATCTTCTCGGTCGGCGAAAGCTGCGGCGTGATCTTCTGGTAGATCGCGAGCAGCGGAGCGGTCAGGCGCTTGCGCCGGAAATCGACGAGATTCAGCGGCAACGCGACCAGTGCGAACACCAGCAGCGTGGCCGTCGTCGCGAACCAGTGGGCATCGGCCGCGACGCCGGTAGCGACGATGGCCAGTGCGGTCGCGGCAGTCCAGGTGCGCAGCCCTGCGCGTCGATACGAGCAGGCCAGCGATACGAGGATCGCGGCGAGCAGGGGTAGCCAGTGTTGCATGATGAACTCCTCAGAAGATCAGTTCCGTCCCCGAGGAAGGGTCCGGACAAAGGAAAGCACAGCATCGGTGAACAGGTCATTTCGGTCGCCGGCGACCATGTGCGTGGCGCGCGGAACGACGACGTGCCGCGCCTGCGGCACGAGTTCCAGGAATTCGGCGATCGTTGCCTGCGAGACCACGTCGCTGTCGCTGCCCGACAGCAGCAGTACCGGTACGTCGATGCGCCGGGCGGCATCGACGAGCGCGGCCTGGTGGCGTTCGCCGTTTTCGGCGATGCGCTCGAGCAGGGCCGGATCCCAGTGCCAGCGGAAGCGTCCGTCGTCGCGCGGAACGAGCAGCGACTGCAGCCGCTGCGGCGAGCGCGTCTCGCGGCGGTGCGGCAGATAGGCCGCAATGCTCGCGGCCGCTTCGTCCAGCGACGCGAATCCGTCGGGATGTGCGCGCATGAACGCAAGAATGCGCTCGACCCCGGCGGCTTCCCAGCGCGGCGTGATGTCGACGAGGACCAGCGCGCGGAACAGGTTAGGGTTGCGCGCCTGCGCGAGCAGTCCGACCAGGCCGCCGAACGAGGCGCCGACCAGCACCGCCGACGGGCCGGCAAAAGCGGCCATGAGTTCGAGGTCGGCGACGAATTGATCGATCTCGTAACCCCCGTCCGGGTGCCAGTCGCTGGCTCCGTGACCGCGTGCATCGGCACAAAGGCAGAGGAAATTCTGGTTCGCGAGGTGGGCGGCGGTCGCCTGCCAGGCCTGACGCGTCTGGCCGAAGCCGTGCGTGAACACGAGCGACGCGTTGCCGGCCATGCCGTGCAAATCGCAGGAAAGCGACAGCCCGTCGGCCGCCAGAAGGTTCACTGCGGCCTTATGATTCAACAGTTTGGATGGTGTCATACGGGCGTCAAACATACGTTTAAATAGTGCCTGGGATCTAGAGTATTCAATCCGAGATACGTGGGGATCCAATCAAATCTTTCTGAACAGAGGTCTCCATACGGATCGCACAAGTAGTTTCGAAGCCGTCGCCGCCCTGTCGGTGGTTGTCGGAAGCGAAGCCATGAATCAAGCAAGCGTGACCCCTCTCGAAAACCGCAGTCGCCTCTCCGCAGCGGATTGGGAACAAGCCGCCCTTGAAGCGATTGCCGAAAACGGCGTCGGAGCCGCCGCGGTCGAGCCGCTGGCACGCCGCCTTGGTGTGACCAAGGGCAGTTTCTACTGGCATTTCCCGACGCGCGAAGCGCTGCTCAAGGCCTCGCTCGAGCGCTGGGAACGGGCCGACGAGGAAGAATTCATCGGCGTCGAGCCGATCCGGGAACCGCGCGAACGCCTGCGCGAGCTGTTCCGCCGCACGAGCCGGGAAATGCAGTCGCATGTCGTGTATTCGGCGCTGCTCCGGGCGCTCGACCATCCGGTCGTCCAGCCGGTCATGTCGCGGGTGTCGCAGCGGCGCATCGACTTCCTGACCGTGGCCTACCGCCAGCTCGGCCTTGACCGGATCGCCGCGTCCTACCGCGCGCGCCTCGCCTACGCGGCGTACGCCGGTTTCCTGCAACTGTCGCTGCAGCTCGGCCTGCCGCGTCTGTCGCATGCCGAGTTCGACGAATACGTCGAGCACACGATTTCCACGCTGATTCCGTCGTGACAACTGTCGCTTAGCGCAAGTCGTTGATCCGGCTACGGGCCGCCAGCCGATTTGTTGCAATGCTGGCGGCCCGCCGCTAACGTGACCCGCCTCACTTTCAGGCAGGGCCCCGGCGGGCTCAGGATCAGGATATGGCTAGCAAGCTCGACGCGTTGAACCGATGGGTGGACGAAGCCGCCCGTCTGACGCAGCCGGACAGGATTCACTGGTGCGACGGTTCCGAGGCCGAATATCAGGCGCTCGTCGAACTGATGCTCGACACCGGAGACCTCAGCGAACTCAATCCGGCGACGCATCCGAACTGTTACCTGCACCGCTCGAATCCGAGCGATGTCGCCCGCGTCGAGCACCTGACCTTCGTCTGTTCGATCAACGCCGACGACGCCGGTCCGAACAATCATTGGATGGATCCGGTCGAGGCGCACGCCAAGGTCGACGCGCTGTTCGCCGGCTGCATGAAAGGCCGCACGCTCTACGTCATCCCGTACTGCATGGGTCCGATCGACTCCCCGCTCGCGCGGTGCGGCGTGGAGATCACCGACAGCCCCTACGTCGTGGCCAACATGCGCATCATGACCCGCATGGGCGCTGCGGCGCTCGCGCGCATCGAGCGCGAAGGCGGTTTCGTCAAGGGCCTCCATTCGACCGGCGACCTCGATCCGGCGAAGCGCTTCATCATGCACTTCCCCGAGGAACTGACGATCAAGTCGATCGGTTCCGGCTACGGCGGCAATGCGCTGCTCGGCAAGAAATGCCATGCGCTGCGCATCGCCTCGTGGCAGGCGCGCCAGGAAGGCTGGCTCGCCGAGCACATGCTGATCCTCGGCCTGGAGAGTCCCGAAGGCGAAACGCACTATGTCGCGGCGGCGTTCCCGTCGGCCTGCGGCAAGACGAATCTCGCAATGCTGATTCCGCCGGCGGCCTATCCGGGCTGGAAGGTCTGGACGATCGGCGACGACATCTGCTGGATGCAGCCAGGCCCCGACGGCCGTCTCTGGGCGATCAATCCGGAGGCCGGCTTCTTCGGCGTCGCGCCGGGCACGAGCCGCAACACGAATCCCAACGCACTCGCGATGCTCGATCACGATGCGATCTTCACCAACGTCGCCGAAACCGCCGACCACCAGCCCTGGTGGGAAGGCCTGCCCGAAGGCAAGCCGGCCAAGGACTGGCAGGGCCGCGACTACGATCCGGCCAACGGTCCCGCGGCTCACCCGAACTCGCGCTTCACCGTCAGCGCGAAGCAGTGCGCCAGCTGGTCGCCGCGCGCCGAAGA
This sequence comes from Tahibacter sp., assembly GCF_035481375.1. Taxonomy (GTDB): domain Bacteria; phylum Pseudomonadota; class Gammaproteobacteria; order Xanthomonadales; family Rhodanobacteraceae; genus Tahibacter. The sequence goes on from NZ_DATIGT010000019.1 coordinate 15,080, forward strand.
TCCGCAGGGCGTGCCGATCTCGGCCATCATCTTCGGCGGCCGCCGCGAATCGCTGGTTCCGCTCGTGTTCGAATCGCGCGACTGGAATCACGGCGTGCTCGTCGGTGCGGCCATGGGCTCGGAAACCACGGCGGCGGCAACCGGTGCCGTCGGCGTGCTGCGACGCGACTCGATGGCGATGAAGCCGTTCTGCGGCTACAACTTCGCCGACTATTTCGCCCACTGGCTGAGCTTCGACCGGCCGAACACGAAGCTGCCGAAGATCTTCCACGTGAACTGGTTCCGCAAGGCCAACGGCAAGTTCGTCTGGCCGGGCTTCGGCGACAACATGCGCGTGCTGGAATGGATCGTCGGCCGCTGCAAGGGCACGACCGGCGCGGTCGAGACGCCGATCGGCAATCTGCCGCGCCGCGAAGACCTCAATCTTTCGGGCCTCAACCTCGGCGACGCCGAACTCGATCTGCTGCTGTCGGTCGATCGCGACGGCTGGGCGCGCGAATACGCGAGCATCGCCGAGTACCTCGATTCGTTCGGCGCGCGCACGCCCGATGCGCTCAAGCGCGAACACGCGCGCGTGCGCAGCGAACTGGCCGAGACCGAGGCGCTGCAGGCCAAGGTGGCGGTGGGCTGAGCGCTGGAAAGCGTGGCGAGGAGTGAGAAAAGAGTGGCGGGCTCCGCGCCGCACTCGTTTCTCACTTCTCTGAACCCGTTCCTCGCATGCGCGCTTACTACTGCCACCACTTCGTCCTGCCGCTGCCACCCGAGCACCGGTTTCCGATGGCGAAATACGCGCTGCTCTACGAGCGCGTTGCGGCGGCGGCCGGCGACTACGGCATCGAACTCGTCGAGCCGGCGCCTGCGAGCGACGCGGATCTGCGCCGCGCCCATGATGCCGGCTATGTCGCGCGTGCCGCGCGCGGCGAGCTCGAGGCGGCCGAGCTGCGCAAGATCGGCTTTCCGTGGTCGGCCGACATGATCGAGCGTTCGCGCCGGTCGAGCGGTGCGACCATGGCAGCGCTCGAAACCGCGTTGCGCGGCGGACGCATCGCGGTGAATCTCGCCGGCGGCACGCATCATGCGTTTGCGGACCACGGCGCCGGATACTGCGTGTTCAACGACTCCATCGTCGCGGCGCGGCATGTGCAGGCGCTCGGCCTCGCGCGGCGCGTGATCGTCATCGATCTCGACGTGCATCAGGGCAACGGCACGGCAGCGATCGCGCGCGGCGATCTGAGCATCTACACCTTCTCGATGCACGGCGAGCGCAATTATCCGGCGCTCAAGGAAACCGGCGATCTCGATGTCGAGCTGCCCGACGGCTGCGACGACCAAACCTATCTGTCCGCGCTGGCCAGGCACCTGCCGATCGCGTTGGCGGCCGCCCGCGCCGACGCGGCGATCTATCTCGCCGGTGCCGATCCGTTCCGCGACGACCGCCTCGGCCGGCTCGCGCTGAGCAAGGCGGGACTGGCCATGCGCGACGCCATGGTGCTCGATGCCTGCCTGCGGCATGATCTGCCGCTCGCGATCACCATGGCGGGCGGTTATGCGGCGGACGTCGCCGACATCGTGGACATCCACTGCGCCACGGTTCTGGCCGCCGCCGCCCGGCTGCGCGACGCGGTCGCGGTTTAAACCCCGCGTCCGGTTCCGGCATCAAAGCCGGCACCATGAATACTGCCTGCCTCCCCATGAGTCATGCGATGCCTGAGTCGGCGCCCGCAGCAGCCGCTGCCGACGACGGTGCCCTGGTGCGGCGTTCGATGAGCGGCGACATCCGCGCGTTCGAACTGCTGTATCGCAAGCACGTCGGTCGCGTCCACGGTGCGATATTGCGTATCGTCGGGATGAACCACGCGCGCGCAGAGGAACTCACGCAGGATGCCTTCGTGCGCGCATGGCAGAAACTGTCCGGTTTCCGCTTCGAAAGCGCGTTCTCGACCTGGCTGTACCGGCTCGGCGTCAATGTTGCGCTGATGGATCTGCGCGGCAGCGGCAACGAGCAGGCGGTCGAGGACGAGGTGCTCGAATTCGCCGCGGGCGGCGACGTTCCGTTCTGCGCCGGCGAACGCGCCGATCTGGAACAGGCCGTCGCCAAGCTGCCGCCGCGGGCGCGCGCCGTGCTCGTACTGCACGATGTGGAAGGGTGGAAACATGAAGAAATTGCAAGCGAGCTCGGCATGGCGGTCGGCTCGTCCAAGGCGCAACTGCACCGGGCCCGCGGCCTGGTGCGCAAACTCCTCGGAGCGGCAGCATGAGCGAGCATGACTTCCAGTGGCGGCGTCAGCTGCGCGACCTGTCCGGTCCGGCGCAGCCGCAGCGCGATCTTTGGCTCGACATCGCCTCGCGCATCGAGGCGGAGCAGGCCGCGGTACCGGTCGCCGCACCGCATCGGCGCCGCTGGGCCGCAGGCCTTGCCGTTGCCGCGAGCGTCGCGCTCGCCGTGCTCGTCGCCGGCGTGCTGCAGCGGCACTCGGCACCGTCGAACACCGTCGTGGCCGTGCGGCCTTCGACGAAATCCGATCCGGTCGCGGCCATGGCCGCGGTCGACGAACAGTTCAAGCAGGTGCGCACGCAGGATCCGCGCCTGGCCGCCGCCGCCGTCGAACTCGACGCCGCAGCGGAAGAGATTCGCCAGATGCTGCAGCAACAGCCCGACGCGGTGTTTCTCGTCGGGTTGCTCAACCGCACCAACGAACGACGGCTGAAACTTGCGCGCATGGGGCAAGCGTCGAGCTGATCCGTCCCGGAGACCACATGAAGATCAAATTGCTAGCTCTGAGCGTGCTCTTTGCCCCCTGCCTCGCGCTGGCCGGCACGCCCATCAACGAAACCCGCGACGTCGACGCGAACGCGCGCATCGACATCAGCAACGTCAAGGGCGCAGTCAACGTCAGCGCCTGGGACAAGAACCAGGTCGTCATCACCGGCTCGCTCGGCGAAGGCGTGAAACGTCTGGCGATCGACGGCGGAGGGAGTCTGCTTTCGGTACGCGTCGAAGGTCCCGACAAGTCCAAGGGCTGGCTCTGGGGTTCCGATTCCGCGATGCAGGAGACCGTGCTGAATCTCAAGGTTCCGCGCGCCGCGGCGCTCGAACTCGGCGTCGTCAGCGCCGAAGTCGCGATCGCCGACACCGTTGGCGGCGAAGTCCAGGTCGACTCGGTGTCCGGGCGCATCCGGCTGTCGGCCGTGCAGAGTCCGCACCTGCGCCTGGAAAGCGTCAGCGGCGACATCGAATTCGACGGCAAGGCCGACAAGGTGTCGATCGAGACGGTCAGCGGCGACGTCGTCGCGCGCGGCGTCGGCTCGGCGACGCGCATGGAAACCGTATCGGGCAACCTGCGCGTGGTCGCGAGCGCGCCGCTCAGGCAGACCGAAGCGAGCAGCGTTTCCGGCGACATCGAGATCAGCGGCGCGCTCGAGCGCGGCGGCCGCATCGAAATCGAAACCATGAGCGGCGACGTGCGCCTGAGCCTGCCGGCCAGTGTCTCGACGAAGATCCGGGCGGAAAGCTTCAGCGGCACGCTGCGCTCGGACTTCGGTACCGTCCGCAAGCCCGAGCATGGTCCCGGTTCCAGCCTCGAAGCCACCGCCGGCGGCGGCGACGGCGATGTGTCCGTCGACAGTTTCAGCGGAGACGTGACGATTCGGCGGGAGTGATCAACACGGGTAGGTTGTGGTGAGCCGCAGGCGAACCCCAACATCGAGGCGATTCCGACGCGAAAAGCCCGCGGGGAAACACGATCTGGGCGACGCGCTTTTCCGGTCGGCGTTCAAGGCTGAAAAAGCAAATACGTCGACAAAATATACTTCTCCCCCGACCGCGGCGGCGGCGCCTCGTGCTGGTACATCCAATACGGCGGAAACATCAGCAGGCGGCCCGCGCGCGGCTGCACGTCGAGTCGCAGATCCGGAAACCGCGTTTCGCCGCCGTCGGCAACGTCGTTGAGATACCAGAGCAGCACGAGATAGCGGTTCGCCACCGCGTCGATCGCGTCGAAGTGCAGCTGGAAGCGTTCGCCGGCGCCGGGGCGGTAGCGTTTGATCACGAGTTCGCTGATGCGCCGCATCGGCGGCACCGCGATGCGCAGGCCGACATCGCGGTTGTAGCGCGCGACGTTTTCGTCGATGCGCGTCATCAGGAAACCGCGGAATGCCTCGTCCGACAGCGGCGAGATGTCGAGTTCCGTCCAGGCGCTGTCGTCGAGCCCGGCACGCACGCCGCGGCCGTTGCCGCGCTGGAAGCGCGTCAGCGCGTTGAACGAGCCGATCAACTGCGCGCAAAGTGCCGCGTCGAGATTGTCGTCGTAGCAGCGCAGGTAGTGGCGCAGCGAATCGCGCTCGCTCACCAGGCGTAGCCCCAGCGCCGCGCATACGGATCGAGCAGCGGCCGCAACGGCGCGATCCATTCGGCGTAGGCCTGCCAGCGGCCGATCGCGCGCGTGTTCACGGGTTCGGCGACCTGCGCGTAGCTCGGCGTGGAAATATAGCCGCGCTCGCGCGCATGCGCGTCGGGCCGCAGCAGCGCGTCGTCCCAGGGCACGCCGAGAAATTCCGTCAGCGCGCGCGCGCGCGCCGGCAGGTCGGCGACGAGATCTTCGTAGCGCGAGACGAACACGTCGCCGCCGAGCAGCGCGTGCTGGTCGATCCAGAAATCCATCGCGGCCGCATAGCCCTCGGCCGTCGTGCGCAGCGTCTCGCAGAGCGCGACGAATACCGGCGAGCGGAAGTTCTGCATGTAGTTGCTGAGCACGACGTCGGCCGGATGCCGCAGCGCAAGCACGATGCGCGCGTGCGGGTAGATCCGGCGGATCAGCGGCAGCTTCAGCAGATTCAGCGGGTTCTTGTCGACGAGCCGCGTCGATGCGTTCCAGTCGACATGTCGGGCGACGCGCTCGCGGTAGATCGCGCGCATTGCGGCGCACTGGCCCGGCGTCAGCCGGCCGAGGTCGCCGGGATGGTCGAGACCGCCGGCCTGGAGATACTCGACGAGATCCTGCAGGTAGGCGCGTTCGTCCATGCAGGCCAGTGCCGGATGTGCGTCGAGCATGGTTTCGAGCAGCGTCGTGCCGGAACGCGGGAAGCCGACGACGAAGATGGGGCTGGCCGCCGCGTCGGGAGCTGCAGGATCGGGCGTCCATGCCGCGCGCTGCGCGTCGAGGCGCTGCCGTGCACCCGCGAGCGGCGGCGCGTCGAAGAGTTTCGGCGCGCGCCGGCGCAGCAGCGTGCAGCGCGCGGCGTGTGCGCGTTCGAGCGCCTGCATCGCGCCGGCAGGATCGCCGTCGCGGTCGCAGGCGCGGGCCAGTGAAAAGTACACGTTTGCATTATGCAGCGATGCGCGGCCGTCGGCGAGCAGCGCTTCGTGCAGGGCGCGCGCGGTACGTGCGTCGCGGCCGCGCGAGGCCAGCGCGGCGCGCAGCAGCGAGAGATCCTCGGCGAACGCCGCGTCGGCGCCGTCGTGCGCGGCGAGTGCGGCGGCGACAGCGTTCGCGTCGTCGAGGCGGTTGCAGCGCTCGTGGATCGCGGCAAGACGCAGCAGCGCGCGCGGATGCCGCGGATCGCGCGCCAAGGCGAAGCGCAGCAGCGCGTCGGCCGCATCGGTCGCGTCGAGACGGAACAGCAGCCAGGCGGCTTCGGCGATGACGCCGGTGTCGACGTCCTGCCAGCGCAGGTCGCGGGCGAGCAGTGCGCGCGCCTTGGCGAGATCGCCCTGCTCGAACGCTGCTGCCGCGGCATACGTGCGGATCTCGGCGTCGTGCGGCGCCTGCAGCAGCGCCCGTTCGAGCCAGCGCTGCGCGACGGCCGCATCGCCGAGGTCGAGCGCGTTGAGGCCGAGGTTGAGCAGCACGCCGGCATGCTCGCCGCTGCGGGCGAGCGCCGCGCGCAGCGCGCCGTCCGCCGCTTCGCTGCGGCCGGCTTCGCGCAGCGCGTTGCCGAGATTGTTGAACGCTTCGAAGCCGGCGCCGGGCAACGCGGCCAGGCGCTCGAACAGCGCGATGGCCTCGGCCAGCCGCTGCTGTGCCTGCCAGCTCAACGCGAGCAGCGTCGACGCGGCGGTGTCGTCCGCGTCGGCGGCGAGCGCCTGCAGGCAGGCCTCTTCCGCTTCGCGGTAGCGGCCGTTTTCGATGTGGGCGAAGGCGTCTCGGAGCATGCGGCGGGCCGGTGGGGCGACGCGCCGAGTATCGGCGGCGCCGTTCGGACGCGGCAATCGATCCGGCGCGGTGGCACCTCATTCGCGCAGTCGCGGCAACGCAGGGCGGTCGCGGGTCCGGAAAGTCGGGCCTGTGCGACAATCGCCGGTTCCCGCGCCCCCTGCGCCGCACTGCGTCCGGCTCCCGGCCATGATCATTTCGCACAAGCACCGCTACATCTTTTTCGCCGTGCCGAAGACCGGCACGCACTCGGTGCGGCAGGCGCTGCGTCCGTACATGGACGACGCCGACCAGGAGCAGGTCGGCCTGTTCGTGACGAAGCGCTTCGACGATCCGCAGCTCGGCGCGCTCGGTCATGGCCACCTGAGCGTGCGGCAGGTCGAGCCGGTGCTCGGCGCGGTGTTCCGCGACTATTTCAAGTTCGCGTTCGTGCGCAATCCGTTCGATCGCTTCGTGTCGTACTGCGCCTTCATGACGCGCCAGAACGGCGAATTCGCGCAGAATCCGCGCGGCGTGATGCGGCATTTCATCCGCGACCGGCCGCCGTTCGAGCACCTTCTGTTCCGGCCGCAGCACGAACTGCTCGTCGATGCGCAGGGCCGTGTGGCGATGGATTTCGTCGGCCGCAGCGAACGCGCGCAGCAGGATTACGCAACGGTCTGCGCGCGGCTCGGGTTTCCGGCCGATACGCTGGGCAAGGTCAACAGCTCGAGCCACGCGCCGTATGCGGCCTACTACGACGACGAGCTGCGCACGCTCGTCGGCAACTTCTATCGCCGCGACCTGGAACTGTTCGGCTACGAGTTCGCCGGCCCGATCGATTGATCGGGTGCCGTGGCGCCGTGGCGCTGCCACAGCGCGGCGACGGCGGCGATGATCGCGGCGGCGCCGAGAAACACGAGATCGAGTCCGCTCAGGCGTGCCCAGGCGACCGCATAGGCGAGGTCGATGCCGATCGCACCGAAGATGTCGGTGAGGCGCATCCCGAGCAGCATCGCGACGCGCCCGCTCGCGATCATCCACAACGCGTAGGCCGATGCGGCCGCACTGAACGCAGCGGCGCACACCGCGGCGAACGCGGCATTGCGCGGACCGTTCGTCGCGAGGATGCGTCCGATGACGAAGCCGAGCGGCATCGCGAGATAGGCCAGCACGTCCTGGCGCCACAGCGCGGCGAGCGCCCAGACGGCGCCGCCGGCCAGCGCGACCATCAGCGCCGTCGCGAGTCCGAGCGGATTGACCGGCGGCAGCGGCCGCTCAGCGCGCACGGGATTCGTCACGGCACAACGACAGGTAGGACGGCATGAGCGCAGTCGGACAGGACGGGGCGCGCATCATAGCCGCGCCGTCCGGCGGCCGTCTTGCCGACGCACGTTCAGCGCAGTGCGTCGTCCGGATCGAGCAGCCACGCCGACGCGTGGTGGCGGAAACCCACGCGCGGGTAGTAGTCGACGGCGGCCGGCGCGGCGAGCAGCACGATCTTCGCCTGCGGCGCGGCCTGCTGCGTGCGGCGGATCAGTTCGCGGCCGATGCCGTGGCGCTGCCAGGCATCGCGCACCGCGAGGTCGGCGAGGTAGGTCGTGAAGCCGAAATCGGTCAGGCTGCGCGAGATGCCGACCAGCGTCCCGCCGTCCCAGGCGGTCACGGTCAGGTTCGCGTGCGCGAGCATCGCGCCGAAGCGCGCGTCGTCGTCGATCGGACGGCGCGCGCCGAGCGAGCAGTCGGCATACAGGGCGCGCGCGGTCGCCACATCGGGTATCACGTCAGTGCGATAGACGATCATCCGCGGCGGACCTCGTGGCGGGAAATTGGACGCATGGTGTGCTCCGGCTCTTGACGCGGCGAGTATCTGGCTCAGAATTGGCTCCAACTAGAACCGCAATCGCAGCGTGCGAAAGGGCCAATCGTGTATCTCGAACTCGACGGCAACGGGGCGCTCTATGCGCAGCTCACGCGGGCGCTCAAAGCGGCCATCCTCGCCGGCCGCGTCGCCGCCGGCGCACGGCTGCCGGCCACGCGTGTACTTTCACGGGAAATGGATCTTTCTAGAAATACAGTCCTTGCCGCGTACGAGCAGCTGCACGCGGAAGGCTTCCTGGTCGGCAAGGTCGGTTCCGGAAGCTACGTCGCCGACATCGAGTCGGCGCGCCGGCCGCGCGCGGCGCCGCGCGTCGTGCCGACGAGCCCGGTCGCGCGCTATGCGAAGCGTGCGCGTGAAGTCTTCGACGACATCATCCCGGGCCGTCAGTACATCGGCCTGCGCTACAACCTCCAATACGGCCTGCCGCTGACGAATCCGACGCTGACCAGCGCCTGGCGCCGCTCGCTCGCGCAGGCCTCCGCACATGCGGAAATGGACTATCCCGATCCGCAGGGACTGCCCGAACTGCGCGAACAGATCTGCGACTACCTCGCGCGTCGCCGCGGCATCGTCTGCGCGCCGGAAGACCTGCTCGTCGTGTCGGGCACGCAGCAGGCCTTCTTTCTCGCCGCGACCGTGCTCGTCGAAGCGGCCGACGGAGTGATCCTCGAAGACCCGCACTACCGCGGCGCGCGCCAGGTGTTCCAGGCGCACGGCGCGCGCGTCGAGGCCGTCCCCGTCGATGCCGACGGCCTGCGCACCGACCAGCTGCCCGAACGCGGCGCGCGACTCATCGTCGTCACGCCCTCGCACCAGTTTCCCGCCGGCGCGGTCATGTCGCTGGCGCGGCGCCTCGAACTCATCGAGTACGCGGCGCGCCAGCGCGCCTGGGTCATCGAGGACGACTACGACGGCGAGTTCCGCTACGACGCGCATCCGCTCGCGGCGATGCAGTCGCTCGACCGCCACGGCCGCGTGATCTACATCGGCAGCTTTTCGAAGACGTTGTTTCCGAGCTTGCGCCTGGGCTACATGGTGCTGCCGCCGGGCCTGCGCAAAGCCTTCGTCGCGGCCAAGTGGTTCTGCGACCGCGGCTGCCCCGCGATCGAGCAGGGCGCGCTCGCGCGCTTCATGGCCGACGGCAGCTTCGAGCGTCATCTGCGCGATGCGGCCAAGACCCTGAAGCAGCGCCGCAACGCGATGCTGAACGGCCTGCGCCGCCACGCCCCGGCGGTCGAGGTCGCCGACACGCATGCGGGCATGCACCTGGTCGCGTGGCTGCCCGGGGTCGGCCGCAGCCAGTGCGAGCGCCTGATCGCGCTCGCGGCCGAGCGCGGCCTTGGACTTTATGCGATCGAGCCCTATTTCCTGGGCCAGCCCTCGCGCAACGGCCTGCTGCTCGGCTACGCCAGCCTGCCGCCCGCGGACATCGAGGCGGCCATGAAGCTGTTCGGCGCCTGCCTCGCGGAACTGGGCCTCGGCCGGCGTCAGGCCGCATAATCGTCGTCTTTGCCGGCCCCACGGGCCAGGAACCGAACCGTCCCATGGCCGGATACAGCCACACTTCCGAACCGATCAAGCTCGAGCGCGACTGCCCCGCAGTCATGGTGCCGCAGGGCGAGGCCGTCACCTTGCCGGCCGGACAGATCGGCTACATCACGCAGGCGCTCGGCGGCAGCTTCACCGTGTACGTCGAAGGCAACCTGTTCCGCATCAAGGGCGAGGACGCCGATGCGATCGGCAAGGAACCGCCGACGACCATCGAGCTGTCGGAAGGCGCGAGCGACGCCGACGTCGAAAAACTCGTCTGGCAGCAACTGCGCACCTGCTTCGATCCGGAGATTCCGGTCAACATCGTCGATCTCGGCCTCGTCTACGAATGCGATCTCGTGCGCGGCGAAAGCGGCGAGCGCGAAGTGCGCGTGCGCATGACGCTGACCGCGCCGGGCTGCGGCATGGGCGACATTCTCGTCGACGACGTGCGCGCGAAGGTCGAAGCCATCCCGACGATCGCCGCGGCCGATGTCGAGCTCACGTTCGACCCGCCGTGGACGCACGCGATGATGTCGGACGTGGCGAAGCTCGAAACCGGGATGCTGTGACGCCGCGTCAGTTTGCGCGAGGTGCCGCTCGGCGGTTCCAGATCGACGGCGACAGGAAGGCGTAACGCAGCAGTCCCCAGATCAGCGGAACGTGGATCGACATGCTGACCGCGAAGCCGAAGCCCAGCACGAGTGACGCGTTCGTATCGCCGAGCGCGGCAAGCTCGGTGAAGGACCGCTTGGAATAGACGCCGAGCACCGCGAGATTCACCGCGAGCACGGCTACCCAGGCCAGCGAATGCACCCATGCGCGGCGCAGGCGCCATCCGGCGATGCCGGCGCAGCCGATGCAGACGACGACGGACGTCATGAGCGCAACGTCGTTGATGCCGCGCGAAATGCGTGAGACTTGACTGGCGACGGTCAACACGCCGAGTCCGCCCGCATACAGAAACCAGATGATGTCCCAGGCGCGGTTCCGCGCAGGCGGCCGGCGTGCAGCCGGCATCGCGGCTGAGGCCATGCGCGGCGGCTGGTATGGATTTCGCTCGAATTCGTCCGGTGCGAAATCGATTTCGTCGGGAACGGCGGGACCGCGCGGAGGCTCGGGCTTCGTCAACGCCAGCCCGCGCGATTCGGCTTCGGCCGCAGCCACTTCGCGCGCGAGTTCGGTGAGGGCATCCGAATGCAGACGCCGCAGCAGTTCCGCATCGACGAGATCGGCGTAGCGGCGCTGCAGCGAGTCTCGGGTGACTTCGGTCATTGCCTGTGCCGCGCGGAGGGACCGGCGCTAGCGTAACCGCTCATGCGCGTGCGGGCGCACTGCGATGCCCGACGCGGATCGATGCGGCGACGCGCGTCCGGCGCGCGATGCAGGCACGCGATGCCCGCCGGCATCGCGTGAGCGCCGGGTTTTTTCACCAGAGCGGTCGGGTGAAGTCGAATTCGGGCGTGGCCGACGCGCGCGCGAACGCGGGTCCGAGACCGTAGTCGACGCCGAGCCGCAGCAGCAGGTGCGCACGGTTGATCGAGTCGACTTCCGGAGCGATCACCGCGCAGCCGGCGGCGTGCGCCTTGCGCACGAGCGCGAGCAGCGTGTCGCTCATCGATTTCGCGGTGCCGAGTTCGGCGACGAGGCCCGCAGAAAGCCGCACGAAGTCGATGGTCAGGTTCTTCAGCGCGTGCACCGCGGCCCAGTCGCGGCCGAAGTCGACGAGGCAGACGCGCACGCCGCTCTGGTGCAGGAATTTGAGGCGCTCGGCCGCGCGCGCGCCGGCGTCGATGAGTTCGGAGCACGGCAGTTCGAGCGTGAGGCCGGTGCCCGACAGATGACGCTCCTTGAGCTCGCGCGCGAGCCAGTACGGAATGTCCGGATCGAGCAGCGTCGCGACCGACTGCGGAACGAACAGGCGCAACTGGCGTCCGCGCTTGAGCTGCTCCTCGCGCACGCTGAGCGAGCGTTCGAGCAGCCAGCGGTCGAGCGTCGTGAGCTGGTTGCATTCCGCCGCGACCGGCGCGAGGTCGGCGTAGGCCACGGCGACGCCGGCCTGCGTGGTGCTCTTGACCTTGAAGCTCAGCTCGAACTGACCGCTGAGCTTGCCCGTCAGCGGAACGATCGGCTGGAAATCGAACTGCGTCTGGTCCGGGGTCAGCGGCCGGCTCAGCACGGCGCGCACGGCGAGCAGCGGATCGGACGGCAGCAGCGCGGCTTCCTTGGCCTCGAACCAGAGCACGCGGTTGCCGCCGAGATGCGCGGCCGCGATCTGCGCGGCTTCCGCGTTCGTGACGACCTCGTCGACGTTCGCATGCTCGCCGCCGAGCAGCGCCATGCCGATGCTTGCGGTCAGCGGATGGCTCTGGCTCTGATAGATGAACGGCTGGCCGGCCAGCGCAAAGCGCAGGCGTTCGGCGATACCGGTGATGTCGCTGCGCGAGCGCCGGTGCAGCAGCACCAGATAATGGAAGTCGCTGTATTGCGCCGGCAGATCGAGTTCGTCGAGCTGGCTGCGCAGCAGATTGCCGACGTGCGCATCGATCGCGGCGAGGCCGGTAATGCCGATGCGTTCGCGCAGTTCGCCCGCGCGGTCGAGCGCGATCGTCAGCAGCGCCGCGGAACGGTCGCCGAGCGCCGTGCCGAGCTTCTCGATGAGCACGTTGCGCGAATACAGACCGGTGCGCGCGTCGCGGCCGTCCGGATTGCCGATGATCTCGCGCAGCCAGTGCGCGCGGCGCACGCGCGACGTCACCGCGCTGAGCAGGTGCCGCGTCTTGAGCGGCTTGACGAGGAATTCGTCGCCGCCGGCGGCGATCGCGTCGAAGCGCAGATTCACCGCCGACGCATCGGCGGCAAGAATGATCGGCATCGCCGCGTACTCGGGCTGTTGCCGGATCATCTGCGTGAGTTCGATGCCGCCGACGTCCGGCAGATTGCAGTCGAGCACGACGACGTCGGGACGGAATTCGGCGAGCGCGCCCAGCGTGCCCTGGCCGTTGCCGACGATGCGCGCAGTCATGCCGCGTTCGGCGAGCGCGCGCGCGGCGTCGATCGCGTTGTGCCGGTCCGGCGCGACGAGCAGCACGCGCCAGGCCGGCGCGTCGGTATGCGCGAGCAGTTCGTCGAGCTTGGCGAGCACGCGCAGGCTGTCGACCGGCGCCTGGAAGAATCCGGCTGCGCCGGCGCGCATCGCGAGCAGGCGGTGACCGAGGTCCGCGTCGGGCGAGACGACGATGAGGCTCGGCAGCGCTTCGCCTTCGGCCGCGAGCTTGTCGTAGATCGCGCGCACGCGGCCATACAGGCGCAGCTTGCGCGCGTCGAGAATCAGCGCACCGGGAATCGCATTTTCGAGGAAGCCGAGCAGGTCTTCGGAACGCTCGGTCGCGCGCGTGTCGAAACCGCGCTCGCGCAGCGCGCTGAGGAGGCCCGGCGCGACGCTGTCGTCGATGCCGTGCAGCGCGATCGTGCGCGGCAGGCGCACGACGCCGTCGGTCGGCGACGTCGCGACCAGTGGCCGCAGCGACGCCGGCTCGGGCGCGTCGTCGGGCGGCAGCGCCGCGGCGAGATCGGCCGCCTCGGCGGCGCGGGCCGCATTCGACGCGGACGCCGGCACGGGTTCCCGCGCCGGGGGCGGCGCCGCGGCCGGTGCG
>NZ_DATIGT010000020.1:0-2408 GCF_035481375.1 Tahibacter sp.
TAACGGAACAGGTCGGCGATCTCGACCGGCAGCGCCGCGGCGGCGAGCCGCGTGCGCAGCCGCAAGGTCAGCAGCGAGTGGCCGCCGACGGCGAAGAAATTGTCGTCGCGGCCGAATCCGCTGCGGCCGAGCACCTCGTGCCAGACCGCGGCGATCCGGTGTTCGAGTTCGCCTTCGAACGCCTGCGCGGACGCCGCGCCGGCGCGGACCGTGTCCGGTGCCGGCAGCGCGGCGCGGTCGAGCTTGCCGTTCGCGTTCAGCGGCAGGCGGTCGAGCCGCACGAAGAACGTCGGCACCATGTAGTCGGGCACCGCCGCGCCGAGATAGTCGCGCAGCACCGCGGCATCGATCGCGGCGTCGCCGACCCAGTAGCCGACGAGGCTCGCGCCGCGCGTCGCGTCCTGGTGCAGCGCGACGGCGGCTTCCTCGACGCCGGGAAAGCGCGCGAGCTGCGTTTCGATCTCGCTGGGTTCGATGCGGAAACCGCGCAGCTTGATCTGCGCGTCGTTGCGGCCGAGAAAGTCGACTTCGCCGTTGGGCAGCCAGCGCGCCTGATCGCCGGTTTTATACATGCGTGCATTCGCGTCGCGGGTCAGCGGATCGGGCAGGAAGCGCTCGGACGTCAGCGCCGGGCGCCGGAAGTAGCCGCGTGCGACTGGCGTGCCGCCGATGAAGAGCTCGCCGGTCACGCCGGGCGGCAGCAGCCGGTGGTGACGGTCGAGCACGTAGAGCCGGCAGTTGTCGATCGGCCGTCCGATCGGCACGCGCGGCGCGCCGTGATCGAGTTCGCAGCGATGCCAGCTGACCTCGATCGACGCCTCGGTCGGCCCGTAGAGGTTGTACAGCGCGGTGCGCGGCAGCCGGTGCTGGAAATCCTCGACGACGACGCGCGGCAGTTCCTCGCCGCTGCAGATCACGTGATGCAGGTCGGGAAACACCGCCCCGCGCAGCTGCGCGAGGAACAGATGCAGCATCGACGGCACGAAATGCACGACCGTGATGCGGCGCTCGCGCAGGATGCGCGCGAGGCGTTCGGGGTCGGCCTGCGCGCCGCTGTCGGCCAGCACGAGCCGCGCGCCGCAGATCAGCGGCACGAAGATCTCCCAGACCGACACGTCGAAGCCGAGCGCGGTCTTCTGCAGCACGGCGTCGTCGGCCTCGATCGGAAAGTGGTGCAGCATCCAGACGAGCCGGTTGACGACCGAGCGATGCTCGACCATGACGCCCTTGGGCAGCCCGGTCGAACCCGAGGTGTAGATCAGATAGGCGAGCTGCGTCGACGCGGTCGCAACGGCCGGCGCGGCATCGCCGTCGTCGTCCGCACTCACGTCGATCGCCTGCGGCGGTGCGGCGAGCCGCTCGAACACCGGCGCGTCGCCGGCATGCAGCAGCCAGCCCGGCCGGCAGTCGTCGAGGATGTGCGCCTTGCGTGCGGACGGATGCAGCGTGTCGAGCGGCACATAGGCCGCGCCGGCCTTCAGCACGGCGAGCACGGCGACGATCATCGCCGGACTGCGTGCAATATGGATCGCAACGAAACTGCCGACGGTCGCGCCGCGCGAGCGCAGGCGCGCGGCGAGCCGCGCCGCGCGCCGGTCGAGTTCGGCATAGGTCAGCGATTCGGCCTCGAACTCCAGGGCGATCGCGTCGGGCGTCTCGGCGGCCTGCGCTTCGACGAGTTCGTGCAGGCAGCGCTCGCGCGGAAAATCGCGCGCGGTCGCGTTCCAGCGGTCGAGCAGTTCGTTGCGCTGCGCCGGGGCCAGCAGTTCGACGCGCTGCGGGTCGATGTCCTCGCCCTGCACGAGCTGCGCGAGCACGGCGAACCAGTGATCGCGGCAGCGTTCGATCGTCGGCGCGTCGAACAGCGCGCTCGCGTACTCGATGCCGCCGTGGATGACGCCGTCGTCGTCGAACAGCAGCAGCGACAGATCGAACTTTGCGTGGCGCGGCGAACAGTCCGCGCGCAGCAGCGTCGTCGTCAGTCCGTCGATCCGCAACGATTCCGGCCGCCCGCCCTGCCACGCGAACAGCACCTGGAACAGCGGGTTGTAGGCGAGGCTGCGCGTCGAGCAGACGAGTTCGACGATCTTCTCGAATGCGATGTCCTGATGCTGCTGCGCGTCGAGCATGCGGCGTTCGACGCGTTTCAACAGCAGCGACAGGCGCGGTGCGCCATTCAACGGGACGCGCAGCGGCAGGGTGCTGACGAGCAGTCCGACGAGATCCTGCGTCTCGGGCGCGGAACGGTTCGCGCTCGGCACGCCGACGACGAGGTCGTCCTGGCCCGACAGACGCGACAGCAGCAACGCCCAACTCGTCAGCAGCAGCACGAACGGCGTCGTGTCGAAGCGGCGGCTCGCGGCGCGCACGCGCGCCGACAGCGACGCATCGAGCCGGCACGGCAGGAA
>NZ_DATIGT010000021.1:0-25197 GCF_035481375.1 Tahibacter sp.
GGTCTGGAAGGCGCATCGCGAAGCCGCGAACGCGACGATGATCGATTCCGACAACGTGCTGCTGCTGCGTCCCGCCGATGCCGGTTCGCGCTTCGAACTCGCCGGCCGCGCGCGTCCCGCAAACGATGCCGCCGATACGAACGCGATGCTCTTCGTCGCGACGATCCGCTATCTGCGCGAACCGGCGACGCCCGCGCTGCTCGAGCTCATGCGCACGCGCGTCGAGCCGCGCTGGCGCGACGGCGGCGCCAGACCGCTCGCGCGTTTCGTCACCGAATCGGCGGAAAACACGTTTCGGCGCCTGCCCGTGCGCGCCGGCGAAAACGTGCTCGTGACGTTCGCCGCCTTCGTCGACGAAGCACAGCATCGCCGCTTCCAGGCGTCCGACGCGTTCCGCGACAGCGAAGCGGAACTTCAGCCATATCTCGCGCGCGCCGGCGAAACGCTGCGTCTGCAGCCGACGCGGCGCTCGCTGCTGCGTTGACGTATTGCAGTGACGCCGGTTGGGCTGAGCCGCAGGCGAAGCCCAACATCGAGGTGAACCCGCTCGCCGGACGCACGGCGAAACGATGGCTCCGATAGCGAAGCGGTTGGTCTTTTCGGAATGCGATCTTTCTTCGACGGATGATCGCCGCGCGTGACGACCTCGGCGTTGGGCTTCGCCTGCGGCTCAGCCCCGCCTACGAATCGGCTGCCGAAGCGCTCCATCTGGCGTCGCAGCGACAGTGCGTCGCGATGCGGAATTCGGTGAAACGGGCATGCGGGGCCTACGAAGATCATTTTATCGCGCAGATTTGCAGTTCTGGCAAACGCGCCGCGTGCGCGCTACCGTGCGCCGCCTCGACTGCCGACGGACACCGCGATGAAAGACCTCACGCAAGGCTCCATTCCGGGCCACTTGCTGCGCATGGCCGCACCGATCGCGATCGGCATGCTGTTCCAGATGCTCTACGTGCTGATCGATCTCTACTTCGTCGCGCAGCTCGGCGATGCCGCGGTGGCCGGCGTCGGCACCGCAGGCAACGTGCAGTTCATTCTGATGGCCGTGACCCAGGTGCTCGGCGTCGGCACGATGGCATTGATCGCGCAGGCGGCCGGTCGCAAGGACCAACACGACGCGAACCTCGTGTTCAACCAGAGCCTGCTGCTGGGCCTGATCTGCGCGGCGCTCACGCTGATCGGCGGCTACGGTTTCGCCGACCTCTACATCGGCACGCTCGGTGCCGACGCGGCGACGATCGCCGCGGGCAATGATTATCTCTACGGCTTCCTGCCGGGCATGGCGCTGCAGTTCGCGCTCGTCGGCATGGGTTCGGCGCTGCGCGGCACCGGTATCGCGAAACCCACGATGGTCGTGCAGGTGCTCACGGTGATCCTCAACGCGCTGCTCGCGCCCGTGTTCATCGCCGGATGGCTGACCGGCAAGCCGCTCGGCGTGTTCGGTGCGGGACTCGCGAGCACGCTGTCGGTCGCCGCGGGCGTCGCGATGATGATCTGGTACTTCGTGCGGCTCGAGCACTATGTGCATTTCGACCGCACGCAGTTCGCGCCGCAGCTGCCGGTCTGGAAGCGCATCCTCGCGATCGGGCTGCCGCCGGGCGGCGAGTTCGCGCTGATCTTCGTCTACATGGGCGTCATCTACTGGCTGATCCGCGATTTCGGCGCCGCGGCGCAGGCCGGCTTCGGCATCGGATCGCGCGTCATGCAGGCGATCTTCCTGCCCGCGATGGCGATCGCGTTCGCAACGGCGCCGGTAGCCGGCCAGAACGTGGGCGCCGGCATCGCCGCGCGCGTGCGCGAAACATTTCGCTCCGCCGCGGCGATCGGCGCCGTGATCATGCTGGCGCTGACGCTGCTGTGCCAGTGGGCGCCCGAAGCGCTCGTGCGGCCGTTCACGCACGAGGCCGACGTAATCGCCTACGCGGTGGAATTCCTGACCGTGATCTCATGGAACTTCATTGCGTCGGGGCTCATTTTCAGCGCATCGGGCATGTTCCAGGCGCTCGGCAACACGATTCCCGCATTCGTTTCGAGCGCGACACGAATCGTCACTTTCGTCATTCCGGCAATCTGGATGTCGCAGCAGTCCTGGTTCGAGCTGCGCCACCTGTGGTGGCTGTCGGTCGCGACGCTCGCGCTGCAGGCCGTGATCAGCTTCGTGCTGCTGCGGCGCGAGTTCGACCGGCGCCTGCCGCTGCTGCAGCCGCGCACGGCGGCCGCGAACGCCGACGCATGAGCGATCCGCTGCGCATCGGCGCACGCGCCGTTGCGCGCCTTGCGCGTTGCGCCGCGGCAACCGCCGCGGCGCGACGCGGCGACGTATCGTGCGCGCACCTTCGCGCCGGAGCCTCGTCATGTCGTTCGTACTCGAATCACGTCCGCGCCGGCCGCTGCTCGCCTGCGTGCTCGCCGGGTTCATCGCCGGCAGCCTCGACCTGCTCTACGTGTTCGTGTTCCACGGCGTGCGCGGCGTCAACCCCGGACGCATCCTGCAATACATCGCGAGCGGCCTGCAGGGTCCTGCGGCATTCCAGGGCGGCGCCGCGAGCGCCGCGCTCGGCGCCGCCGCGCACTATTTCATCCTGATCGTCGCGGCAGGGATGTACCTCGCTGCGAGCCGGCGCTGGCAGTGGCTCGTGCGCGAAGCCGCGATGGCCGGCGTGCTGTTCGGCACGGCCATCTACGTGGTCATGCGCTTCGTCGTCGTGCCGCTGTCGGCCGTGACCGTCGGCACGAGCACGACGCTGGCCCAGGTCACGAACTTCCTGATGCACCTGTTCGTGATCGGACCGGCCATCGCGCTTGCGCTGCGACACTGGGCCTGGCGTCGCGCAGCGGAGCGCCTGCAGTAAAGCCGCAGAGCTGACGCAGCTTTACTTTGTCTCGTTGTTGCTTTTTGCTTCAGAGCGAATCGAGGAACGCGATCAGCGCCGCACGGCTCGTCGCCGGCAAGGTACGGAACGCTTCACGGCTGGCCGACGCTTCGCCGCCGTGCCACAGGATGGCTTCGGGCAGGTCGCGCGCGCGGCCGTCGTGCAGCAGCCGGCCGTGACCGTTGACGGCGTCGCGCAATCCGAGCCCCCATAGCGGCGGCGTACGCCATTCGCGATTGAGCGTGCCCGAGGCGAGCAGACGATCGGCGAGCCCGTCGCCGAGATCGTGCAGCAGCAGGTCGGTATACGCGCGGATGGTCTGTCCGCGCAGTTCCGCGAGCGGATGCCGATAGCCGGTCTGCAGCGTCGGCGCGTGACAGCCGCCGCAGCCGAGCTGATGGAAAACGGCTTCGCCCGCGACGACCTGCGGCAGCTCCACGGTATCGGGACGGCGCGCCGGCGCACCGGTCATCTGTACGTATATCGTGATCAGCGCGAGATCGGCATCGGTCAGCGTGCCGGCGTTCTGCGCCTGCTGGGTGCAGGCAGTCTGCGACGGCGTGCAGTCGAGCGTGGGCCGCAGCGAGGATTTCACGCCGATCTCGGCGCGCAGCGCCGCGGCCGTGAACTGACGCAGGCTGGCCTTGTCGGCCTTCCAGCCGAAGCGCCCGATCTGCGGCAGGCCGCCGGTCGGCACGAGCGCGACGCGGCCCGAGATGCCGTCGCCATCCGCGTCGTTCGGATCGTGCCGCTGCAGCAGCGTCTCTTCGTCGACTGCTTCGAGCAGCCCGAGCCCGGCGACCGTCTGCGGCATGCGCGCGGAGTGGAACGCGATCGCGCGGCCAGGCGCATCCTGCGCCTGGAACGCCGATGCGAAGATGCGATCGTCGCTGTCGACGAATTCATAACCCGGTCGCTGCAGCACGAATGGCTGGCCGTCGCCGTAGCTGCCGGGTTCGTCCGCGAACGTCACGCGCGCAATCGGCTCGACGGGTATCGATACCGCGAGCGAACGCGGCTGCAAGGTATCGCCGAACAGCGCATGCGGCAGCGGCAGTCCGTTCGCGTCGGCGACGCCCGAGGACACTTTCACCGCGAGCGTCTGCAGCGGCTGCCCGTTCGCCGGTGCGCTGCCGCGGCCGTTGTGCACGTGGCACGCGATGCACGATTCCTGCACGGTGAGGCCGCCGGCCAGTCCGGCCACGCCCGTGTGCGCCGGATTGCCCGGTTCGAAATGCGCACCGCTGCGGAACGAACTGTGAAACAGGCGGCGTCCATGGAGAAACGCGTTGTGCGTGTCCCAGCGGATGTTCAGCGCCTCGCGGAAGAACGCCGTGTAGTCGGCGATGCCGCTGTCCACGACATAGGTGTCGTAGTTGCCGAGACCGTCGAGGATGCGGTGCGTGACGACCTGGTTCGCGTCGTTGCGGTAGGTCAGCAGGTCGCCCTGCTGCGCGATCACGGCCGATGGCGCGACGGTTTCGCCGGCGCGCACGAACGGCGCGGTCGCCGCGCCGCCCGCGGCGAGCTTCGCGTTGAGCACCTCGTCGCCGTCGATGTAGAGGCCCGGATGGCCGATGCGGAAGCGGTAGGTGTCGGTGTAGTAGACCGTCTGCCCCTGCACGACCGGGTCGCCCTGGAAGATGCCCAGGAACTGCTGGAATTCGACTTCCATCCAGTCGCCGACGCGCAGCACGCCGTCGCTGCCGGCATGCGCGTTGCGCGTGATGCGGCAGACCCACTTCTGGCCGGTGCCGTCGGGATTCGCGACCGCGACCGGCGTCGGATTGAACGTCGCATTGTTGTTGAACGCGGCGCGATACGGATTGCCGTAGGCCGAGCGGCACTCGGGCTGGCGCCAGTGCGCGTATTGCGGCGAGTAGTAGATCTCGATGACATTGCCGCCGGCGGCGACGCGATCGTGGATCTCGAAACCGAACGTGCGGTGCTCGTGGTAGCGGATCGGAAAGGTATAGAAAATGTGTTCCGACTCATGCCGCGACCGCGCGCGGCCGCTGCCCCAGGTCACGATCGTGCCGTCGGGCTCGGTGCGCCAGTTCACCGACTGCGCCGGCGTGTAGGTCGTCGCGAACAGCGGCGCGAACGGCGGCGCCGTGCCGTCGACGGCGGCGGACAGGCTGGCGCTGGACAGCAGGCCGGCCGCGAGCAATCCGATGCGCGATGAGATCATGTGCGTTCCCGGCCGCCGCGACGGCCCTGCTTCCCCGCGAAGACGGACGGCGGCGCAACCCGTCGACGATAGCGGTCGCGGAGCGGTCCGGCCTCCGCATGCGCATGAACGGACGGATCGGTCCGACGAAGTGTCCCGGGCCCGCACGGCGCGCGTGACGGCGGTCACAGACCGTCAGAGCCCGCGCGCAGACGCGCCGTAGTACCTAAGTACAGCTTCGCGCATCACCGGGCGCGACTACGCTGGCCGGCAATCATGCCGCCGCGAACGGCGCGCGGCCGCGTCAGGGGAACAATCGCCGGCACTCACCGGGAGGCTCCACCATGATCCGCTACGTTCGCGCGGCCCTCGTCGCGTCGTTGCTCGCCTGCATCATCCAGCCCGCGGCCGCGATCTGCGTCGACAGCGTCGTGCTCGTGCACGGCAACAGCGGCTCGCCGCAGGATTTCGACAACACCTATGTCGAACTGCGCGCGCGCGACTACACCGACGCACAGATCCTGCGCCCGAACTGGGGCAGCAAGACCTGTCCCGCCTGCAACGATCACAGCGGCAGCGAGGAAACACCGGTCGCCAACGCGCTGAACCAGGCCATTGCCACGTCGTGCACCGGCAAGATCGACGTCGTCGGCCATTCGATGGGCGTCACGCTGGCGGCACGCGAGATCCTCAAGCTCGGCCTCGCCGCGAACGTCGAGAGCTTCGTCGGCATCGCCGGCGCCTATCGCGGCCTCTGGAGCTGCGGCATGTATCCGTACAACGTGCCGACGTCGACCTGCGGCAGCAACGGCCTGTCGGTTTCGAGCCCGCTGCTCAACGGCATCTACGGCAAGAAGCTCGCCGCGCGCACGTACTCGATCAAGTCCTACATCGACGAAATCGTCTGCTCGAGCGGCACCTGTCTCGTCTACGGTCTGCATTCCTCGTCGATCGCCGGGGAGAACGCGAGCTACACCTATCCCTACTACCACTACCAGTTGCTCTGGTTCACGCCGATCGCGCAGGCCGATCTCATCGACTGACACGGCGCCGGCGCAGACTCGCGCCTCGCCGTCACCCGTTGCTCACCTGCCGTGCAGCGCGCATCGCGCGCGCTGCACGGCACGGCGCGGACGCGGCCTGCAGATTGCAGGGGCCGCCAACGCAGGAATCGCACGATCCGCGTTCCGCCGCGTGGCACGGCGGTTGCTCCATGTTCGCCATAACCGCCGTCACTCGTTCAACGCGACGACCGGAATCGTCGCGCCATGCTCACAGGAGGAGCCGATGTACCCGTCCGATACGACCGCTGCGACCTTGCTCGCGTGCCGCCATGGCCAGAGCCTCGGCAACGTCGTCCGCGCCGACGCCGAAGCGAGCGGCCGCGAAGATCTCGGCATCGCGCTCGCCGACGACGACCTGCCGCTGACCGAACTGGGTCACGAGCAGGCCGCTTGGCTCGGCCGCCTGATCCTCGCGCTGCCGGCAGCGCACCGTCCGACGCGGATCCTCTGCTCGCCGTTCCGGCGCGCGCTCGAAACCGCGGAAGGCATCATCCGCCACGCCTACGAAGGCAGCCGCATCGCCTTCACGGTCGACGCGCGCCTCAAGCCGAAAGCGTTCGGCGTCATCGGCCATCTGACGCGCAAGGGTGTAGCCGTGCGCCATCCGGAGCTGGCGGCGCAGCGCGAGCGCGTCGGCCGCTTTCATTTCCGGCCGCCCGGCGGCGAATCGCGATGCGACGTCGTGCTGCGCGTACAGCGCGCGCTCGAGGACATCCGGCTGCGCCATGCCGGCGAACGCGTGCTGCTCGTGACGCACCAGATCGTCATCAACGCGATCGACCATCTGCTCGGCACGCCCGACGGTGCGCTCGCGAACGACGACGACGGCTGGGTGCCGAACGCACGGCTCTATGCGTTTGCACTTGATCGTGCGGCGGCGGAAGCGGTCCCGGCGCACAGCGTTGTCGAGACGGCCGAGGCGGCCTGAACGGCGGTTCGTTCTCTTTCGTGACGAGTGCCCTGCTCGTGCGCCTCGATGTTGCGGTCCGCCCGGTGGGCTCACCGCAACCCACCTCACATTCCGAAATATTTTTCCCCGACCGTGTCGATTCCGGTCGGCGTCGTTCGTCGTCTCTACGCAATCTGGCCACGGGCCGGCGCGCAGACCGGCACGACCGGTACTCTCCATCCACGTTCGCAAAAGGAATACGCCGATGAGCACCCAGATCTTCGTCAACGTCGCGGTCAAGGATCTCGACAAGTCCAAAGCCTTCTTCCGTCAGCTCGGTTACGACTTCAACGCCGACTTCACCAACGACGACGGCGCCTGCATGGTCATCAGCGACACGATCTACGTGATGCTGCTGCGCGAACCGTTCTTCCAGACCTTCACCGACAAGACGATCTGCGACGCGCGCACGCATGTCGAAGTGCTGACGGCGCTGTCGGTCGACAGCCGCGCGAAAGTCGACGAAATCATCGAGAAGGCCGTCGCCGCCGGCGGCACGACACCGCGCGCGCCGCAGGACTACGGCTTCATGTACAGCCGCTCGTTCGACGATCTCGACGGCCACACCTGGGAATTCGTACACATGAGCGGCGAGCCGCCGAAGGAGTGAGCGCCCTGGGCGCCGCGCCGCCGAAGGGCCGGGCACGACGAGCGCCGCGCACGCTCAGCGTGCCGGCGCCTGCCGCGTGATCGCGTACACGCCCTGCACGATCTTGGCCATGCGCGCGTAATCGAGCTTTTCCGCCGTATCGCCCGCACCGTGGTAATTCGCGCTGCGCAGGAACGCGGTGTCGGTGATCATCAACGCCGGAAAGCCTTCGTCCCAGTAGCTCAGGTGATCGGAGAAATCGATGCCGGGCAACAGCGCCGGTGCGTTGATCGAACGCACCGGCAGATCGGATGCGCCGAGCAGGCTCGCCTTGACGCGCCGCGTCGCGGCGAAACCGCCGAGCCGTCCGACGACCGCGATGAAATCGGCGCGGTCGCCGTAGAGCCAGCGCATGGCCGGTATCGGATAGGCCTGGCTGCCGGGCGCATCGTCGAAGTGACCCAGCGTTTCGAGCGACAGCATCAGCTCGATGTCGCGCCCGGCCTCGCGCAGCGCGTGCGCATGCCGCGCCGAGCCCATGTCGCTGCTGCGGAAATGCGGTGGCTCTTCGAGCGTATACGCGACGAGTTCGACCGGTCGCGGCGGCGGATGCGTCGCGAGCAGCCGCGCGAGTTCCAGCAGCACCGCAACCCCGCTCGCATTGTCGTCGGCACCCGGCGTATGCGTCTGCGGCGAAAATCCGGCTTCGCCGACGCCGCGCGCCACATCGGCATGCGAGTCGTAATGCGCGCCGATCACGAGCAGCGGACCCTCGCGCGGACCGAAACGCGCGATCACGTTGCGATAGGTCATGCCGTCGACTTCAACGGCCTGCGATTCCGTCGCAACGCCTGCGTCGGCGAAGGTCCGCTCGACATAGCGCGCCGCCGCCTCGATGCGTTCCGGCTGGTCGTAGCTGCGCGGAAACAGATCGACGCTGAGCACGCGCACATGACGCTCCAGCGCCGCAGGCTCGACCGCCGGCGGCTGTGACGGCAGCGGCGCCACGAACGGCTGCATCACGAAACCGAGCAGCGCGGCGCAAACGACGACCACAGCGGCCGTCGTGCGCAGGACTCGCGTGCGGAGCTTTGGTTTTCCAATCGCGGCAGGAGCGGTCATGCAGCGGCCCGCACGCGACGACACCACGCGGAGTGACGGATTTCGCTCCACAAACAACCGTGCTGCCTCGACATGCGCGCTCCCTGCAGTGAACGCGCGCAGCCTAGCATGCGGCCGCGAAGGCCCGACGATCGTGCGTCGTCGGGCCGTCGATTGCCCCGATCAGCCCAGCGTCGCCATGTCGATCACGAAGCGATAGCGCACGTCGCTGCGCGCGATGCGTTCGTAGGCGCGGTTCACTTCGCCGATCGCGATCGTCTCGATGTCGGCGACGATGTCGTGCGCGCCGCAGAAATCGAGCATTTCCTGCGTTTCCTTGATCGATCCGATCGCCGATCCCGCGAGCGAGCGGCGACTCATGATCATCGGGAACGCGTTGACCGGCACCGGCTGCTCGGGCGCACCGACGATGACGAAGGTGCCGTCCACCTTGAGCAGGTTCAGATAAGCGTTCCAGTCGATCGGCGAGGACACCGTGCAGATGAGCAGATCGAACTGGTTCGCGAGCGTCGTGAACGTGTCCGGATCGTTGGTCGCGTAATAGCGGTTCGCGCCGAGACGCAGGCCGTCGTCCTTCTTCGACAGCGTCTGCGACAGCACGGTCACGTCGGCGCCCATCGCATGCGCGAGCTTCACGCCCATGTGCCCGAGGCCGCCCATGCCGACGATCGCGACCTTCTTGCCCGGACCGGCATTCCAGTGGCGCAGCGGCGAATACAGCGTGATGCCGGCGCACAGCAGCGGCGCGGCCGCGTCGAGCGGCAGATTCTGCGGAATCGACAGCACGTAGCCTTCCTTGACGACGATCGAATCCGAATAGCCGCCGTAGGTCGGCGTCGTACTGCCGCGCTCGAAGCCGCTGTAAGTCAGAACCAGTCCCGGCATGTACTGCTCGCGATCGACGTCGCGATGCGCGCACGTCGTGCACGAATCGACGAAGCAGCCGACGCCGACATGATCGCCGGGCTTGAACTTCGTGACCTTGCTGCCGACCGCCGTGACGACGCCGGCGATCTCGTGGCCAGGCACGAGCGGATACACGCTCATGCCCCAGCCGTTGTCGACCATGTGGATGTCGGAATGACAGATACCGCAGTAGCGGATCGCGATGACGACGTCGTCGTCATTGGGCTCGCGGCGCTCGAACGTGAACGGAGCGAGCGGCGCCTTCGCGGCCGGCGCCGCATAACCTTTTGCCAAAGCCATTGCGTGACTCCTCGTTTCGGGGTCACGCATGATCGCGAGTCGCGCAGCAAGGGCGGTAACGCATTGCTGCGCGGTTCTTGCCCGATCCTGCATGAACGGCGGCGGGCGCCCGCGCGCGCGGAAACGTAGCGGCGCCCCGCAGGAGCAGTAGCCTCCTCACCGCACCGCGCGCAAACCCCAGTTGCCGAACACGCCACGCACGACGAGCAGATGCAGCGGCACGAGATACAACGCCGTCGTCACGATGTCGGCAACCGTGTGATAGCGCTGATACAGACACAGGCCGAGATAGGCCAGCACGAGCCCGCACCAGAGCCACCAGAGCCACCAGAGCCGGCGCCACGCCGCAATCAGCACGGCCGTGAACATCAGCGCGACGGAAGCATGCGTGCTGTAGTCGAGCCCGAACGCCGGCCAGAAGCCGAAGCGGTTGTCCGCGAACATCATGCCGTAGGCCAGCGCGAGCCCGAGCGCGAATACGCGAACAGCTTGCCCGCGACGCCAAAGCGCCGCGCGAACAGATGCACGAGGATCAACAGCAACGCTGCGATGCCCCGCGCCGGCACGAACGCATCGGCGATGCGATCGAGATTCTCGTAGCTCATCCAGTCCAGGGGCAGCAGCAGTCCCGACCGGCCGTGCGCGACGGCGAAGGGCGGAGTCTATGCGGACCGAAGCGCACGTCGCGCGCGGCGAACTCGTCGCACTGTTCCGCGAGTGGCAACTGGAACCGATGCCGCTATACCTTGCGTTTCCGCCGAGCCGCCACGTCAGCGGAAAGCTGCGCGCATTCATCGAATGGGTCGTCGCGCTCATGGAGCGACGCGTGCCGGTCAGGCGCGGCAGATCCGTGCCGCGCCGACGCTGATGTCACGGCCCGCAGCCGGCGCAACACGCTGCGACGAACTCAGAACCGCGCCGCAACGAACGCGCGAGTTCCGTCGAGTGGTCTCGATCGGCATGTTTTTCCCTGCGCGGTGAAACAACGGGCGAGAACGCGTTGCACAGGAGACGATGGAGTTCGCGCGTCGAACCTTCCAGGCCGACCGCGCACGATATTCCGCGGGCGACGCAAGCGAGCCGTTTGCCGAATCACGCAGGCGCGCGGACCGGATAGCGACGGTGGCGGGACGATCGGCCAAGCCACCCGCCTACTCCGATCGTCATGCGATGCGGTCACGCTACTGCGCTTCCAAACCGACCCAGGTCAGTCGCGCGCGTTAGATACAAATACACAAACGGATACGCATGCGTGCGTCCTGAAAGTCGCTGAGAGCATGCGGGCAGTAGCGCCACTAACACGGACTTTCGACAACCGGATAGCACTCGTGTCAGACACCAAGACTCGCCTCACCTTCCTGCTGACGTTCCCGCCCGTGCTGCTCGCAGCGGCTTTCGTGTGGGGCACGGTCTACCATCAGACCCTGCTCAGCGAATGGGGCCTCAGCGCCGCCGATTTTCCGATCAGCCCGCAGCAGACCTATCTCTACGCGTTCCAGGTCGCCATCCACGTGGCCATCGCGCCGTTCTCGTGGCTCGAACAAGGTTTTCCGGGATGGGCCTGGTGGGCAACTCTGGGGTTTGCTCCGCTGTCGTTCGGGCTGGCTTGGTTGTCCACGCGCGCATGGGCGAAGCAGGCGCACACTTGGCTCAACGACCGCGAAGCAGCCAAACAGCGTGCTGCCAGCGTTCCTGAAGTCTTGCGTCGGGCACTCGCTCTGTTCTTCTCCCTCGTCGGAACGCTGGCTGCACCACTCCTGTTTTCGCTATGCCTGTCGGCAATCGGAATCCTGCTGATCGGGCCGCCGTTGTGGGCTGCGAACGATCATGCGGACAAGACCTGGAAGAGCGAGGAGTACCGGAAGTGGCGCGAGGTCTCCTGGAAGGACGACGCCGGTGTGACGCAGACGGGTTTCGAGATTCGCTGCTCGGAGCGCGCATGCGGCGTCTTCCAGAACGGAAAGACATTGATCGTGCCCGCCAGCCAGATCAGATATCTCCCGGTCACTCCGGCGGTTGCGAAGGCAACCGGCAAGCGACCGTAGGTACCGCATCGTTGCGGAATCGCCTGCCGGTCGAAGGTGAACCGCAGGCCGGTGATCTACGCCGGTCCTCGGGCCGCAAGACCGAAGCGCGCGCAGGTGTTGCAGCGATATGTGCGCGTCACGTACGAAACCGCGCACTATCCGCAATCCCGCCCACCGATCCTTACGTCGCACACTCACCGCCAGGAACTTCCATGACCGTTTCCCTGTACACCGCTTCCGTCCCCGTGTTCCAGCAGATGCTGGGCAGCCTCGCCGATGTACTCGCCAAGGCGAAGGCACATGCCGACGAGAAGAAGATCGAACCGGCAGCGCTGCTGCAGACGCGCCTGTATCCGGACATGTTCCCGCTGACGCGACAGGTCCAGATCGCCTGCGACTTCGCACGCGGCGTCTCGGCACGTCTCGCCGGCGTCGACGTCCCGAAGAACGAGGACAACGAAGCGTCGTTCGACGACTTGCAGGCACTGATCGAAAGGACCCGCAGCTTCGTCGCGAGCCTTGCGCCCGAGCAATTCGAAGGCGGCGAGACGCGCGAGATCGTGACGCGCCCGGGCACGCCGAAGGAAAAGCGCTTCACGGGCAGCGCGTACCTGCTGACCTACGGGTTGCCGCAGTTCTTCTTCCATGTCACGACGAGCTATGCGCTGCTGCGGCACAACGGTGTCGATATCGGGAAGCGGGACTACATGGGGCTGAAGTAACACGCCTTCCGACAGCAGCCCGCGCCGTAATCGCGGGCTGGCTGTTCCGTTCGATCGCAGCCTACGCGGCCGCAAAACAAAAAACCCCGCACAAGGCGGGGTTTTTTGTGTGTGGCTGGGAGACTAGGATTCGAACCTAGATAAACGGAGTCAGAGTCCGTTGTCCTACCGTTAGACGATCTCCCATCAACTGGACGCAGCGCGCGCTCTGACCTCGTGCGTGCTGCGTTCGGGGCTTCCTGCCCCGGTGAAACGGTATTAGCGCTTCGAGAACTGCGTGGCGCGGCGTGCCTTGTGCAGACCGACCTTCTTGCGCTCGACTTCGCGGGCGTCGCGGGTCATGAAACCTGCCTTGCGCAGCGGCGACTTCAGGCTTTCGTCGTATTCGGTCAGCGCGCGGGAGATGCCGAGGCGGATCGCGCCGGCCTGGCCCGTGGTGCCGCCGCCTTCAACGGTCACGAGGATGTCGAACTTCTCGGTGACGTTCAGCAGTTCGAGCGGCTGACGCACGATCATGCGGGCGGTTTCGCGGCCGAAGAACGTGTCGAGGGTCTTGCCGTTCACCACGATGTTGCCGGTGCCCGGACGCAGGAACACGCGAGCGGCGGAGGTCTTGCGACGGCCGGTGCCGTAGTTCTGTTGCAGTGCCATGTGCTCTATTCCTGCGGAATTCAGATGTCCAGCGCCTGCGGCTGCTGGGCGGTGTGCGGATGCTCGGCGCCGGCGTAGACCTTGAGCTTGCGGTACATCGCGCGGCCCAGCGGGTTCTTCGGCAGCATGCCCTTGACGCCGATCTCGATGACGCGCTCCGGATGGGTAGCGAGCATGTCCTTGAGCGAGGTCGACTTCAGGTTGCCGATGTAGCCGGTGAAGCGGTGGTAGAACTTGTCGTCCAGCTTCGCGCCCGTGGTGTGGATCTTTTCGGCATTGACGACGACGATGTAGTCACCGGTGTCGACGTGCGGAGTGAACACGGTCTTGTGCTTGCCGCGCAGACGCAGCGCGATTTCGGAGCACAGACGGCCCAGCGTCTTGTTGGTCGCGTCGACGACGTACCAGTCGCGCTTCACGGTCTCAGCCTTCGCGCTGATCGTTTTCATGACAAAAAAACCTTGTGCCAGAAGGGGCAGGGAAAGGCGCGGGATGATAGCGGCACATTCCGAGGGCTGCAAGCCCCGGGCGCTACGTTCCGGCCTTGAACCCGGCAGGCCGCCGGGGGGCGCGAATGCTAGCATGATCCGGCATGTCTTCAATCCCCCCGGGCCCGAAAACGGCCATCGAACTGCTGACG
Source organism: Tahibacter sp. (assembly GCF_035481375.1). GTDB lineage: Bacteria > Pseudomonadota > Gammaproteobacteria > Xanthomonadales > Rhodanobacteraceae > Tahibacter. The sequence goes on from NZ_DATIGT010000021.1 coordinate 14,014, forward strand.
CTGGCCGACCAGTGCGTGCTCTGCGGACTCTGCCTGCCGGCCTGCCCGACGTATCGGGTCGGCCGCACCGAGGTCGAATCGCCGCGCGGGCGCATCGCGCTGGCGCGCGCGCTCGCGAACGGTTCGCTCGAGCCCGAACCGGCCACGGCGGCGCATCTCGATCATTGTCTGGGCTGTCTTTCCTGCGAGCGCGTCTGTCCGTCCGGCGTGCAGTACGGCCGGCTGATCGATCTGCACCGGCAGGCCACTGCACCACCGCCCGATCGGCGGCAACGCCTTATCTATGGACTGATCGCGCGGCCGCGCCTGCTGCGGGCGCTCGCTCAGACCGGACAGACGTTGCGGTTGTCGAAATGGCTGAGCCCGCTCGCCCGGCACCGTGCCGCGCGCCGCAACGGAATCGCCCGCTGGATCGCGGCGATTCCGCCGCTGCCGGGACTGGGCGGACTGCGCCCCGGCGAGACGACCGGCGAGCGCGGCCGCATTGGCCTGTTCCTCGGCTGCGTCGCGTCGGCGTTCGACCGCGATACGCACGCCGCCGCGCGAAAGCTTCTGAACGCGCTCGGCTATCGCGTCGTCGAGCCAGCGGCGCAGGGTTGTTGCGGCGCGTTGCCGCAGCATGCGGGACACGGCGACACGGCCGCGATACTGGCCCAGGCGACGCGCACCGCGTTCGTCGAGGCCGGCGTCGACACGGTCGTCGTATCGGCGTCGGGCTGCTACGGCAGCCTGCGCGATCACGCGCTGGCCGGCAGCGGCATCGCGGTGCGCGAGATCGTCGACTTCATTGCCGAGGATGCGCTGTTGCCCACGCTGTCGTTCTCGCCGCTCGCCGTGAAGGCCGCGCTGCACCGGCCCTGTTCGCTCGACAACGTCGTGCGTGCCGGCGCCGCGCCGCGCGCGGCGTTGACGCTTGTTCCACAGTTGGAACTTGTCGATCTGCCGCAGCAGCCACGCTGCTGCGGCGCCGGCGGCACGCATTTCCTGCAGCATCCCGAGATTGCCGATCCGCTGCGCGACGAGCGGCTCGACCAGCTCGCAGCGCTCGACGCCGACCTGCTGCTGACCAGCAACATCGGCTGTCGCCTGCATCTGGCGAACGGCCTGCGCGCACGCGCGCGCGCGATCGACGTGCTGCATCCGCTGACCTTGCTCGCACGCCAGTTGAAAACGCCGGCCGCTCGCCCTACTCCGCCACCGCCGTCGCGCGACGGCCGATCCTGATTCCCGCCTCGAGGCAACGCTCATGTTCACGCGCCGCTACAGCCGCATCGACCGCCTTTTCGATCAGATCGAGCACGCGCTCGGCACCACACTCGGCGCGCGCGCGCATGCGGCGCGCCCGAACCCGGCCGGCGACCTGCCGATCGCCGAACTCGACGACGCCGAGCGGCGCCATGCCGCCGGCCTCATGCGCATCAACCACACCGGCGAGGTCTGCGCGCAGGCGCTGTATCTCGGCCAGGCCGCGGTCGCGCGCGACGAAGCGACACGCATGCAATTGCTCGAAGCCGCGCAGGAGGAAACCGATCACCTGTCGTGGTGCCAGGACCGTCTGCAGGAACTCGACAGCCGCGCGAGCGTCTTCAACCCGTTCTGGTATGCCGGCGCCTACGCCATGGGTCTCGCGGCCGGACTGCGCGGCGACGGCTGGAATCTCGGCTTCGTCGTCGAGACCGAGCGCCAGGTCGAGGCGCATCTCGACGAGCATCTCGAGCACACCGGGCTGCCGGCGCAGGATGCGCGCAGCCGCGCGATCGTCGCGGTCATGAAGGACGACGAAGCGCGCCATGCCGAGCACGCGCTCGCGGCCGGCGCACGCCGGCTGCCGCGGCCGATTCCGGACCTCATGCGCTTCGCCGCGGCAACGATGAAAACCGTCGTCTACCGCCTCTGATAGCGCTCCGCGCCGGCCGTCACGGCAGGCAGGCACTGAACGCGCTGCGGAAGATGTAGTCGCTGTTGCCCGTGATGCCGAACGTGTCGCTGTTGTCGCTCGTGCGTCCCGCGGCGCTGGCGGTCAGACGCAGATTCGAACCCGGCGTGTAGAGCGCGACGTTCGTGAACGTGGCCACGCCGTTGACGACGGTGACGGGACCGCCGCCGTGCACGGGGCTGGTCGTACAGGTCGAGCGCGTCAGTTGCACCTGGGTCGCGTTGTCGCTGGTCACGAGATTGCCGCCGTTGTCTTCGACGCGCACAGTGATCGCCGGCATGACAGCGCCGGCCTGCACGGTAGAGGGCTGCTGCGCGAACGCGAGCGTCGTCGGCGCGCCGGTCGTCACGTTGAACGACGCGCTCGTGGCCGCGGGCAGCGTGCCGCCGGTCGCGCGCAGCGTGTAGCCGGTGCCGCCGAGATTGATGCGCAGATTGCTCCAGGTCGCTACACCCTGCACGAACGACGCGTTGCCGCCGTTGCCGAGCACCGCGCTGCCGCCGTTCGGGTCGTGGCCGATCGCGATCGAACCCGCCGCGAGCAGACCGTTCGGCACGAGCAGGCCTTCGTCGTCGAGCACGCGCACTTTGACGGCCGGCGTGATCGCTGCATTCACCGCGGTGTTGACCGGCGCCTGCAGGAACGCGAGCGTGTTTTCGCGCTGGAAACGCAGGCGGCCGTAGCCGTACTGATAGTCGCGCCCGGTCGTGCCGAGATCGTTGCTGCCGGTCGCGGCCAGCGTGCGCAGCGGCATCACGATCCAGGTGTCGAGTTGCGCCGCGGTCGTCGGGATGCCGTTGCGCTGCATCAGCAGCGCGGCCATGCCGGCGACGTGCGGCGTCGCGGCCGAGGTGCCGGTGAAGCTCGTCGCCGGAATCGGGTTCGTGCCGCCGACGCCGTAGCTCACCGTGCTGACGTTGTCGTAGCTCGCGACGTCGGGCTTGAGATTGGGATCGCTGCCCGGACTCGTCGACGGCAGTCCGCCGCCGGCCGCGAGCACCGGGCCTTCGGAACTGAACGGCTCCTGCGGATTCGTGCCCGCGGTCGCGACGTTGATCGCACCGATTGACAGCACGTTCGGCGAATCGGCCGGAAAGCCGAGACTGCGCGCGGTCACGCGCGTGTCGAGCGGGATATTCGTGAACAGTTCCAGATTTTCGCGCGTGGTCGTGCCGGCGACGCGCATGACGGCGACGCCGAACACGGCGCTGTTGGCCGGGCAGCCGCTCGTGCTGCCGCTCGCGGTAAACACGACCTGCTCCTGCGGCGTCTGCCCGGCGCCGCCGTTCTGCAGGAACGTCGACTGCGCGACCGGCAGCGATTCCCAGGTCGTGCCGCTGGTCGCACGATAGAGATAGAGGTCGTAGTTGCGGTTGGAGCCCGGCGAGACCCAGTTGTTCCAGTACAGGTCCACCGCGATCGTCTCGCCCGCCGGAATGCAGTACGCCGTGCCGGAGCCGTTGCCGAACGCGTTGAAGCGCGTGTTCGAGCCGGCCCAGGTGTGGAATGCGGCATTCGGCGAAGTCGCCGACGTGAACAGACCGTCCCAGTGCTGCTGGCGCTCGTTGCCCGCCGCGTTCACGACGAGCACGCCGCGGTTGCGCGCCCAGCCGGCCGCTTCGGCGATCGAACCCGGCAACGCGGTGCCGTCGCCCTTGCCGTCGAGCGGTGCGCCGAGCGATGCGGAGATGATCTGCGCGCGCACCGATCCGGACGATCCGCCGGTATTCGTCAGATTGGCCGCATCGAGAATCGCGCGGCGCCAGTCGCCGACGGTGATCGTGTCGTAGGCACGGAAGTTCGCGCCGGTCGCGACGTCATACGCGATTTCGAGCGTCGCATTGCCGTGGCGCACGTTCATGCAGCCGAAGCTCGACGGCGAGCACTGGGCCGGCGGCGAAGCGAAGGTCTTGTAGTCGAGCAGCGTGACGCGCGCATCCGGCGGCCAGTCCTGCGAGGCCTGCAGCGAGTTCACTTCGTTGCCGTTGTTGTCGAAGCTGTCGATCATCGCGATGACGATGCCGCTGCCATTGAGCGCGGGCGAAGCCGACTGCCACAGATTCGCGCGTCCCGCGGCAACGCCTTCGCTCGTGCGGTTGCCGATCAGCGGCCGCACGAGTCGCGCCGGCGCGATGCTGACGACGTCGGCGTCGCGCGCGAGGTCGTGGAGCCGGTCGCGCGCGATGCTGGCTTCGACACGATCGACCGCCAGCACATTGCGGATTTCCGCGGAGGCGCGGGTCAACGCCTGTTCGGCCCGCTGCAGACCGGCATCCGCGCGGAAACGCAGTTCGACGAGAACGCGGTCCCCGGCGCTCAGCGCGGCCGGCAGCCGCGCCGCATCGCCGGCCGGATCGGCGCGCAGCTGCGCGTGGATCTTGCGCGCGACGTCGTCGGCATCGTCGACCGGAATGACGGCTGCCTCGACCGTCGCGGCGTCCGCGGGCTCGAGCGTGAGCAGGGCGTAAGGCTCGGCCAGCGCGGGCAACGTGGCGAGCGCCGCGAACGGGGCGGCAAGGCAGGCGAAACGGCGAAACGAAGCGCGCGACATGGTTCGAGAGGCGGCGACGGAGATGGCGCGGATGCTAGCAGCGGTCCCGTTCGCCAACCGTAAACCGGATTCAGGTTTGGGTGCGAGGCGCTCCCCGATTCCCGCCCCCGACGAAAAAACCCGGCCGGGGCCGGGTTTTTGTTCGGAGCGACAGCTCAGCTGAGGTTGCGACCGTGGAACAGCTCTTCGATCTCGTACTTGAGCTGCTGTTCGATGCGGATGCGTTCCTTGAACGACAGGTCGGACGCATTGGCTTCGAACAGGTAGGTGTCGAGCAGGAACTCCTTCACGTGCATCTTCGTGTGGAAGATGTTTTCCTGATAGACGTTCACGTCGATCATCTCGTAGCGCTGCTTGATGCCCTTGCTCAGGTAGTCCTGGATCGAGTTGATCTTGTGGTCGATGTAGTGCTTCTTGCCCTTCACGTCGCGCGTGAAGCCGCGGACGCGGTAGTCCATCGTCACGATGTCGGACTCGAAGCTCTCGATCAGATAGTTCAGCGCCTTCAGCGGCGAGATCACGCCGCAGGTCGCCACGTCGATGTCCGCGCGGAACGTCGCGATGCCGTTGTGCGGATGCGTTTCCGGATAGGTGTGGACGGTGATGTGGCTCTTGTCCAGATGCGCGACGACGGCGTCGGAGATGACGTCCTTGCCGGCCTGCTTCTTGTCGATGACCGGCTGCTCGGAGATCAGGATCGTCACCGACGCGCCCTGCGGATCGTAGTCCTGGCGGGCGATGTTCAGGATGTTCGCACCGATGATGTCGGCGACGTCGGTCAGGATCTGAGTCAGACGGTCGGCATCGTACTGCTCGTCGATGTACTCGATGTAGCGATCGCGCTGTTCCGGCGTCACCGCGTAGCAGATGTCATAAATATTGAAGCTGAGCGCCTTGGTCAGGTTGTTGAAACCTTGGAGCTTCAGACGCGGGAGAGGCTTGACCACGGCGTAATACCTCGCGCAGGCCGGGGTGGGGGAGGAAAGGGCGCGGATTATGGACCATTCGGGTTACGGTTTACACAGCCGTCCCGGGATTCGTTAAGCCGTGCCGCTTTCGACTAAGATGCGGGCTTGCGCGGACGGACGCTTGGGGACCCGCCGCAATCCACGGGGCCGGGAAAGGCCGCAGACATCAGCCGCAACGGACGCACGCGGCTCGCAGAGGAATTGGGGCATCCGGGCATGCAGAAAATCGCCGACTTTCGTTACAACCTGCAACAGGCCGTCAACAAGGTCCAGGCACCACCGATGCTCGTGCCCGACCGCCAGGCCATGGAGCGGTTCCTGGGCCAGTGCCACCGACGGCGCTACCCGAGCAAGACGGCGATCATCCGTCCCGGCGACTCGGCCAACATTCTTTATTACATCATCGACGGCTCGCTGACCGTCCTGACCGAAGACGAGGAAGGCCGCGAGCTCATCCTTGCCTATATCAACCGCGGCGAGTTCATCGGCGAGATGGGCCTGTTCGTCGAAACCCCGCGCCGCGAAGTCATGGTCCGCTCGCGCACGCCGGTCGAGCTCGCCGAAATCAGCTACGAGCGGCTGTTCCACCTGTTCGAGACGTCGCTGTCCGCCGAATGCCCGAAGATCCTGTTCGCGATCGGCTCGCAGCTGTCGAACCGCCTGCTGCACACCTCGCGCAAGGTCAGCCGCCTCGCCTTCATGGACGTGACGAGCCGCGTCGCCAAGACGCTGATCGACCTGACCGAAGAGCCCGACGCGATGACCCATCCCAAGGGCAGCCAGATCCGCATCTCGCGCCAGGAGATCAGCCGCATCGTCGGTTGCTCGCGCGAAATGGTCGGCCGCGTGCTCAAGCAGCTCGAAGACCAGGGCATGATCACGGTGACCGGCAAGACCATCGTCGTGCTCGGCACGCGCTGACCATCAGCGCGCCCGCATTTGCGCGAACGCCGCCGGCGGCGTTCGCGTGCGATTTCCCGACATCGCGATGACCGCCACCATCGTCTTCGACTTCGACGGCGTGCTGCTGCGCGGAGACAGCTTCGCCGGCTATCTGCGCTGGCGGACGCGCGCGCGCCGGCGGCGCGTGCTCGCCGCGCTGCCGATGCTTCCGCTGCTGCCTTTGATGCGCCATCCGCGCACCCTGCCCTGGGCGGCACGCGCGTTCACGCGGGCGCTGACGGTCGGCCTCGACCGCCGCCGCTTCGAAGCGGAGATCGACGCGTTCTGCGCGATCTGGCTCGCGGGCGAAGGCCGCGTCAATGCGCCGCTCGTCGAGCGCCTGCGCGCCCATGTCGCGGCCGGCGACCGCGTATTCGTCGTCAGCGGCACGGCGCAATACCTGCTCGACGGACTGCTGCGCGAACTCGGCGTGACCGGCGTGACGGCCGTCGGCTCGACGATCGAGTTCGGCCGCGCGGGCCTCTACGCGCGCCGGCACACGTTCGGCGCGACCAAGATCGCCGTGCTGGCCGAGTTCGGCGTAATCGCGCCCTGGGCCGTCAGCTACAGCGACAGCTATGCGGACCTGCCGATCCTCGCCGCGGCGCAGCGCGCCGTGCTGGTCGAGCCCAGCGCCGCGCACGAGCGCCTGCTGCGCGACGCGCTCGGCGACCGGATCGAACTGATCGCGCGTGCGCCGGCGTGATCTCGCGCGAAAGCGAATACCGCATCACCCGGTCCTGTTGCGCAATCTCCGCCAAGGGCCGCCCCGCATGTCCGCCATCGCCCGCCTCGTCACTCTCTGGGACGCGCTGACCGCGCGACTGCAAGCCGCGGCCGAAGTCGTGCCGCCGGCCGTGCTGCGCCTGATCATGGGCTGGGAATTCTGGGAGTCGGGCCTGGAAAAGCTGCGCGGCGACAACTGGTTCGCCGACATCCAGCAGAAATTCCCGTGGCCGTTCGACATCGTCCCGGTCGGCCTGTCCTGGGGCATCGCGACCTGGTTCGAGATCATCGGCGGCGTGATGCTGTGGCTCGGCCTCGGTACGCGCTTCTTCGCGTTCTCGCTGATGTTCCTGACCTTCGTCGCGACCGCCGCGGTCCACTGGCCGGACATGTGGACAATGTGGAGCGACCTGCTGGCCGGCTATTCGATCAGCAACAGCGGCCACGGCAACTTCAAGCTGCCCTTGCTGTTCGTCGTCATGCTGCTGCCGCTGATCTTCGGCGGCGCGGGCAAGCTGAGCCTCGATCATCTGATCGCGCGCCTCGCCGGCGCCCAGCGGCCGATCGTCGCCGTCGGCGACTTCTGGAGCGCGTCGATCGCGCTCGCCGTGATCGGCCTGCCGTTCCTGATGCTGATTCCGCTGCTGGGCGTCGTGCTGCTGGGCGCATCCGCGGCGCTCGCCGTCGCCGCACGCATGCTGCGCGCCTGAACGAACGCGGGCGCGTCGCGATGGGCGCAGCCGGCGGCATCCGGTATCCTGCCCGCATGTCCGAATCCACCCCTGTCAGTTACGCGCAGCGTTTCCGCGGTTTCCTGCCCGTCGTCGTCGACGTCGAAACCGGCGGCTTCGATTCCGATCGCGACGCGCTGCTCGAGATCGCGGCCGTCGTCATTCGCATGGATGCCGAGGGCTGGATGCATCCGGAACCCGTGGTTTCCACGCACGTCGTGCCGTTTCCGGGCGCCAACATCGACCCGCGCGCGCTCGAGATCACCGGTATCGATCCGACCCATCCGTTCCGCGCCGCGCTCGACGAAAAAGAAGCGCTCGACCACATCTTCCGGCCCGTGCGCAAGGCCATGCGCGACGCCGACTGCCAGCGCGCGATCCTCGTCGGCCACAACGCGTCGTTCGACCTCGGCTTCCTGAATGCCGCGATCCGCCGGACGGGTCACAAGCGCAGTCCGTTCCATCTGTTCAGCTGCTTCGACACGGCGACGCTGGCCGGCCTGGCCTACGGCCAGACCGTACTGTCGAAAGCCGTGACGGCGGCCGGCTTCGAGTGGGATGCGAACGAAGCGCACTCGGCCGTGTACGACACCGAGCAGACCGCGCGGCTGTTCTGCAGCATCGTCAACCGCTGGAAGGCGATGGACGATGTCTACCGCCGCAGCGCCGAGGCGAACGCCGGCGTCGCCGCTTGAAGCACGCGCGGCGCGCCCGCATCCTCGCGACACTCCTTTCGCTGCAACCGTCATGCCGATCTACGAATACATTGCGCAGGACCGAGGCTGCCCACGCTGCGAGGCCGGCTTCGATCTGCTGCGAAAGCTCAGCGATGCGGACGTCGTTGCCTGCCCCGACTGCGGCGCTCCCGTGCAGCGCCGGATCTCCGCACCGAACACCATCATCGGCAACAGCCACCTGACCAGCGAAGGCCACGCGGCGAAGCACGGCTTCACGCAGTATCGTCGCGCCGGCGGCGGCGTCTACGAAAAGACCGCGGGCAAGGGCCCGGATTTCATCAGCGGCGACTGATCAGGCGATGCCGAGTCCTTCGATCGCAGCGATCGACTGCGGATCGAAGCCGGCGAGCTGCGTGAACGCACGGCCGCGATCCGCATAATCGTGGAACTGATCGAAGCTCGGCGCGCCCGGCGACAGCAGCACGACACCGCCCGGCGGCGTCCATTCGCGCGCGAGCGCCACGGCTTCCGCCAGCGCGACGCAATGGCCCAGCCGGTAGTCCGTCGGCGCCGCGCCGAGCTGCCGCGCGATGCGCGTGCCGCTCGCGCCGAGGCAGATCACCGCAACCGGCGGGCGCCATTCGACATGGCGCTGGAATTCGGTCCAGTCGAGCCCGCGGTCGAATCCGCCGACGAGTACGCTGACGGCCCGGCCTTCGAGGCTGCGCAGCGCCTCGATCGTGGCCTGCGGCGTCGTCGAGATGCTGTCGTTGACCCAGGTCAGGTTGTCCTGCTCGCCGAGCGTCTGCAAGCGGTGCGGCAGCGGCTGGAAGGTGCGTGCCGAGGGCAGCGCCGCGCGCGCGTCGAGGCCGAGCGCGTCGACGACGGTCAGTGCGGCGCAAAGATTCAGCGCATTGTGCTCGCCGGCCAGCGGCAGCCGGCGCAGGTCGAACACGCGCTCGTAGCCACGCATGATCATGCCCTCGGCGACGTGCCAGCCGGCGACCGATCCGAACACGCTCCGGCGCGGATGCGCCGTGGTCCGGGCGACGAGCTCGTGCTGCAGCGCGTTGACGACGAGCGTCGATGCGCGCTCGGCGAGCACGAGCTTGTCGGCGACGTAGCGCTCGCGCGAGCCGTGCCAGTCGAGGTGTTCCTCGTATACGTTGTTGATCAGGCCGACATCGAGCCGGTCGGCGTCGCCGGTCTGAAAACTCGACAATTCCACAACCCAGCAATCGACGGCTTCCGGCGTGTCGATCAGTTCGAGCAGCGGCAGCCCGATGTTGCCGGCCAGCGCGACGCGCTGACCCAGGCTGCGCAGCAGATGCGCGATCAGCGCGCTCGTCGTGCTCTTGCCCTTGGTCCCGGTCACGCCGACGACGCGTGCGAGCGGGTTCTCGCCGAACCACAGCGCCGTGGCCGAGGTGAACCGCACGCCGGCCGCGCGCGCTTCGACGATGGCCGGCAGGTAGGCGCTGATGCCTGGCGACTTGATGACGACGTCGAAGCTCCAGAGCAGCCCGGCGTACGGTTCGACGGTGACGTAGTCGAGCGCGTCCTGATGGAACGCGCGCGCCTGCTCGGCCTCGGCCTCGGCCTCGCTGCAGATCAGCGCGAGACGCTGGCCCGGCAGACGGCGGCGCAGCACGGCGAGCGTCGCGCGGCCCTCGCGGCCGTAACCCCAGATCGCAACGCGTTTTTCCGCGAGATCAGCAAAACGCATCGACGATTCCGGCAAAGCGCGTCGGCAGGCCGTGCGGACCGTCGGGCTGCAGCAGCGGCGCGAGCGCGAGATCGGCCGCGTCGAGCTGCGGCAGCACGACGCTGCGGAAGCGCGCGACGAGCGCGTCTTCGCGCCACTCGGGCCGCTGGCTCAGCGCATACAGCGCGGCGCGCGATTCGCGGCCCTCGCCGACGCATTCGAACGGCTTGTGTTCGTGGAACTCGAGCAGCGCGTCGAAGCCCTGATGCTGCGATTCGTCGTCGAGCAGGTTGCGGCCGAAGATGCCGAGCAGGCGCGGCTTCGGCAGGAACGGCGCGAGCGCGAGAAATACAAAGTGGCATTTAGGACATTGTCCGCACCAGCGATCGGCCGGACGCGGACCGAGGATGCGGAAATTGCGATTGCAGCTGGAAAACACCGCGTCGTAGCGCGACTCGCGCGCGAACAGCCGCGTCACGGCGAGTTCCGACAAAGGCCGCAGCAGCGAGAAATAGGCAAGGTCCGCCGCCACGTGACCGCGCAGCCAGGCTGCGAGCGACCGCTCGAACTCCCAACCCTTGCTCCACTGGTGATTGACCGACTGCCCGTCGTATTCGAGCGTCGCGCTCGACGCCGAGCGTTCGTTGGAGAACACGATGCTGTCGTAACCGTAGAGCAGCGCGGCGACCGCGAGAATGGCGGAGTTGATCGCAGTGACCGGAATATGGCCGTTCCAGGCGCCGGCCTTGTTGTACTCGAACAGTTCGGGCGCGAGCTGGCGCTGGATGTTGAGGCCGGGCAGTCCGGTCGCGACGACGCAGGCCGCGATCAGCGGCGAGTTGCCGACCCAGGCCGCGGTCGCGTTTTCGCCGTGGCGCTTGAGCAGTTCCGCCGAAACCAGCGAATCCTTGCCGCCGCCGATCGGCAGCAGGCTGCGCGCCGGCAGTC
>NZ_DATIGT010000022.1:0-16646 GCF_035481375.1 Tahibacter sp.
CGGTATTTTGAAGACCTCGCCAGCCTGCCGCTCCACGGCGGCGACGTACGCCGCTGCGCTATCTCCCGAACGCACGCGTAGGCACGAAACAGCGTGAACCCTGTCACCGCCTGTAACCTCGACGGCAGTGACGCCTTGCTCCCCTGCGCTAGAATCCGGGGCGTTTTGCAGGGAACGAATGCATGTCCGAGAAGGAATTCCCGCCTCCGCTGCTCTGCCCGCCGCACGCGCATCGGCGACTGCGGTGCGGTTTCGCGCTGGCCGCCCTGCTGCTCGTGTTCGACACGGCGACGGTATCGGCCGCGAAAATCGTCACGACGCTCGGCGGCATCGACGGCGACCTCAAGATCGCCGCGCTCGCCGGTCTCGACCTGACGCAGTATGCCGACCGCGACGTCAGTGCCGCACAGGCGCGCCGCCTCTACGAGCGCGCGCCTGCGCAGATCGCCACGGCGCTCGAACCCTATGGTTACTACGACGCGTCCGTCACCGGCGAACTCAAGGAAACGCCGGAAGGCTGGAACGCAATCCTCACGGTCAAGCCCGGCGAACCGGTCACGGTTGCCGAACTCGACCTGAAACTCGAAGGCGAGGCGCGCGAACTCAAGAGCGTGCGGCTGGCGCTGCGCGCGTTCCAGCCCAAGCAGGGCCAGCCGATGAACCACGACGCCTACGAACGCGGCAAGGCCGCGATCCAGGCGGCGCTGTTCGCCGACGGCTTTCTCGACGCCAAGCTCCTGACGCACCGCGTCGAAGTCACGCGCGGCACGCACAAGGCGACGATCAAGCTCGCCTGGGAGCCGGGCCGGCGCTATCGCATCGGCAGGACCGACTTCGAAGGCAGCCAGTTCAACGAGAACTTCCTGCTGCGCTACGTGCCGTGGAGCGAAGGCGATTTCTATACTCAGGAACAGTTGCTGTCGCTGCAGCAGCGCCTGACCGAAGCCGACTATTTCGCGATCGTCGACGTGAATCCCGATGTGGAGAACGCCGCCGACGGCATCGTACCGATCAAGGTCACGCTGGCGCCGGCCAAGCGCAGCATCTACACCGGCGGCCTGTTCATCGGCACGGATACGGGCTTCGGCGTGCGCGGCGGACTCGAGCGGCGCTGGATGAACCGCCGCGGCCACAAATTCAAGAGCGAACTCATCCTGGCGCAGCGACTCACCTCGGCGTCCGCGCTCTATCAGATCCCGCTGCCCGGCACCGACAGCCGCACGTTCAATTTCGGCGTGAACTACCGCGACGAGGACACCGAAACGACGCGTTCCAAGACCAGCAGCCTCGTCGCGAGCGAAACCCGGCAATGGATGGGCTTCACGCGCACGCTGGGCCTGCATCTGCAGACCGGCGACTTCGAGATCGGCGACCGCAAGCAGGTCGTATTCCGCGGCAATTCCACGATGCTGTATCCGCAGTTCGCGCTGACGCGCAAGCGCGCCGACGATCCCCTGTTCGTGCGTCGCGGCTACTCGGTGAACCTGCTCGCGCGCGCGGCCGTCAAGGGCGCGCTGTCGGATACCGATCTCGTGCAGTTGCGCGGCGACGTGAAATGGATCCGCCAGCTCCAGCGACGGCACCGCCTGATCCTGCGCGGCACCGTCGGCACGAGCTGGGTCGACGACTTCAACCGGCTGCCGCCCGACCTGCGCTTCTTCGCCGGCGGCGATCGCTCGATCCGCGGCTACGGCTACCAGACCATCGGTCCGGAGCTCGAAGTCGATCCGGCGTTCAAGCCCGTCGTCATCGGCGGCAAGCACCTGATCACGGCCGGCGCCGAATACGAGTACTACTTCAAGCCCAAGTGGGGCATCGCGACCTTCGTCGACGCGGGCGACGCATTCTCGGGCACCGAATTCGAGCCGAAGATCGGCGCCGGCCTCGGCCTGCGCTGGCGCTCGCCCGTCGGCATGGTGCGCTTCGACGTCGCCGCGCCGCTGCGCGAGCCGAAGGACGGCGTGCAGATCCACCTCGTCATAGGACCCGACCTGTGAAGCGCGTCCTCAAATGGCTGCTCGCCGCCGTCGCGCTGCTCGTCGTCGCGTTCGTCATCGCGCTGTTCTGGGCGCTGCGCACCGAATCCGGCCTGCGCTTCGCGCTCGACCGGGCCGTCGCCGCGACCGGCGGCAAGCTCACGATCGAATCCGCCGAAGGCACGCTCGCGGGCCCGCTGACCTTGCGCAACGTGCGCTGGAAGGACGTCGGCGTCGACGCGCAGATCGGCCGCGTCACGCTCGACATCGCGCCGCTCGCGCTGATGCGCCGGCTCGCCCATATCGAGAATCTCGACATCGGTGACGTCGTCGTGATCACGACGACGCAGCCGCCGCCGGCGCAGCCACCCGAATCGCAGCCGTTCCCGCAGCAGTTGCCGGTCGACATCGTGCTCGATCGCCTGCTCGTCTCGAACATCCGCGTCAACCACGACGGTGCGGACGTGTTCAACGCGCAGAGCTTCGCGACGCGCGGTTCGTGGGGCAACTACGAAATCGACATCAAGGAGCTGGCGCTGCGCGCGACGCAGGGCGAAATCGATCTCGACGGGTTCGCCAGTACCTCGGGCGACTACCGCGGCAAGGCCAAGGGCCGCTTCCGCTGGAACGTCGACGGCACCGACTACGCCGGAGCGCTCGACCTGATGAGCGACGGCGCCATGCCGACCGTTTCGGTGCAGCTCGAACAACCCGTCGTGCTCAGCGCGTTCGTACGCGCCGATGCGGGCAACACGACGCTGGCCGAACGCGACTGGCTGTTCCAGCTGCAGGCCGCCCGGTTCGACGCGAACAAGCTGCTCAAGGACACGACGCTGAAGACGCTGGGCGTCGATATTTCCGGCAGGGCCGGCAGGAAAGGCGGCGAGTTCGCCGGCACGATCGACGTCGACGACTACCGCGTACTCGTGAATCCCGCGCGCTTCACGCTCGACGAGAAAACGCTGCATGTCGAAACGCTCGCGGTCACTTCGCCGAACGTGCCCGGCAACCTCGAACTCAAGGGCACGGTGCCGCTCGCCGACGACGCCCAGGCCCAGCTCGCGCTGGTCTGGACCGACGTGCTGCTGCCGGCCGCACTTGCCGGACAGGAACTCGCGAGCCGCGGCAACGTCACGCTGAACGGCACGCCGAAACAGTTCGCGCTCGCCGGCGACATGCAGGTCGGGCCGCCGGGCCGGCCCGTCGACATCGCGCTTGCGGTCAACGGCAACGACGAGCGCGTCGCGCTCGAACGCGTGCTGCTGCAGCAGCACCGTGACGGCAAGCCGGCCGGTTCGCTCGTTGCGACCGGCGACGTGACGCTGAAACCCGTGCTCGGCTGGAAGCTCGATGTCAAAGCCGACAAGCTCGACCCCGGCGCGATCGCCGCGGAATGGCCGGGCGCACTGAATCTGCAGCTGTCGACCGAAGGCCGCAGCGAAGCCGACGGCGTCACGGCGACGATCAAGATGCCCAAGCTCGACGGCATCTTGCGCCAGCGCCCCGTGACCGGCACGGCCGACCTGCGGGTCGCGCCCGGCTACGTCATCGACGGCACGCTCGCGCTGGCATCCGGCGACAGCACGCTCGCCGTGCAGGGACGCGGCGGCAAGGATTCTACCGACGCGCGCATCGGCTTCACGCTGGCCTCGCTCGGCGATTTCCTGCCGAAAGCGCAGGGCCGCCTGCGCGGCCAGTTCGACCTCAAGGGCAAATGGCCCGCGCTCGGGATCAACGGCAACGTCTCCGGCGAAGCGCTCGCGTACGACGGCAATCGCGCGACCTCGCTCGAGATCACGGCGAACGTCGCCGACGCCAGCGCGCCGCGCGGCTCGCTGGAACTGCTCGCGACCGGCGTGACCGCGGGCGGCCAGCAGTTCGACCGCGTGAGCCTCGACGGCAAGGGCGATCGCGATTCGCACGAACTCACGTTCAACGCGCGCGGCGATGCGCTGGCCATACAGACGCAGCTGCGCGGCGTGCTCAAGGGCGAAGACTGGAACGGCACCTTGAACCAGCTGAAGCTCGCGCTGAAGGATCAGCCGGAATGGTCGCTCGAACAGCCGGCCGCGCTGTCGTACGCGGGCGGTGCGGCGAAACTCGGCGACCTGTGCCTCGCGGCGCAGGGCCCGCGCATCTGCATCGCCGGCAACCAGGCCGCCGACGGCAGCGCCGAAGGCCGCTATCGCATCGAGCGCCTGCCGCTCGCGATGATCGCGGCCATCACCTCGCCCGACGCGACCTTCGCACTGAGCGGCGAGATCAACGGCGACGGCAGCGTGCGCCGCAGCGCGCAGGGCGCGCTCGACGGCACCGCGAAGATCGGTTCCGCCGAGGGCCGCATCGCGTATCCCGACCGCCCCGATCAGCCGCTGCTCGCCTACACCGGCCTCTCGGTCGACGCGACGTTCGCGCCGCAGTCGCAGCGCATCGTCGTGCAGGGGAAACTCTCCGACGGCGGCAGCATCGATGGCACGATCGGCGTCACAGGCCCCGAGCAGAACCTTTCGGGACAGATCCAGCTCGGCCTCGGCAGCCTTGCCTTTGTGGAACTGTTGACAACCGAAGTCGCCAACACCAAGGGCAAGGTCGACGGCCGCCTCGCCTTCGCCGGCACGATCGCGGTACCCGTCGTCAGCGGCCAGATCCTCGTCGACGGCTTCGCGACCGAAGTGCCCGAAGCCGGCCTGAAGCTCGTCGACGGCAAGGTGCAGATCGACCTCGACGATCAGGGCCGCGTCGCCGTCAACGGCGGCATCAGTTCGGGCAAGGGCCGCCTGAAGATCACCGGCAACGCCGGCACGAGCGCCGATGCACCGCTCGACATCGCGATCGAGGGCCAGGATTTCCTCGCCGCCGACATTCCGGCCGCGCACGTCATCGTGTCGCCGAAACTGACTGTGCGCCGCAACGAACAGGGCCTCGCGGCCAGCGGCGAAGTGAGCATGCCGAAGGCGAACATCGACCTGACGAAACTGCCGGGCGGCGGTGCCGCCAAGACCTCGCCCGACGTCGTCATCGTCGATGCCGACACGGTCGAATCCAAGGATGCGCTGCCGATCACCGCCGACATCACGCTGCGCCTCGGCGACGACGTGAAGCTCAAGGGCTTCGGCCTCGACGGCAGTCTCAACGGCCAGCTCGTCGTCGTCGAGCGCCCGGGCCGCCAGACCACGGGCCGCGGCGAGATCCGCGTCGGCGGCACGTACAAAGCCTACGGACAGGATCTCAAGATCCAGACCGGCCGCCTGCTGTTCGCCGGCACCGCGATCGACAACCCCGGCCTCGATCTGAAAGCCGCGCGCGAGCTCAAGGACGTGACCGCCGGCCTGCGCGTGCAGGGCACCGCGCAGGTGCCCGTGCTGACCGTCTATTCCGAACCCGCGATGGAACAGTCCGAAGCGCTGTCCTACCTGATCACCGGCCGCCCGCTGTCCGCGCTCAAGAGCGGCGAAAGCGATCTCGTCGGCGCCGCCGCGCAGGCGCTCGGCTCCGCGACCGGCGACCTGCTCGCGAAAAGCATAGGCGCGAGACTCGGCGTCGACGCCGCCGTCGCCGACAACACCGCACTCGGCGGTGCCGCGCTGACGGTCGGAAAATACCTTTCTCCCAAACTGTATTTGAGCTATGGCGTCGGCATCTTCACGCCGGGCGAGGTCATCACCCTGCGCTACAAGCTCTCGCGGCTCTGGGAACTCGAAGCCCAGAATGCGACGACCGAAAACCGCGCCGGCTTGAACTACCGCCTGGAAAAGTAGGTTGGAGTAAGCCGCGAACCGCAACATCGCGGTCGCCGCCTCTGCCGAACGCTTGACGAAGCAAGGCACTCGCCGCGGGGCATGTGCCTTCCTTCGTCGGGGGTTCCTCGTAGCGGAATCAGCGTGATGTTGCGGTTCGCCTGCGGCTCAGCGGCAACCTGCGCGGCCCGCATGCTGCTCAGTTGATGAACGTGACGCTGATCCAGGCAGGCTGCCTGCCGCTACCGCCCGGTTCCTGGAACGTGCCGACGTAGAACTCCTTCTTGTTCATCGAGTTCCGCGCAACTGCCGTCATGCAGCGCGACACGTCTCCGCCGGGTCCGTCGCGCCAGCACGACATCTGGACGAACCTCGGCTCCTTCTTCGCCGTGATGAGGTAGGAACCGTTGTTGCCCGTGACCTTGCACTCGGCCGCGCTGCCGTAGGTCACGCGCGGCGTGGCGCCCGTGCCGTCTATCGTGCAGTTGATCGTCGCTGCACGCAGCACCGACGGAGTCGCCAATACCAGCAGAATCATCAACGCTTTCATGAGTCGCTCCGCCGAAGCCGGCCGATTGCCGACAACAGACCGGTGATCTGACGGAATCGAATCTCGCAGCCGGTCCAGCCGCACGACGATGTCCGCGCGACCGGCGGTATGCCGGTAAGTTCGGTACGATCGGCGTCCGACTTCCATCGCGGAAACATTCACCATGCGGATCCGTCGCCTCGCATGCGTTGCGGCCGTCCTGCTGAGCGCCGCTGCCGCGCACGCCGCCGATCTCAGATTGGGCGGCGTTTCGTTGCTGCAACCCGAAGACATCGTCGGAACGCGCGTCGCTTCGGCCGACGAACTGGCCACCTACATGAAAGCGCTGGAAAAAGCGGCCAGTACCTACTTTGCAACCCTGCCATCGAATACGCCGCGCGCCGGCTACCTCGCCGTAGCGGTCAAACCCGTTCGCGCGAGCAACGTATGGATCGACTTCGATCCGCCGTTGAGTACCGCCGAATCCGACGAACTCGTGCGCCGTCTGCGCGCCGTTACACCGATGGAAGCGACGGGCGGCCCCGTCGTATTCGCGCTCAAAGCCAGCGTCGACGGAGCGCCCGAGCCCGCCGCGCCCGCGCCGCGCATTGCCGATTGGGCGCAGGCGGCGAAGGACGCGGGAAAAACGCTCACGATCGACGAGGTCGTACTGCGCAGCTGGAAGCCCTGAGCCCTGCTCGTCCGGCGCGCCACACGTCACGATCACCACTGAATGGACAGCCCATGGATCCTGCATCGCTGCACTGGAAATCCGACCTCGACAACGTCGACTGGGACGCCCTCTCCCACCTCTACCGCATCGCGCCGCTCGGCGAAAAGAAACCCGAAGACCTGAAAGTCTCCTTCGGCAACAGCCGCTATACCTGTCTGGTCTTCGCCGGCGACACGCTCGTCGGCGCCGGCCGCGCCCTTGCCGACGGCGTCGACTGCAGCTATCTCTGCGACGTCGCCGTGCATCCGGACTACCAGGGCATAGGACTCGGCAAGGCGATCATCGAACGTCTGCGCGACCTGTCGGCCGGGCATCGCAAGATCATTCTGTATGCAAATCCCGGCAAGGAAGGGTTTTACGCAAAACTCGGTTTTCGGCGAATGCTGACGGCGATGGCGATATTTGCGAATCAGCAGAGGGCGGCACAGACCGGGCTCGTTGCGGAAGATTGACGAAACTGCTCGGCGGTTGCCCGCATCGGGAGCGGAGTCGACTCCGGAAAGCGTCCGCGACGTTTGTCGTAGGGCGCAATAAGCGCAGCGCATTGCGCCGTCTCAACGGTGCGATGCCCATGCATTGCGCCACGCTCCTTGCGAAACCGGACATGGCGCAATGCGCTGCGCTTGTTGCGCCCTTGGGCATGCTGCATCTCACCGGCTCGTGTTGCGCCGACAACCGGGGCAGCGGGGCTCGGGCGGATTTGGCGCAATGCGCTGCGCTTATTGCGCCCTACGGTCTGCGTCCGAATACGCAGGCCGCGGCATGGGTACGGCGCTAAGGCCCATCGAATCCATTCGCAAACACCGGATCGCCGAGCTGCCGATCGACCTTGATCGCCCACCATTTCGTCGTCGCGCCCGGCAGGATCATGACGACGCCACTCGCGGATGTAGTCGAGCTTGTAGGTCAGCGCAACCGGCGGAATGCCCGATGCGGTCAGCGCGATGCGCGTGGAGCGCAGTACCTGCGGTCGGCGCCGGTACCGGTGCCGCCGAGCGGCGTCAGGTCGACGCGATGGAGTGCGTCGGCTTCGGACATGTAGTTCCACAGCCACAGGGACACGTCGTCGCTGAAGAACTCGACGCTGTCGCGGCGCATCGGCGCGCTGGAGAAAGCCGTCGGGCTGCGCCTGCTGCACCGGACTACCCGCAAGGTCGAGCCGACCGGGGCCGGGCGCCTCTATTTCGAGCGCTGCAAGCACATCGTCGACGAAGCGCGGCTGGCCCACGAGCAGCTCGGCGAGAGGCTGGCCCAGCCCAGCGGCGTGCTGCGCCCCCTGCCCGTAGACTTTGCGAACATTTCATGCTTCCACTCGTGGTGGAATTCGCACCACGCTGTCCGGGCATCAGCTTCGAGTTCGATCTCACGCCACGCCGCATCGATCTCGTGACCAAACCGTTCGATGTCGCGATCCGCACGGGTGTGCCGCCGAATTCGAGTCTGGTCGCACGCCAGCTCGCCGAGATTCCGCAGGCGCTGTATGCCTCACCGCGCTACCTGGAACGCGCCGGCGAACCGAGGCAGCCCGCCGATCTGGCACAACACGAATGCCTGCGTTTCCATGGGCTGAAGGCCGATACCCCGACACTGCATCGCGGCGGCGAGTCCACCGAGATCACGGTCATGGGACGCTTTCGCGTCAACAGCATGGGCATGCTCGAACGCCTCGCCCGACATGAGCAGGGCGTCGCAGTCCTCGCCGGGCCGCTCGTCGCCGAGGCGGTTGCCGCCGGACAACTGCAGCGCGTGCTGCCGCAATGACAGGCACCGCCGGTACCGGCCTATGCCATCACCGAAACCCGCCTGCTGCCGGCGAAGACGCAACGCTTCATCGAGTTTCTGCGCGAGCATCTCGCACGGATGTAGCCCGACTGCGTCGTCTTCGCGCAGCGCGAGCACGGCGCGCACTGAAACGCTGCCGCAGCACGCGGACCCGCGCGGAAACTCCAGCTGCCTCGGCATCGTCGCCGCGTTCGCATTGCTGCCGTTCGGCGGCCTGCTGACCTGGTCACGCGCTGAGCCGGCGTCGCGCGCGAGTGCGCCGCGGAAGGAGCCTCCCTCGCCCCCGTGGCACCGGCTGGCTTGTCGCAGCGCAACAGCGGCCCCTGGTGGTTTTCCCTACTATTTCATACGCATACGTACGCAGGGCAAACATTCGTAAAGGCATGACCCCGCCTCGCAACGCCTTCCGTCGCTTCCCTACTATCGGCGCGAGTCAGTCCAGAGACCTATTCGACCAGGCCCATGGACTGATCTGTCACGGGTCGCATCGCGCGACTTCGATTCGCCGCCGTCACGGGCGGCATCTACACGGGGATGGGCAAATGAGGGGTTCGTTCAAGAAATCGGTGTGGCTCGCGGGCGGCGTGCTGCTGGCGGTTGCGGCGGGTGCGCCGGGCATCGCCCTGGCCAAGGAACGCGACGACGCGACGGCGCGGCGGCAGGCGATGGACGAGTGGTACAACGAAAGCTATTCACAGCGCGGCAAAGGCACCAAATCGCAGAAGTATCAAAAGCAGCTCTGGCCGGCGGAATTCCAGCGCTTCATGCTGGAGGCGGCCAAGCGCGAACGCCAGCGCAGCGGACGCCTCCTGCCGGGCAGCGATACGTCCGACGCCGTGATCGATCCGCAGGCTTCGGCGAAGGTCACCGTCAACGGCAACTGGACGAACATCGGGCCGACGGCCGCGAGCTACGCGCAGAACGGCGGTACGACGCTCAACAACGTCAGCGATACGGGCCGCGTGCGCAGCATCGTCACCGATCCGAACAACGCGCAGACGATCTACGTCGCGTTCGCCGGCGGCGGCGTCTGGAAGTCGACCGACGGCGGCGCGTTCTGGAACGCGAAGACCGAGACGCTGGGTTCGCTCTCGGTCGGCACGCTGGAGATGGATCCGAACGACGCGAACACGCTCTACCTCGGCCTCGGCGATCCGTTCGACGGCACCGGCGTCGGCCTGTCGAAGTCGACCGACGGCGCGAACACCTGGAGCAATCCGGTCGTGCTCGGCACGGCGACGATCATTCCCGACATCGCGATTCCGTCGAACAACTCGAACCTCGTGCTCGTCGCGACGAACAAGGGGCTCTACCGCTCTACCGACGGTGGCGCGAACTACGCGTCGGTCGCGATCAACACCGGTTCTGCCGAGACGCCGTACGTCTGGTCGATCGCCTGGGGCGGCGGCACCAATTTCGTGCTGAGCCTCGAAGCCTCGCCGAGTGCTGCGGCCACCGACGGCCAGATCTGGCGCTCGACCGACAGCGGCGCGACCTGGACGCGCGCGGCCGGCGTGACCGACGGCAGCGGCATCTCGCGCGTGACGGTCGCTTCGGCGCCGTCGGATCGCACGACGATGTACGCGCTGGCCGCGAACGGCACCGGCACCGCGAACGATTTCGCGAACCTGTTCAAGTCGATCGACGGCGGCGCGACCTGGACCGGCGTCGGCGCGACGAAGAAGGGCAACCGCTCGACCTACAAGAGCTATTCGAACCGCAACACCGAGTCGACCACGCTGCAGAACGTGCTCGGCGGCCAGGGCTGGTACAACCAGATGGTCGCAGTCCATCCGACGAACAAGAACGAGGTCTACTTCGGCGGCCAGCTGCTCGTCGCGAAGACCGCCGACGGCGGCGGCACGTATTCGCAGGTGTCGAACTGGCTCGCGCAGTTCGGTCTGCCCTACGTGCACGCCGACATGCATGCGGCGCATTTCGACCGCAACGGCACGCTCTATGTCGGTTCCGACGGCGGCATGTTCTTCACGGCCAACGGCGGCGCGAGCTGGAGCGCCGCCGCGAACGAAGGCATTGCGGCGCACCTGATCTATCAGGTCGGCTCGTCGACCAACAACCGCAACGCGGTCATCGCGGGCCTGCAGGACAACGGCACGCGCGTGCGCGTCGGCACGACCGGCGTGTTCAATCAGGAAATCGGCGGCGACGGCTTCGGCTGCGACATCAACCAGACCAACGCGAATCAGATGCTCGGCAGCCTGTACTACTCGCGCATCCAGAAGAGCACCGACGGCGGCCTGAACTTCGTCTCGGCCTGCTCGGGCATCACCGAGTGCAACAACTCCAGTTCGGCGCCGTTCCTGACCGTGATCAAGCGCTGGGACGGCGACGTCAGCGGCAATACGCTGTATACCTACAGTAATACAAAGGTATACAAGACCACGAACTATGCCGGCTCCTGGAGCGCGCTCGGCACCACCGGCCTGCCGACGACGAGCCTGTTCATCCGCGGCGTCAATGCGGCGCGCAGCAGCGCCAGCGTGGTCGGCCTCGTCGCGAACGGCGGCCGCGTCTATCTGTCGACCAACGGCGGCACGAGCTGGACCGCTTCGGGTGCACTGCCGAACCACGACTCGAGCCTGAGTTCGATCGCCTACGACACGGCGGACACGGACATCATCTATGTGTCGTCGGTCGCGCCGAATTCGACGAAGACGCATCTGTGGCGTTCGAGCAACGGCGGCACGAGCTGGACGGCCATCGACGGCGGCGGCTTCCCGACCGGCGTGCCGGTCAACAGCGTCAGCGTCGACCCGGTCACGTCGACGACGCTGTATGCCGCGACGCACCTCGGCGCGTACTACTCGACCGACAGCGGCACGACCTGGTCGCGCCTCGGCGCGGGCATGCCGCTCGTCAACGTGACCGACCTCTACGTCTCGCGCGACGGCACGCTCGTTCGCGCGGCGACGTTCGGCCGTTCGGCCTGGGAACTCGCGCAGTAATCCCGCGCGGCCGCATGCGCAGTGAATCGCGCGGAAGCAGGATTCCGGTCTGCGTGACCGGCGAAGGGCGCGGCGCGAGCCGCGCCCTTCTTTCTATTCAGGCGTATTCATTCACGCGCGGCCGACTGCCCGAGCAGGCGTTCGAGTTCGCCCCGCCGGTGCTGCAGCTCGGCCACGCGACGGCGTGCCTGCGCCAGCATCGCGATCGCCAGTACAAGCAGACCCGCGCCGACGACCGCGGCCGTCCACGCCACCGTCGTTCCGGCGACCATGACCGCCGCACACGCTCCGGCGAAGAACAGGCCCGTGAACGCGACGGCCATCGTGCCGGCGGCGACGCGATGCCGCGCCATCAACGGCCGACGCTGTCGCAGCACCCACCCGGCGTAACCGATCCAGGCCGCCTCGATCACGGCCATCGCGGTCAGCGCGGTGCGCGTGTGCCGCGGCAGCGCGGGTTCGGTGGCGAGCAGCGCAACGATCACGACGCCCATCAGCAGGGCGGCGAGCAGCAGGGCGACATGTCCGTAGCGCCCGGCAGGCGACAGCGCGCGCGCGGTGATGCGGTGCAGTTCGGCTTCGAGGGACGTCGGCGAAACAGGGGCGATCATGGCAGGACTCCTTCGGACAGCAGTTGTCGACGCAGCAGCGTTCGCGCGCGGAACAGTCGGGATTTGACGGTGCCGGCCGGAATGCCGAGCGCATGGGCGATGTCGACGAGCGACAGTTGTTCCAGATAGAACAGGGTCAGCACTTCGCGTTCGACGAGCGGAAGGCTGTCGATGCCGCCGGCAAGCGCGCGTTCGCGATCGGCGCGGTCGTCGCCGTCATCGACGGCGGCCAGTGTCTCTGTGTCGGCGCTGTCGTCCACGGGCATCGCGTAGCGGCTGCGCAACCGATCCATGAACGTACGATGCGCAATGCCGAACAGCCAGGCGCGGAACTGCGCGGCGTCGCGCAGCCGGCCTATGCCCTGCAGCACGCGCAGCCAGACGTCCTGGGTCAGATCGCTCGCGAGTTCGGCATCAGCCGCGAGCTTCATCGCATAGCGCTGCAGCGACGCGGCCCAGCGGCGCACCAGCTCGGCGAACGCATCGCGCTCGCCGAGCTGGCAGCGCACGACCAGCAGCTGGTCGGCGATGTCGCGATGCGTGCTTTCCGGCTCCATCGTGAGGTCTCTGTCGTTTCGTCGACACCGTAGTCGGAAAAACCCGCGAAAGGTTCACGGAGGCGGCGACTGACGCGTCGCTCGGCTTCCTCTCCCCCGGCTGCTGTCGGGGGAGGGCTGGGTGAGCAGGGTCTTCGCCTGGTCCACAGGGCGCATTCGCGACAAGCGAACACCGCAGCGCCTGACGTTTTCTCCCCCTCACCCAAGCCTCTCCCGGGGCAGGCCCGGAGGAGAGGGCTCTATCGGCGATCTACGCAAGCTTCGCCGCAAAATGCTCGCGCACGTGCCGGTTGATGTACGTGTTCAGTCCGCGCCCGCTGCGTGCGAGGCGCTGCATCTGCCGCACGTGTTTCGCGCCCGGCGCGGACGCGTCGTAGCGATAGGTCCCGCCGTGCTTGAAGCGAATCACGATGAACCCAGGGCCGACTTCGTAGGCGGCGATGCCGGAGTCGCGTTCGAGATCCGCGTAGGCCTGCATGAGCGTGTCACTGCGACGAGTGACGGCAGCTTCCCGCCGGCGGCGTGTTCGCGCCGCGAATTCGGCGTCGCGACGCCCCGGACAGGTTCGCTAGACTGCGCCGTCCGCCATCGTCCCGCCGACCGCATCTTCATGTCCTACCGCTCGCATCGCCGCGCAGCGCTCGACGAATCGCAGCCGCTCGCGCACCGCGCCTCGCATGCGCGCTCCTGCGCGCTGCATGTCGCGAACGGGCTTCGCGTGCAGCGCGAGGCCGTCATCGCCGCGGTCGCGAAGCGGACCGGTGCAGATCTTCACGCGCCGGCGGACGGCGACGCGCTGGCGCGCGCGCTCGACTGCCTCGAGGCATTGCGGCTGCGCCAACTTCCGCTGGACGCGTAGCGCCGCTCAGTCGATGCCGCAAGGCACGACGCCGTCGCGCAGCGGCGTCGCGTTCGGAAACCGGATCGTCGCCGTCGTGCCGCGGCCGAGCACGCTGTCGAGCTGCAGCGGCCAGCCGAAGCGGTCGGACAGCCGTTTGACGATGGTCAGGCCGACGCCGTGGCCGCCGCGCGGGTTGCGGCCGGCATGGAAGAACGGGGTGAACACCTGCGCGAGATCGCCGTCGCTGATGCCCACCCCGGTGTCTTCCACGCGCACGAAGTCGCTGCCTATCGTGACGACGACGCGGCCCTGCTCGGTGAAATGACACGCGTTGCGCAGCAGATTGCCGAGCACCACCGAAAGCACGCGCGGCGAGGCGTGCAGGCAGAAGCTGCCTTCGTGCTGCAGCAGCAGCTGCACGGGCTTGTTGTCGAGCAGCGGCCGCACGAGATCGATCTCGTCGTCGACGACTTCGCCGATGCGGAAATCCTCTTCCGGCAGCCCGGTATCGGACTCGCGCGCGAGGATCAGGAAGGCTTCGATCAGCGCTTCCATGTCGCGCGTCGCCGTGCGGATGCGGCCGATCGAGCGGCGCGCGAACGCGGTGAGCTGTTCCTCGTCTTCGAGCACGTCCGCGGCGACCTTGATGATGGTCAGCGGACTGCGCAGCTCGTGGCTCGCATCGCGCGTGAAGTTGCGTTCGCGCTCGACGAATTCGTCGATGCGGCGCATGAATGCGCGCAACGCGCCGGCGAGCGCCTCGGCGTCGTGGTCGGTCTGCTCGGGCAGCTTGTCGAGTTCGAGCGCGCCGAGGTCGCCGGCCTTCGGATCCCAGTCGCGCACGGCGCGCGCGAGTGCGACGACCGGCGTGACCGCGCGGCGCGAGGCGCGATAGGTCAGCCAGGTCGTGAAATAGATGATGACGAGTACGAGCGCGAGCAGCGCGACGCCGAACACGAGCAGGAACGCATGCACGCGGCCGCGGTCGAACACGAGCAGCAGCCGGCCGGGCTCGCCGTCGACGACATAGACGAGATCGTCGCGGCCCTCGATGTCGCGGCCGTGGAAGCCCGGCGCCAGCCCCTGCAGGTCCGCCGGCACGGCGCCGTGCCGCGCGTCGCCGATGAGGTAGGCGCGCAGATTGTAGGTATGCGGCAAGGCCGCATCGGGGCGTGTGCGCAGCCGCTGCAGCGCGTACTGCGCTTCCTCCTCGAGCGCGCGCCTGATCAGATGATCTTCGATGACGACGCCGGCGCCATAGACGCCGATGAGCGTCGCGAGACTGATCGCGGCGAGCTGCAGGAAGAAGACGGCTCGGATCTTGCGCCGAATGCCCCCGGGCCGATCCATCGATCAGGCCTGACTGCTCGCCGCGAGTTCCGCATCGAGATCGGCCAGTCGGTATCCGGCGCTGTGGATGGTGTGCAGCAGCTGCTGCTGGAACGGCTTGTCGATGATCTTGCGCAGGTTGTACAGGTGCGAGCGCAAGGTATCGGAGTCGGGCAGCGTGTCGCCCCAGATCTCGCGCTCGATGTCGCGCCGGCTCACGACGCGCGGCGACTCGCGCATGAGGATGGTCAGAAGCTTGATGCCGATCGGCGACACGACGAGTTCGTGGCCGCCGCGCGTCAGGCGCAAGGTGGCCGTATCGAGGACGAGGTCGGCCACTTTCAGCACTTCCGCACTGACGAGGCGGCGATCGCGCCGGATCAGCGCGCGCACGCGCGCTTCGAGTTCGCGGATCTCGAACGGCTTGACGAGGTAGTCGTCGGCGCCCGCATCGAGGCCGACGAGCTTGTCGTCGAGCGTGTCGCGCGCGGTCAGCATGAGCACCGGCGTCGACTTCTTCGCTTCGTTGCGCAGCCGCCGGCAGAGATCGATGCCGTCCATGCCGGGCAGCATCAGATCGAGCACGATGACGTCGTAGCTGTTGTTCGTCGCCAGACGCAGCCCGGTCAAGCCGTCGGTGGCGTAGTCGATGCCGTAGCCGCGGCGTTCGAGGTATTCGCCGACCATCTCGGCGATGCCGCGGTTGTCTTCGATCAGCAGGATCAGCCCTGCCGGTTCCTCACGCTGCTTCATGTCCCCTCCTGGCCGGGGCGAGGTCGGTCTTCACATTTGTGAAGATTCGTCGCCGCACGGTGATGGCGGTGTGAACGCGGAAAATCCATCCCGATCCGGCTTCCTAGAACTCCTTCCCCGCCACCGCCCAGACGTTCTCCAGCAGCTTCGGCTGCCCCTGCGCATTCGGATGCAGGCCGTCGTCCTGCATCAGCGCGGCATCGAGCGCGACGCCGTCGAGCAGGAACGGGACCAGCGGCACATTGAATTCGCCGGCCAAGTCCCGATACATCGCGCGCAGGCCGTCGCGGTATTGCGGACCGTAGTTGACCGGCAGCTCGATGCCGACCAGCACGGCGCGCGATTTCGCGTCGCGGATCCGGCCCAGCAGTTTCACGAGGTTCGCGCGGATTTCGGCAAGCGGCAGTCCGCGCAGGCCATCGTTCGCACCGAGTTCGAGAAAGACCAGCGCGGGGCGGTGTTCGGTCAGCAGCGCGGGCAGCCGCGCGAGACCGCCGGAGGTCGTCTCGCCGCTGATCGAGGCATTGACGACGCGGCGCTGCTTGCCGTTCGCGTCGAGGCGCTGCTGCAGCAGATTCACCCAGCCGGCCTCGCGCGCGATGCCGTGGGCCGCCGACAGCGAGTCGCCGAGCACGAGCACCGTGCCGGCGGGCGCCGAGGCGGAAGCCGCAAAACTCACAAATGAAAAAAACAGAACAATCAGGAACAGGAAACGCCGCATGTCGCCGACCGCCGATGTCATTTTGAGTGCCAGCGATGTTAGCAAAGCCGTTCTCGGGCCCGACGGCCGGCTGCAGATCCTCGATCAGGTCAGCCTTTCCGTACCCGCCGG